>CAZCOV010000109.1:0-17222 GCA_964499975.1 uncultured Thermoanaerobaculia bacterium
TGCGCCACCTGCTCGCGCGCCGGCTGGCGCGCGAAGGCCGCTGGGCCGCCGCGGCTGCGTACTACCCGACCCCCGAGCTGCGCAGCGTGGCTGAGAAGATCGCGAGCTGGCTCGGGTGCAGTAAAGACACCGCCTGTGCGCCCGCGCGCCGTGCCGACGCCCTCTGGCAAGTGGCGCAGCGGCTGCGCGGCCAGGGCTTGGAGCTGATCGGCACCGAGCTCGACCCCGACTGGGCCGCCGAGGGCGGGGGGTTCGACCTGGGCGCCTTCTTGCGCCCGCAGGCCCCCCCAGAGGAGACCGCGCGCGTCGATGGCTCGCGGGTGGAGCCTTATCTGCGCTACCACTACCGCTATCTGGCCGCGGATCTCGCCTGGAGCGCCGCCGAGGCGATGCCCGATGACGACGACCTGACCGCCGAGGTGCTCGCCACCGCCGGCACCTGGCTCAAAAACCTCGATGCCGCCAAGGCCGATCGCTTTTACAAGGCGTTGGTACGCCGCTGCAGCAAAACCGCGCTCGGTCGCGAGGCCGACCGATTGCGCTGGTTCCCGCCGCTGGGCCAGCCCGCGCAGACACCGCACTGACCCGCGCGCCTCGGCCCGGCGGGGGCCACCGCCGTTATACGCACGTCCTGGAATCGTGCGTATAACGGCCGTGGTTATACGTTGGTTTGTGCTATCCTGCGTATAACGAGGACGCCCATGCCGCAAGAACCCGCTCCTGCTTTTACCCATCTTCCCGCAACCGTCTCGACGCTCTATGCCGAGCTTCTCGCGCAGTCGATCCAGGCAGAAATGGAAACCGTGGTGCGGGGGCTACCGTCCGGCACGTTTGTCAGCAAGGAGATCCGTGGGCGCACTTACTGGTATCTGCAACAAACCGTAGGGGCGCAACAAAAACAACACTATCTTGGTCCTGACTCAGAAGCTTTGCGCGCTGGGATCGCGGAAGCGCGCACCGCGCGGGTAGAAGCTTTGGCCCGCGAGCGGCTCTGCGCCATGCTGCGCGCGGGGGGAGCAACCACCGAAAGCGCCGCCGTCGGGCGGGTGTTCGAGTTGCTCGCAGAAGCGAGTGTTTTCCGGCGCGGCGGGGTCCTAATCGGAACCCATGCCTTTGCTGTCTACGGCAACCTCCTCGGCGTCCGCCTTGCCGCGACTGCGCTCAGAACCCAGGACATCGACATCGCACAGGATCCTGCCATTGCGGTTGCAATTCTCGGCGAGGTAGCACCGACGGCAGTCGAGGAGCACCTCCGCGCCAGCTTTGCGGTCCACCCAATCCCTGCGCTCGACCCACGAAAGCCCTCGACTTCGTTCAAAATTCGCGGCCAGGAGTTGCGCATCGACTTCGTCACTCCGCTCCGCGGCCGGGAGCAGGCAGGACCGATCTATTTGCCCGCTTTCAAGGTCTCGGCGCATCCGCTGCGCTTTCTCGACTACCTGATTGCACACCCGGTACAAGCTGCAGTGGTGGGCAAGACCAGCATTCTGGTCAACATCCCCCAGCCCGCTCGTTTTGCTTTCCACAAGCTGTGGGTTGCGGAAGAGCGCGGGGTGTCCTGGCAGACTCGTGCCCAGAAAGACTTGCTCCAAGCCAACCTGCTGTTCGCGCTTTTGCTCGCGGATCGGCCCGGAGACCTTCAGCTGGCGTGGGAAGCCTTGGGCAAGTACCCTCAGGCCAAGCGCCGGATTGAGAAAGTCATCGCGCACTTCCCGCCCGAGTTGCGCGAGCCGTTGCGCGATCTGTGCCGACCCTGACTCGCCCTCCCCCACAATTCGGGTTGTCCCGAGTTTTGTGGCGCTAACGCAGACCCTGTCAGAATCTGTAGCCGTTATACGCACGTCACTGAATCGCGCGTATAACGGCTGCGGCTACAGGTTGATGGGAAGGTTGTTGGGCGGATCCACGGCGCGGCGCCGACCTCGATGGGCCAATTGCAACTTATACCAGGCCCCTAGTTGTTCGGGCCGGATCGCCTCGCCGTTGATGATCACCCGGCGCACGGTCGCAGGCAGCGCCTGGTCTTGCAACAAGGCAGCGCGCGCGACTTCATGTCCGAAAGCGGTGGGCAGGATCAGCGCGGTGATGCCCCACTTCCGACATTGCGCGAGAACTGCCGCCACCGAAATCAAGCCGTCCTCGCGCAGCACCAGGGTTGCACCGCTGGTCAGGACCGGGTAGATCGCTTCTGCGCGATGGTGGTGGTGTGCTGTATGGAGGACCCAGTCCTCGGCCGCAAGTCCAAGCCGAGTGCGCGCGATGGTCGTGAAGTCAGCGAGCGCACGGCGTGGGACCACAACCTGTTGCAGGCTGGGATGCGCGCCTGCAGGATAGACGGCGTAGGCTGCATGGTGGCCAGCAGCACGGGGCGAAGGCGCCTCGTCATCGTCCGCCGTGAGGTCCACAACCTGCGGGTCGAGGTCGAGGACGGTTGCGGAAGTGGACCGCAAGCGCCAGCCCCAGCGACGCTGAGCGAGCAGCACCCGCGGCCGCGCGTCTTTGAGCAGGAAAGCGATCCGACCTTGGGGCAGGGTCGGGTCGAGAGGCAAGTAGCCGCCCCCGGCGCGGAGGGTCGCGAGCATGCCGATCAGGAATTCGGGGGAACGCTTGGCGATCAGGCCGACCAGGACGTTGGGGCCAACGCCCAGGGTTTGCAACTGACGGGCGAGCTGATTGGCGCGGCGGTCGAGCTGCCGGTAGGTCAACCGGCGATTGCCCGCGAGCATGGCGAAGTGGTGCGGCCGTTCGCGGGCGCGCGCCGCGAACAACTCCTCGACCGGGAGGCTCGGCGGCAGTAATTCGGAAGTTCGTAGAGGAGGGCTGGTCATGTCGATATCTCCTACGCCAAGTTCGACTTGGCGAATATGGATCCGGTGAAAGCTTGGTGGGGCGATGGATGCGCGGTGCGATGATGCTGCGCCGCACTGCAGCCATCACTCTTAGTTACGGAAGGTCAAGGGCCCACCCGCCAGCAGCCCTGCGTTCGTGTGCTGTCGGTGGTATCACCCACCTTGCAGGGTGGGAAGTGGTCTACCCGTTGGGGTCGAAGCCGCGGGTCAAAAACTTGGTAGGGTCGTGCATCGGAGCTTGCCGGATGCATCCCCCCAGCCAACTTCGGACCCCGCAAACCCGCTCATCTCGGTCTCCCCGCCTCAAGGTGCTGCGCGCGATCCGCCGCACGCCGCATCGCTACGATTTTCGGCGAGCTTTGGGCATGACGGCTTCGCTCACCGTCTTGGTGGCGGTGCCGCTCTCGGGCCTAGCGCGGGTTGACCTGTGGGGTGGTCAGCATTTCTTGCTGGGTGTGCCAGCAACCTTCAAGCAGGGGCTTGCCGGCGTGATCGTCGGCATTGGGGCGATGTACGTCATCACCTTCCTGGTCAACGGGGTCGGCGGACGCTTGTTTTGTGGCTGGGGGTGCCCGATCGGCCAGCTCAGCCGTTGGGGGGAAGCGGTCGAAGATGCGGGCCCAGCCCCCGCCGAACGCTGGCGCGCCGTGGGCGGAGGTGCGCTCTTCAGCCTAGTGCTGGTGCTTGCGGTCCTAGCCTGGTGGGTGGACTTGCGGGTTTTCTGGCAGGGTTCAACTCAAGCCCTGGTAATCACCTGGGGGTTGCTCCTGCTCAGCGTGGCTGCGGCCTTTGCCCATGGCCGCGTCTGGCGCTGGAAATTCTGTCAAAGCGTCTGCCCGATCGGGCTTTATTATTCGTTGGTTTCGCCCGCGCGGTGGTTCGGCATCGGCTTTCACAACCAAAACAAGACGTGCATCGAGTGCAATGCGTGCGACCACGTCTGCCCCGTAGCTCTCCGTCCGCGCGCCTTGCAAGAGCCTGCAGGTCCGCGCCCTGGTCTTGGTCTGGAAGATGCCCCCGGACGCAATCACTGCTTGGAATGCGGTGACTGTGTCCGGGCCTGCGAGTGGATGATCCGTCAGCGTGGCTTGGGCCCGGTCCCACTCCAGCTCGGCTTTACTCCGTGCGAGAACCCCGAAAAACCGATCTGATCTCCGGTCGAAAAACCCGTCAACGTCTAGCGATTAGCGATCAGCAGGAGCCTTTGGCGACGCTGATCCAGCCGCACTGACGTCGTCGTTGCCGGACGGGTCATCCCCAGGGGACAAGCCGCGGGTCGTGGTTTCGCGGCAGCTTGCGTCCGCAAGGGATGAGTCGGCTGGATGCAAACCGCGATGGCATTTTTTATCACGCCTTGCCGTATTGTTAGCACGGGCTTTCAGGGTGCGCTGGGTGCGCTGGGCAGGACCCGGCGGCATAGCGCTTGCTACTTACCTCTTCAGGGCGAACTCTGCTATGGTTGCCCTGATGTCCGAGGCGGTGACGTCGCGGGCGACTTGCAGGGGGGTCGAGCTCAGCTATCCAGCACCACCTCAGACGACGCAGCGCCAGCGAGTTCGCGTGGGCCGGGCATGGCCGACGCCTGAGTTCTTGGTCGAAATTATGAACCCGCAGGGGGACAGATCATGGAGAATATGAACCATCAAACTCCTGAGGCACAGCCTCCGCAACCACCGCAGCGGCGCAAATACATCCCCGCGGTCGGGCCCCGGTTGCAGCAGTTACTCTTTGTGGTCTTTGGACTCTTTGCTCTGCTCGCGATCAACTCGACTTACCTCGTGGGGGTATCCGCGCTCGAGTGGTGGACCAAGAAGACCTATCAAAACTGGTTCTACATGAACATGTTTTTGGTCCATCTGATCCTCGGCGCTTTGATCATCCTGCCGGTGATCATCTTCGGGATTTTCCACATGAAAAACGCCCATGACCGACCCAACCGACGGGCGGTCAGGGTTGGCTATGCGTTGTTTACCACGGCCCTGATCCTGCTCGCGAGCGGCATCGTCTTGACCCGGATCGAAGGGGTGATCGTGGTCAAAGACCCGGCGCTGCGCTCTTTCGCCTACTGGGCCCACGTGGCAACCCCGGTGATTGCCGCCTGGCTTTTCGTTCTCCATCGCCTCGCGGGTAAACGCATCAACTGGCAGATCGGCCGACGCTGGGCGCTGGTGGCCGGAGTTTTCGCGGTGATCATGGTGGTCTGGCAAGCGCAAGATCCGCGGCGCTGGAACGTGGCGGGCCCGGCATCGGGTGAAAAGTACTTCTTCCCGTCCCTGGCGCGGACTGCTACCGGTGACTTTATCCCCGAAAAAGTCTTGATGGACGACAAGTACTGCCAGGAGTGCCACGAAGACTCGCACCGCACTTGGGCGGCGAGTGCGCATCGCCTCAGCTCCTTCAACAATCCCGCTTATCTGTTTGCGGTGCGCGAGACCCGGCGGGTGGGCATGGAAAAAGATGGGAATGTCCAAGCGTCGCGGTTCTGTGCGGGTTGCCATGATCCCGTAGTCTTCTTCAGCGGCAAGTTTGACGATCCCAACTTCGACGACGTCAAGGACCCGGCGGGGCAGGCCGGGATCACCTGCACGGTGTGCCATTCGATCACCAACGTCAACAGCCCGCGCGGCAACAGCGACTTCACGATCGAAGAGCCGATGCACTATCCCTTTGCCTACAGCGAGAACGCCAAGCTCCGTTGGATCAACCGCCAGCTGATCAAGGCCAAGCCCGAGTTTCACAAGAAGACGTTCCTCAAGCCATTGCACAAGACTGCGGAGTACTGCGGCGCCTGTCACAAAGTGCATCTGCCGCAGGAACTCAACAAGTACAAGTGGCTGCGCGGTCAGAACCACTACGACACCTATCACTTGAGCGGGGTCTCGGGGCACGGCATCACGAGCTTCTACTACCCGCCCAAAGCCGAGCACAACTGCAATGGCTGTCACATGAAGCTCGCGCCGTCGACGCAGTTTGCTTCCAAGGATTTCGACAACACCGGTGGGCTCAAAGCACACGACCACCAGTTCCCCAGCGCCAACACCGCGCTCCCGCACCTGCTCAAGCTGCCCGAGTGGGTCAACGAGCAGCACCGCAAGTTCAATGAAGGGGTGATGCGGGTCGACATTTTCGGCCTCAAAGAAGGCGGGACGATCGAAGGCCAGCTGATCGCGCCGCTCCGGCCGCAAGTGCCGCAGCTCGAACCGGGCAAGTCCTACTTGCTCGAAACCGTGGTGCGCACCGTGAAGATGGGGCATCCGCTAACCCAGGGGACCGCCGATTCGAACGAGCTGTGGCTGGACGTCGTGGTCAAAAGCGGGGACAAAGTGATCGGCCGCAGTGGCGGGCTTGGACCTGACAACCGGGTCGACCCCTGGTCGCACTTTGTCAACGTCTACATGCTCGACCGCAACGGCAAGCGCATCGACCGGCGGAATGCCCAGGATATTTTCATTCCGCTGTACAACCACCAGATCAACCCCGGCGCGGCTGACAGCTTGCACTATGGGTTGACCGTGCCCAAGGACCTACAGGGGCCGATCGAGGTTGAGGTCCGCTTGCAGTATCGCAAGTTTGACACCACCTACATGAAACATGTGTTCGGCCAGGACTTTGTCAATGATCTGCCGATCCTGACTCTGGCGGTCGACCGATTGACCTTCCCGGTGGCCGGGGTGGCGGCCGAGGTGACCAACCAGCCCTCGGCGATTCCAGAATGGCAGCGCTGGAACGACTACGGCATCGGCCTCCTGCTCAAGGGCGGCAAGACCAAGGGCCAGCTGCGCCAGGCCGAAGAAGCTTTTGCCCAAGTCGAAAAGCTGGGACGTCCGGATGGTCCGCTCAACCTGGCGCGGGTCTACCTCGAACAAGGGACCGTGGAAGACAAGGCGATTGCCGCGCTCGACCGCGCATCCAAGTTCAATCCGCCGGCACCGCAGTGGTCGGTTGCCTGGTTCACCGGCCTGGTCAACAAGCAGAATGGCTATCTCGACGAGGCGATCAAGAACTTCAAGAGCATCATCGAGGGCGATACCAAAGAAACCCGCGAGCGGGAGTTCGATTTCAGTCAGGACTATCGGGTTTTAAACGAGCTCGGGCAAACCTTGTTCGAGCGCGCCAAACAGGAGCGCGGTGAGAGCCGCAAGGCCCAGCGCGAGGCTTATTTGCGCGAGGCGATGAGCTACTTTGAACGGACCTTGGCGCTCGAGCCCGAAGACATGACCGCCCACTACAACATGGACTTGCTTGCCAAGCAGCTAGGCGATACCGAAAAAGCCCAGAAGCACTTCCAGCTCTACCGCAAGTACAAGCCAGATGACAACGCCCGCGACAAAGCGGTCGCTATCGCACGCGCGGCGGATCCAGCCGCCAATCATGCTGCCGAAGCGATCGTGATCTACGACCTGCAGCGGCCCGAAGCTTTCGAGTTGGGTGCTGACGGTGCGGTGCGCAAGGCGAGCGACTACGAGGTCAAGCCATTGGCTGATCAGAAAGTGGCGGAACAGGCTGCTCCCAACCCGGACGCTGTCGCCAGCTTGCCGGCCCTACCGACCGCCACCGGGGGCATGCCGTAGTGCTGGGGCGTCTTGCCAGCTGAATATCGCGAGGGGTAGCAGCGGAACCAGCAGCGTGAGCGCTGGGTTTGCTAAGTCGTTCTCGTGCGCTCTTGCAAGCAGAGCTGGCACAGCTCGTCAAGTATAGCCGCTTGCTTCAGACGACGAAGCCGATCGCTGACTATCCTTCGGGGGTTGGATCGCCCGCTCGCCCAGCGAGCTCGCTAAGGTTGCTGCCAAGTTCCAAGGAGGCGATGTAGGATTGGGGACCAGACGCATCGGGCGAGCACCCGATGCCAATTCGAGGTGATTTCCATGAAGATCAAGGTCATTGTCCACGATGCAGACGAAGGCGGCTATTGGGCCGAGGTCCCTTCGATTCCAGGTTGCGCCACCCAAGGCGATACATTCGAAGAGTTACTGCGGAACCTCTACGATGCCGTCGAGGCTTGCCTGGCGGTCGATGTTGAGCCCAAATCCCTGACCGCAAGCGCCCGAGTCGTGGAGATCGCGGTTTGAAGACGATCTCGGGAAAGCAGCTTGGCCGCGCGCTTGAGCGGCAAGGTTGGGAGCTCAAGCGAGTGACAGGCAGCCATCATGTCTATGGCAAGGAAGGCTGCCCCGAACGCATTTCGATCCCCGTTCATCGCAACCAGCCGCTCAAGATCGGTCTGCTCCGCCATTTCATGCGCGTTGCCAAGCTCGACGAAGCCGACCTCTGATCAGCTCTCGGAGCTGGGGCGTCCGCTGCCTTTCACCCCGTCTGCCGCCACAATTACCCCCCGCCCAACTGGCATGTTCCCGCTGCTTTCGTCCTCCAGGACGAGAGGCAATAGCCTTCCCTCGGATGGGACGTGCTAAAGTTGCCAAGAGTTAAGCGTATGGAACTGCTCAAGCGAATCTCGATTGACCCGAACATCTGCCACGGCAGACCTACGATCCGCGGTCTGCGCTACACCGTCGAGATGGTGCTTGATCTGCTCAGTTCCGGCATGACGGCAGAGGAGATTCTTGATGATTACGAGGATCTCGAGCAGGATGACATCTTAGCCGCGCTGGCGTATGCGGCGCGAGTCATGCGCGTGAAGCGAATCGAGCCGGCAGCCGCGTGAACTTCCTGGTCGATGCTCAGCTGCCACGTCGGCTGGCGTTCCGCCTCCGTGAACGCGGGCACGACGCGATCCACACGCTCGACTTGCCGCTGGCCAACAAGACCACCGACCACGAGATCAATGCAGTCGTTTGAGGCCGTTTCAGCCCTCTGCCAGGCGGATCCGCTTGCCGCCGATGACCGCGACGATTTCTAGGTTCCCGCCCAGGGCCTCGACGTATCGGCGGAGGGTCGAGACCCGGTGGTCTTCGCGACGTTCGAGCTTGGAAAGCTGTGACTGCGTTACCTCGACCTTGGCGGCGAGCTCTTCCTGGGTCAAACCGACCGCCTCTCGCAAAGCGCGCAAGTCCATCTCGATAAGTTCGCGCTCGACCTCTTCGTCGATTTCCTTCAACTGATCGGGTGAGAATTTTTTTGTTCGGATATCTTGCCACGATTGCAGCTTCATCTTTCGCCTCCAACGCCCTGGCTCAACAAGTAGTGCTGCCAGATCCTCTCGGCTTTTGGGATCATCGTTTCATAGAATCGCTGGTCGTTGGTTTTATCGCCGCCGATCAGGAGAACAGCCTGCCGCTTCGGGTCGAAGAGGTAGAAGACCCGAAGTGGGCGTCCGCTGCTCTGCACGCGGAGTTCGCGGAGGGCGATATGACTTCCCTCGAGGGCGGAGGAGTAGGGAAATCCAAGGCCCACTCCCCTCGCTTCGAGCAACCCGACAACCCGTGCCACGGCTCGGCTGGCCCCTTCGTCGAGGGCAAGGAACCAAGCCTCAAACTCGACAGTGCCTACCACCTTGACCATGACAGAATTATGCCATTAAAGGACTACTGCGTCCATTGTGTGCGCTCACCCCGCTCACCCCAGCGTCTCGCTGTGGTTGATCCTTCACCACCCGCTTTCACGCTGCTACCGCCAGCGGCTTGCTCTGCCAAGCTCGACGAAGCCGACCTCTGATCAGCTCTCGGGGTCGGATCACCCGCTGCCTTTCACCCCGTCTGCCGCCACATTCACCTCCCGGCCAACTGGCATGTTCCCGCTGGCTTTCGTCGTCCAGGACGAGAGGCAGTCGCCTTCCTGCAAAATTCCTAGAAACGAAATGCCACAAATGATCACTACATAAGTGAGAGCGTGGTGGTCACGCTCACACCCCCAAACGTCGAGACCCCAGGAGGTCGGTATGAGTCCACTAGATCTTGCAACTTCGACGCCCGTCGCCCCCAGTTTGGTCGACAGTCCCCCTGACCCTGAGATTCCTGATCCCACCAAGAATCCGCACTCGATGAGTGGTCTGAGTGAGCCACTGCCGGCGTTGCCGGCGTTGCCGCCGCCCGGCCAGGCGCGCGCGGTCCCCGAGACGGATCCGGAAGTAGGGTCCAAGCCCTCTGCAACCATGAGCGGTGAAAGTAACCCGCGGGGGCGCACGGCCCAGCTCAAGGAGCCTCCCGAGACCGACCCCGGACCGGGATCGAAGCATCCCGCGGCGATGAGCGGGAAGAGTGTGCCGGGAGGTGCCACCCAGCTCAAGGCGCCTCCCCCCGAGACCAACCCTGGACCCCCGAAGCATCCCGCGGCGATGAGCGGGACGAGCGTGCCAGCCGGTCTGATCTATTGCAACGGGGTGAATGCCATGACCGGCACCTGGGACCGCGAGCCCATGTTGCTCGATCAGTTCGCCAAGATCGTTCGCCAGGAAAAGATCCCACTGCAGAGCGGCAAGGAACCTGGTGTTCGCATCAACGCCGAAGCCCTGAACTCTGCCGGCTGGGCCGTGATCTTTCCCGAAAACGTTGACCCACAAGTCCGCGAGGCGCTCGAACCGTTGCTCGCCCGGCGACGCGCGCAGGCAGGTCCTGCGTTCCGCGAGTTCACTTACCGTTCCGGCTTGACGGCGAATCAGTTTTTGGGCAGCCAAGGGGCAGCCTTCAACCCGGCGGACCCCGCCCTGGTGCCTTATTACGTGCTGCTGGTTGGCCCCCCGACCCAGATCCCGTTCACTTTCCAGCAGCAGCTCGACGTTCGCTATGCCGTGGGACGTCTGGATTTTGCCACGATCGAGGAGTACGAACACTATGCGCAGGCTGTGGTCCAAATCGAGGAGAACGGCAGCCGGCGGCCCAAGAAAGTCGCATTTTTTGCTGCCCAGCATCCCCAAGACGAAGTCACCCGGATGTCCGTGGAGCAGTTGGTCAAGCCCCTGGCGGACTTGATGCAAAAGCAGCCTGGCTGGCAGGTCGAAGTGGTCGCTGGTGCGGAGGCCACCAAGCCTCAACTGACGGCTTTTTTGGGTGGGGAGAAGACCCCGGCGCTGTTGTTTGCAGCGAACCATGCCGTGACGTTTGAGGCTAAGCACCCGGAGCACCAGCGCCATTATCAAGGTGCGCTTTTGTGCAGCGAATGGCCCGGTCCCGAGGGCTGGGAGGGGCCAATTCCGCGCGAGCATTTCTTCTCTGCCAGCGACCTCGGGAGCGCTGCTGACGTCAGCGGTCTGGTGACCGTCCAGCTCGGCTGCTTTACTGTCGGCACGCCGCAGCTCGACTCGTTCGATCGCAGTCAACAGAGAGAGGTTGCGAAGCATCCGTTCACTGCGCGGTTACCGCAGCGCCTGCTGGAGCGCGGGGCGCTGGCCGTCATTGGCCACGTCGACAGCCTCTACCACCACTCGTTTGTCTGGCCGCAGACCGGGCCGAAAGGGCAGCACCAGACCTTTGAGGCGCTGACTACCCTGCTGCTCAACGGGGCATCGGTGGGTGTGGCGATGGAGACCCTGGGTCGTCGCCATTCAGAAATCGGCACTTCACTGCTCGCCGCTGTCCTCAATCTCGACGGCAACAGCGCGCTCTCCGATAGCGAATATGTCGCCTTGTGGACCGGCTATCACGACGCCAGAAACTACGTCCTGCTCGGCGATCCGGCGGTCAGGTTGTCAGTGTGATGTCGAAACGAAGTCCTCGGCCCAGGGATAGAAGATCGTGAAGTGACCCAATTCAGTCAACGCGGCCAAGGTAGGCCGTCAGGACGAAGGAGAAATTAACATGGAAGGATCAATCTGGTTCATGATGTTCCTGGTTGCGTTTGCAGGAGCGATTGGTGGTGTCGTCAACGCGTTGATGACGGAGAATGGCTTCCTGCTACCCAGATCTGAGGAGGCTACCCAAAGTACGACCATTTTACGCCCTGGGTACCTTGGCAACGTACTGATCGGTTCGGTTGCTGCGGTCATATCCTGGGGACTTTACGGGCCCGTTAGCGCCTATTTCATCGCAGGCACTGCAGAAGCGCTGAAAGGGAACTCCTCGCCCGAGAAGGTGGGACTGTCGCTGGCTTCATTAGTGGGTGCGGCGCTCATTGGAGTGGGTGGTGCCCGATGGTTGTCCGGCGAGGTAGACAAGAACCTGTTGCGTGCAGCTGCGGCTCAAGCGGCCAGCAAAAAGGCTTCTTCCGAAGCGTCACAGCAGATCGCGCTGGCACCGCCTGCCCAAGCACTCAAGCTGGCGCGAGACATGGACAAGGAATAAAAGTGATGAAAAAAGAAAAATATTTTAAGTTGAAGTACTCTACGTTGTTTCTTATCATGATAGTTGTTTCCACAGTAGCGGAACCGCAAATGCTTTTCCGGCCGCGTTCGGACGAGATCGTGATCGGCCCAGTAGCGATCCAGGAATCCATCCAGGGAATTCCAGTGGCGCTGCGGGCGTGGTCTTTCATCTCGATATTGCCGATCAATAATCAGCTCACGCTGCAAGCCCGAGTGTTCGCAGACTTGAGCGATCTGCAAAGGAAAGTTGGCAAGATCATTGATACGATTCCTCTGCCGACGAAGAATTGTCACCACGACGGCTTGGACAATCTGATCGCGCGAATTTGGGGGAAAGAGCTTGCCATTCGTGGAACAACCGCACGGCTGACGCTTCGTGGCGATGTCGAAGTTTGGTCTTGTGTCAAGAATCCTGTCCCCTGCACTCGTGTCGACTGGGATGGCATCATCCCCCGAACAAGAGTCTACGATTGTAATCCGCCGATCAAAAACAGGAATCTCAAGCAACCTTTCGAGGCGACTCTTCCTTTTTCGTTGACCGTGCCCGACGCTCAATCTGTTGCCATCGCATTGGGGCAACCCACGATCAACCTGGGCGGGCCACTCGGCAGTGTGAGCGCAGGAATTCTCAAAATTGCCGGTGTCAACTTGAATGACAAGGTTAAGCGTGCGCTGGAACAGGCCATCAAGCCTGACATGCTTAAAAAATCACTCCCTCCCGAAGTTCAGCCCTTTCAACTCAGGATCGTCTCGGCGTCGCTGGCGGCTGCGGACGGTGGTGCGCTGACAGCCATTGCCGAAATGAAGGCTTCTATCTCAACTGTGACGGCTACAGAGCTGATCCAAACACTCATCCAACAGCAGAGGTAGGAAACGCCCCATGCATCCAGTTGATCCGGACGCCTCAACAGGCAGGAGACTGCGCCATGAGTGACTCGCAAACCAAAGCATCGACGACCCCTTCCGAGGTGCAACCCCGATCGGACAGTCAACGTGAGCATCGTGGGGTTTTCGCCATTCGCTTCGTTGCGGCTGGCACGGATGGTTGGACCACCCATGTCAGTTCGCCGTGTGGAGAGGTGACGAGCACTTTCGCGTTGCCCCCTGCGTTCAGGTGGCTCAACAACCAGGACGAAGGGGCAACCGGGACGTTGCTTCCGGCCATGGGCGTCGTAAGGGGGTTGCGCCGACTCGTGACCGGTCAAGACGAGCGGACCCCACAGCAAATCGGCGAGGCGCTCTTCCGGGCGCTCTTTACCCCCGCAGTCCGCAGTCTTTTCGACCGCTCTTTGGGGCGGCTCGACGGTGACCCCCGCGGCTTGCTGCCGATCCAGCTGCGCTTCGACCTCACCCAACCAGCGGAAACCGAACTCGCACGCTTGCCCTGGGAGCTGCTCTACCATCCGGAGCAGCAACAGTTCTTGACCCATTCCGAACAGACCCCGGTGGTCCGTTACTTGACCCCTGAGAAGCCCGTGCCGGACTTCGAGCTGCCGGCACGGCTGCGGATCCTGGTCGTGGCCGCCAGCCCCTCCGACCAGGAGGCGCTCGCGCTCGCAAACGAGGTGCAACGCATTCGCACCACCTGGAACCGCGATGACCTCGAAGTGATCGTGCTCGAACATGCGGACCAAACCCGCCTGCGTCGAGCCCTCCAGGGCCGTGACCTGCACGTCCTCCACTTCATGGGCCACGGCCATTTCGACCCTATCCAGCAAGAGGGCCAACTCATCCTCGAAAGCGAAGACGGACACTCCGACAAAGTGGCCAGCGCAGAATTGGCGGCCTGGCTGCGCAACCATCGGTCGCTGCGCTTGGTCGTCCTCAATGCCTGCAGCAGCGGCCAGATCGGCACGGGAGAGCCCTTTGCCGGAGTGGCCGCTGCGCTGGTCAAGGCTGGGGTGCCGGGAGTCGTGGCGATGCGCCGACCGATGCCCGACGGGCGCGCCATCCAGTTCACCGAAGCGCTGTACACCCGCATGGCAGCTGGCCACCCGGTCGAGGCCGCAATCGCCACGGCGCGCACCGAGCTTGCAGCCATCGACGGCGCGTCCGACGTCTGGAGCACCCCGATCCTGCTGGCGCGTACGGCAGCGATCTTCCATCTGCCGCCCAACATCGGCCCCGCGTTGAGCAAGATCTGGACCGCTCTGGGGTTCGCACTGTTCTATTTTTCGCTCAGCGCCTTGCTGCGCAGCACCCAGGGGCCCGAACTTCCATCACCCTTTTCCCGCGTCCACCATCTAACCGTGCCGGTCTTTGGAATTTTATTCGGTGCCCCACTAATCCTACTCTTGCTGTACGTCATCACCCTCTTTCAACGCGGAGTTCGTGAGTTTGGCTGGCTGGCGCGCCTGCCGGTCACGTTGGGTTTGAGGCTACAGAGCCAGCAATCAACCGCACAACTCTGCCAGGGAATCTTCTTGACCCTGTTCTTACTGTTCCCACTCTACGTGCAGGGCCACTTGTTCAAGGAGCTGGTACAGCAAGAGGTCTGGCGCAAGGATGACAAGAGTTTTGTTGCCCAAGGGCTGACGCATTTTACCAAGAAGCACATCCCATTTCTCGCCATCTTCAATGAACATAGCGACGATTATCGCATGGGTCCCAAGGTCAGGACCGAGCGAAAAGAAGACGAGCATTTCACCGACGCAGTCACCTTTTTTCCGTTCTGGCAACCCTGGATCTTTTTGTTACTTGAGCTCTACGTCGTTGTGATGTTCATCAAGGTGTGGCGAAAGACCTTCGAGGGCAGTCTCGAAGGTTGGGTCGAAAGCATCAAAAAGATCAGGCGACCTGCGACGCTCAAGCCCACCGCGATCGAGGCCGATGAACAGGGCGTGGAAGTTCGCTTCCGCACGGACGTGACGTTTTAAGGGCGCTCCCATGCCATCCCCCGTGCGCCAAAACCATGCCCTGCTGATCGGGATCAATGCGTACCCGCACTTTGATCCCGAGTCAACGCTCAAAGGCGCGGTGCACGACGCCGAAGCCATGGCAGCTGTGCTCGAGACGCGCTTTGGTTTCACCGCGCCGCGCCTGCTGCGCAACCAGGAGGCGACCCGCGACGGCATCCTCCAGGCCATGGGCTCGCTGCTCGCGCGGGTACAAGACGAAGACCGTGTGGTTTTTTTCTTCAGCGGTCATGGCTCCCAAATGACCGACCGCGAAGACGACGAGCCCGACGGCCTTGACGAAACCCTGGTCCCTTACGACAGCGGTCGAGCGCCCTACCCCAACCGTGACCTCAGCGACGACGAGATCTACCTCTGGTTACTCGAACTGGCGCAGCGCACGCCTTACATCACCGTGATCGTCGATGCTTGCCATTCCGGCACGGTGCTGCGCGATGGCTTTGGCCTCAAGGCGCGGCGCGTCGAGCCGGACCTGCGCCACAAGAACGCCTTGCCGGAGTCGCCGGTTGATGCCGAGCGCTTGCTCCAGGCATTGGGCAATCAGGGCAAGGGCAAGAGCAACTGGCTGCCGGTGAGCGAACGTTACACCTTGCTGGCAGCTTGCCGCGACGAAGAGCGTGCCTATGAGGTGCCCATGGCAGGGGGACAGGTACAGCGCGGCGCGTTGACCTTTTTCTTGTGCCAGGAACTGATGGCAGCAGCTGCTGGAGCCACGTTCCGTGAGGTCTACGAGCGCGTGGTCACCCGCTTCATGCCCCTTGCATTCGAGCAGCACCCGCAGCTCGAAGGGGTACGCGACCGCGAGCTATTCGGGGTCAAGACGCAGGAACCCATGCGTTTTTTCCCGGTGCTCGAGCGGACCGGCGAGCTCGCGGTCGTGGGTGCGGGCGCAGCTCTGGGCTGGGCGGCGGGCTCTGAATTGGCGGTTTATCCCGCAGGGACCCGCCAGATTGCGACCGGAGTTCCAGCCCTCGGGCGGCTGAGGCTGGACGAGGTTGGCGCCGTGACCGCCCGCGCCAGGGTTCTCGACGAGGCATCTTCGGGTGCGATCGAGTACGGCGGACGCGCCGTCTTAACTGCGCACAGCTACGGCGAGATGCGGCTCCTGGTCGAGCTGGTAGCCGCGAACCGCCGGACCGCGGCCGAGGATCTGGCGCAGCGGATCTCCGAGTCGCCCCTCTTGCGTCTGGCCGGGGAGGGCGAGCGGGGCCAGGTCCGCCTTTACTTGCTCGATCCGCGCCGTCAGGTGAAGGCTCAGGACGCCGTGCCCCAGCTCGGCCCCCTGACAGCGCCGACCTGGGCGGCGGTGGGGGAGGAGGGCTTTCTCATCTTGCCGCCGATTCCCTGCAGCGCCATCGCAGCTGGACCGCGGATCGTCGAACTGTTGGAGCGCAGAGCTCGCTATCTGCACGTCCTGCAGATTGAGAATCATGACCCCGAGAGTGTGCTAGTGGAGTTCTTGCGTCAGCAACCAGCGGACGTGTGGAGTGAGGTCGAGCCGGACGCCGAGGGCATCGTGACGGCGGAGGAAGGCGATCGCTTCGGCTTGCGGGTCAGAAACAACAGCGACCAAGCCGTCCACGTCCACGTGTTGGATCTCGACAGCAGCGGCCAGATCGAGCTCTTGTATCCGGTGCCGGGCAGCCAGGAATCGCTCCGTGCCCACGGTCAACTCGAAATCGGCATGCGTCCGGGTGAAACGCCACTCGTGGCGTCATGGCCGGATGGCTTTCCCTGCGACCCGACGCGTCCGGTTGCCGTCGCCAATGGCTGGCTCAAAATTTTTGCCACCACCCATCCCACCGACTTTAGTCCTCTGGCCCAGCGCGACTACGAGCGCGCTTTTGACCCTAAAACTCCGAGCGGCAGCACGCCTCTAGGACGTTTGCTGCGCCTGGCGCTTACCGGGCGCGGGGAACGGGGTCTCTGCCACTTTGCCGACGGACGGGCTGAAGACTGGACCGCGCTGAAGCGGCCGTTTCAGGTGCGGAGGAAAGCTTGAGCCCTGTTCGGACCCTGGTGTATCTGGGCTCGATGGCTCGTGTAACAAGCAAATGCTCTGACAACAACGTTCGACAGGTAAGGAGGAAACCATGCCAAACACAGCACAAACCGGTCGGGGAATCCGGCCAACGAATCTCGTTCTGATGACTCTTGCCATGCTTGCCTGCGCCAGCGTGGCCGCGGCGGCTGAGGACACCTGCCCGAACAACCCCAAGAAAGGTGAACTTTGCTTCGACCACGCGAAAGGGGTCGACCTTGCGC
>CAZCOV010000110.1:0-17145 GCA_964499975.1 uncultured Thermoanaerobaculia bacterium
CGCATCTGGCCCCAATCTGGGCGCCAGAAATGGGAATTTATTGCTGCGTCGACCCCTAGTCGGGTGAGCGTGAAGAAAAGACGTCGATTTTTGGGCTTGATCTCTTGAACTTTGCAGAACTTGCGCCGGGAGTTAGTGGTAAACTTTGACCATGCGGAAAAAAACGAGCGTCCAAGAACAGTTCGACCAAGCCGCCGCGGAAACGCGGCAACGGATTCGTACCGACGTCAAGAAAACACCCCAGCGCATTTCCATGCTGCTCGTCCAGATCGAGGAATCTCTGTATGATCCTAATTTGGACTACCAGCAGGTGCGACGGGTGTGCAACGTCCGCGACAACAACACTGCGACCCTGTTCCACAAGACCGTGGGTTTGCCGCCGGCCGCTTACATCCGTGAGTGCCGGATGCAGACCGCCGCGCGCCTGATCGCCGAGACTCAGATCCAGATCTGGCAAATCGCCGAAATGGTCGGCTACACCACGATCCAGGTCTTTGGTCGAGCGTTCAAACGGTGGAGCGGTCGGAGCCCGCGGCTGTATCGCAATCAGAGCCAAGGCAGTGCTGAATCGCGCCGCGCTGCCGCCAACGCTGGGAAATCCCGCACCAAGGGCCCGAGCGAAGCAGTGTTGCGGCAAGCCTTGACCGGCGGACTCGAGAGCAAGCAGGTCGGTGCCCTGGTGCAGCAGTTGACCGAGCTCTATCCCGACGTCGATCCGAAGCAGTTGCGCTGAAACGACGGCGCAGGTACGCACTGACCGTACTGGTCGACTCACTTACCAGTCGACCCATTATCGACCCGGCGTTTTCACCGTGAGACGCTGAGCAGGGGTTTTTTCCTCGCTCGCCAGCTAGATTTTGCAAACCGCGCCGGATCTATGGCTGCGCGGGACGCGGCATGTCGTCCCTTGCGCTGAGGCCGACTCGCGGTTACAGTTCCACCTCATGCGCGCACCTCGCCCCACGTCTGTTCAAAACCCCACGTCTGTTCAAAACAGGTCTTCCCAGTTTTTCCGCGTCAGTCGCTGCTGCGTGCTGGGGTTGCTCCTCGCCATGGTGTTCTCCGGATGTTCGATCCGACGTCTGGCGATCAACCAGCTGGCTAAGGCCATGGCCGGCAGCGGCGAGGTTTTTGCCAGCGACGACGACCCCGAACTGATCCAAAGCGCGCTGCCTTTCGCGCTCAAGACCCTCGAGACCTTGCTCGCCGAGGCCCCGGATCACCCCGGACTGTTGCTCGCAGCTTGTCGTGGGTTTACCCAGTACGGTGCCGGCTTTGTCGAGCTCGAAGCCGAACGCCTGGCGCCGACGGATTATTGGGGGAGAGAGCGCGCGCACGGCCGAGCGCTCAAGCTGTTTTTGCGTGCCCGCGACTACTGCTTGCGGGGTCTCGAAATCGAGCTGCCTGGGTTGCCAGCAGCCCTGCGCCAGACTCCCACCGAGGCATTCGCGCAAGTCAAGGTCAACGCCGAGCAGCTGCCGCTCTTGTACTGGACCGCAGTGTCCTGGGGCTCGGCGATCAGTCGCGGCCTCGATCGCCCGGAGCTGGTGGTCGACTTGCCAGCGGTGCGCGCGCTGCTCGAAGGTGCGCTGAAACTCGGGGAGGATTACGATCGCGGGGCGCTCCACGAAGCGATGATCACGCTCGAAGCCTTGCCCGCGCACATGGGCGGATCGCTGGAGCGGGCGCGGCAACACTACGAACGGGCGCTGGCGCTCAACACGGGAACCCGGGCCAGCACGCATGTTACCTGGGCGAGTGCGGTGGCGATCCGGCAGCAAGACCGCGCCGAATTCACGCAGCAACTGCAGCGCGCCCTGGCGGTCGACGTCGACCGCGTGCCGGGCGAACGGCTGAGCAACCTGGTCAGCCAGGAACGCGCCCGGATTCTCTTGGCCCAAATCGATGAACTGTTCCTCGACGATCCGGCGGCCGATAGCCCCGTCGAGGATCCTCCGTTGACCAAAGGGAACTGATGAACGCGCACACCTTCATGCATTCCTCCACGCACTTTTTGAGTTTCAGGCGGACGTCGCCGCGCGTTTTAGCGGTCGTCTGGTTGGGTTTGAGCGCTGTGTTGAGCGCTGTTTTGGGGCTAAGCCAGCCGGCTTCTGCGGCCACCGTGGTCAAGATGGCTACGCTGGCACCGGAAGGCTCGGTCTGGGACAAGGTGCTCAAGGAAATGGGCGCCGATTGGCAACAGCAGACCCAGGGCGAAGTCACGTTGCGGATTTATCCCGGCGGGGTGGCTGGGGACGAGCCGGATCTGGTGCGCAAGATGCTGATCGGTCAACTCCAGGCCGCGGCCTTGAGCACGGCGGGGTTGTCGGTCATCGACAACGGTTTCCAGATTTTCCAGCTGCCGATGTTCTACCGCTCTTACGATGAGCTGTTCTACGTCCTCGACAAGATGCGACCACAGCTCGAAGCACGCCTGCTCGAGCGCGGTTTTGTGATGCTCAACTGGGGGCATGGCGGCTGGGTCCACTTCTTCTCCAAGCAGCCAGTGCGTGGGGTTGGGGACCTGCGCAAGCAAAAAATCTTCTCGTGGTCGGGCAACGACGCGATGATCCAGATCTGGCGCAAGAACGGCTTCCAGCCGGTCGCGCTGGCGGCCACCGACATCTTGACCGGGCTGCAGACGGGGATGATCGAAGCGTTGCCCACCACCCCGCTGGCGGCGCTGTCGCTTCAGTGGTTTCGTCAGACGCCCTACATGCAGAGCTTGGGGTTAGCACCGCTGGTGGGTGCCACCGTGATCACCAAGAAAGCCTGGGATCAGCTCTCGCCGAACGCCCAGCAAGTGCTGCGCGCGACGGGCAAGAAGAGTGAAGCGCGCTTCAACCGCGAAATCCCTGACCAAGATGAGCGGGCGATTGCTCAGATGAAAGAGCGCGGGCTCAATGTGGTGACGATTTCCGCCGCGGAAGAAGCCGAGTGGCAGAAAGCCGCCGAGAACTTTGCGGGTTCGATGCATGAGTTCATGGAGTCGGTCGACCTGCTCGATACCGCCCGCAAAGAGCGCGATGCCTTCCGCGCCGCGGCGGGCGCGGCAGCCCATCCACCGGCCAAAGCAGGAGAGCGCTAGCTGGAACGCCTTGCTAGCCCTAGCTCCAAGGAAAATGGAGGAAAATGATGCGCACACTGCAATTTCTTGGCGCCTTCTTTCGAAGCCATCGGGCCACCGTGCTCACCCTGGCGGTGCTGTTGGCAGCTATTGCAATGGAGCAGTCCGTGGCGCAGGAAGCTTCACCCGACACCATCTACCACCCCGCAGTTGATTACCCGCTGTTTGTGAGTGCACAGTTAGCTGAGACCAGGCCAGCGAGCGACCCAACTCTTTTTGAGGCCATTGGTGCAGAGCGGATCGGCAGAATCTTTGAGGCAACACCCGTGCATGGGTGCTACCCGGTAGAGCCAATCCTTAGTGACTATTTCGGCGGAAGAAGTGCACCAACGTCGTTGGCGGAGGCTGCACGTTCATATCCCCTGATCGCCCTGGGCATAGTGAAGGAACTGACCCCTGGTTTCAACGTGGGTGAGCCAGGGACGCTAGTCCGTGCGGAAGCTGAGGCTGCCTCGCGCCAGATCATGGCCGGGGAGGTTTTCTACGTCTTTGTACCCCATGCCAATTTTATTTTTCGGGGAAAACGTATTTGCAAGGAGGACGCTCGCTATATAAGACTACCGAAAGTTGGCGATGAGATTCTGCTCTTCACTGATCCCGCGGGGACTAAGGCAGTCGACTATTTTGCAGTTGAGTACCCCCAGAACCTTATTTTGATTGCGGGGGAGGAAATCAGTTATTCCTCTGACCTGGTCAAATCTATGGAAGACCCAGAACAATTGCCGGTGACGAAGAGCGAACTTCTCACCCAGTTGACGCAACGCCACTCCGGAAGAGCTGCTGGCTTTTGTTCGTGACCAATGGCGAAGACTAAGGCCAGCTGGCACAACTGGTTCGCGCTGGACGGCCCGCTCGACCGCAGTGAGGGGGTCGCGGTCAGCGCGCTGCTCGCTGCCATGGTGGCCTTGCCTTTGGCCGAAATCGTGGCGCGCACGGTGTTCACGACCGGCATTCCCGGCGGTGGGCCGTTCGTCCAACACCTGACCCTGTGGGTGGGTTTTTGGGGCGCAGCGCTCGCCGCCAAAGAGGGAAAGCTGCTGGAGCTGGCAACCGGCAGCTTCTTGCCCATCGGCTGGATCCGCAGCAGCGCCCAAATCATTTCGGCTACAGTCGCCGCCTTGGTCGCGGCCTTGCTCGCGCGCGCCTGCTACGAACTGGTCCGCGTCGAACAGCAGCTCGGCACCCAGCTGACCGACGGCGTCCCGGTGTGGGTGGCGCAACTGGTCTTACCGTTGGCGTTCGGGTTGATCGCTTGGCGGCTGGTTTGGCGCGCCAGCGCGCGGTTCGGCGGTCGCGCCATCGCCTTTGCGGGACTGCTGCTGGGTTTGTGGCTCGGCCAGCAACCCGAACTGTTGGAGTTCCGACCAGCCTGGCCAGGTCTGCTCGTGATCTTGCTCGCGACCGCGCTCGGAGGGCCGATTTTTGTCGCGCTCGGCGGAGCGGCCTTGGTGCTCTTCATGGCAGCCGGGGAGCCTTTGGCTGCGATCCCGGTCGAAACCTACCGTTTGGCGGTTTCCCCTACTTTGCCCGCAATCCCGCTTTTCACCTTGACCGGCTTCTTGCTCGCCGAAGGCCAAGCCTCGCTGCGACTGGTCGCGGTCTTTCGCGCTTTTTTTGGTTGGATCCCCGGCGGTACGGCGGTGGTCGCGGCCGTGGTCTGCGCGTTTTTCACCACCTTCACCGGCGGCTCCGGGGTCACCATCCTGGCCTTGGGCGCACTGCTGTTTCAGGCCCTCAAAGCGGACGGCTACCGCGATGCTTTTGCGGTGGGCCTGCTGACCGCAGCGGGGTCGCTCGGCCTGCTCTTGCCGCCGGCTTTGCCCTTGATCCTCTACGGGATCGTGGCCGAGGTCCCGATCAAGGACCTGTTTTTGGGCGGGATCTTTCCCGGCTTGCTGTTGATCGGCCTGATCGCCGCCTGGGGGATGCGCGAAGGTATCCGCACCGGCGCCGGCCGCGCGGAGTTCAGCTGGGCCGCCGCCCGCGCTGCGTTGGGGCAGGGCAAGTGGGAGCTGCTCTTGCCGGTGTTTCTCTTGGTCGCGATTTTCTCCGGTCTGGCCACTCTGGTCGAAGCCGCGGCTTTGAGCGCGCTCTATGCACTCGTGGTGCAGACCGTGATCCACCGCGACGTGAGCTCTTGGCGGCAAGCGCTCAAAGTCCTGCGCAACTGTGCGGTAGTGGTCGGCGGCGTGCTGGTGATCCTCGGGGTGGCGATGGGTTTGACCAGCTACATGGTCGACGCCCAAATTCCCGCGCGCTTGCTCGCCTGGGGCCAAGGCAACATCGAATCGCCCTGGATCTTTCTGCTGGCGCTCCACCTGCTGCTGCTCATCGTCGGCTGTTTGATGGACATTTTCTCGGCCACGGTGGTGGTGGTCCCCCTGATTGTTCCGCTCGGTCAAGCTTTTGGCATCGACCCCATCCACCTCGGGATCATTTTCGTCGCCAACTTGGAACTCGGCTACTTGACGCCCCCCGTGGGGCTCAACTTATTCCTAGCTTCCTACCGCTTTGAACGCTCTTTGCTCGAGGTCTGCCGCGCGACTTTGCCCATGCTGCTGATTCTGCTGCTGGGAGTGTTGTTGATCACCTACGTCCCCTTCCTCACGACCGGCATTTTCGCTCTGCTCGGACGTTAATCATGGCAGTACGACCCCAAGACAAGGCGCGACTGGTGTTGGTGGTGAGCATCGCTTTGACCGCGATCCTTTATGTTGTCCCCTATGGCCGGGTCCTGGCGTATCCCCTGATGCTGCTTTCGACCCTGGCGCACGAGATGGGACACGGGGTGACCGCCCTCTTGGTCGGCGGTTCCTTCGAACGCTTCGAGATGTGGTCGGATGGCTCGGGCGTGGCGATGTGGAGCGGTGATCCCGGACGCTTGCGCCGCGCCGCCGTGGCCGCCGGCGGGCTGATCGGACCTGCAGTGGCAGCGGCTTGCGGTTTTGCCCTGGGGCGAACTGCCAAGGGAGCCCGCGGTGCGCTCTATGGCTTGGCGGTCATCCTGCTGATCGCGCAGGTCCTGGTGGTGCGCAACCTGTTCGCTTTTGGTTTCGTCGCGGTGATTCTCCTCACCTGCTTCGTGGTCGCACACCGCAGCACCGGCGACTTGAGCCAGCTGCTCCTGGTTTTCCTCGCGGTGCAGCTCGCCTTGAGCGTGTTCTCGCGCGGTGATTACCTCTTCACCCCGGTGGCCCAGACGGGCGCCGGAATCATGCCTTCCGACGTGGGCCAGATCGCCGAGGCGCTGTTTTTGCCCTACTGGTTCTGGGGTTTCCTCTGCGGCGGACTCTCGGTCTTGGTCTTGGCTTACGGCGTGCGAGCCTACTGGCGTTGAGCGGACCCAAGACCGCGTCGACCTCCGCTAAAGCGTCCATGCCGACGGGCGAAACCAGGTCAAATCGGCTGGCGCATTGGGGACAGCCGCTGCTGCTGGCGTTCGCAGGTCTGGGCCTGGCCTTGGTGGGGCAGCACATCTTGTTCCGTCTCACCGCTTCTTGGGACTGGAACTTGATCCGGCTCGAACGGTCGTTCGCGCTGGTGGCCGGTTACCCGCTCTTTTCTCAGCCAGACCAAGGTCTGATCTTGAACCAAGCCTATGGTCCGGTGGCGGTCCTGTTCTACCTGCCAGCCACCCTGGCCAAAACCCCTACCGCAGCCATTCTGGTAGGTCAGCTGCTGGCGCTCGCGGGTTTTTTTTTGCCGGCGCTCTGGCTCCACTGGCGGGCGGGTCCCCCAGCGCGGGTGTGGCGCTTTTGCGGGTTCCTCGTTTTCGTCGCCCTGACTCTCGACTTGTGGCCGCTCACCTACTCCGCCTTGACGGTGCATGTGGACGCACCAGCGCTCGGGCTGGGCGCGCTTGCCGCGGGCTGCTTGCTGGGACCGCGTCCGCCAACGCGCGCCGCGCTCTGGGTTTCGCTGCTCGCTGCGGTTCTCGCCTTGTGGACCAAACAAGTCATGGCGCCGCTGGTCCTTGCTCTGGAGCTTTTTCTGCTCGCGGCCTGGGGCTGGCGGCTGGCGGTCCGTTACGGGCTTGGCCTGCTGTTGGTCGGCTCAGGGTCGCTGCTCCTCGCCGGGTGGAGCGTGGGAGGGGCGACGCTGTGGTTCCACTTGATCACCGTGCCGGTCAGCCACCCCTGGCGTTGGGGCGGCGGCGCCCACGCGGTCCTTTTCGCGTTCGGCCTGCTCCTGCAAACGGCCGCTCTGGCCTGGGCGCTCACCCTCTTGGCTGGCGCGCTGCTGGTCCTGCGCACTTGTCGCGAAAGCTCTTGTCGCGCAAGCTCTTATCGCGAAGACAACGGTCCCCGTTTCAGGCAGACGCCGGGCGCCTTGTTCTGGATGATCGCGGGGTGCAACTTGCCCATGGCGCTGCTCGGGCGTTTGAAGGTCGGCGGTGACGACAACGCGCTGAGCTTCAGCGTCTATTTCCTCGTGCTCGGCACCACCCTCACGCTCGCCGCGTTCGCCGGAGGCGCTCCCGCCGTCGACCGCTGGGCGCAGAAGGTGCTTCTGGTTTTGCTCATCGTGCTGGTACCGTTTTTGGTTTGGGTCCAAGAACCTGGCTGCCTCACCAGTTGGCAGCAGCCCCTGGCTCGCGATTTGCCTCAGGACCTGGCTTTTCGCTATGCGCAGCAGCATCCGGGCGAGATCTACTTCCCGCGCCTGGTGCTGGCGAGCTACCTCGCAGAGGATCAGTTCTACCATTCAGGCACGGGGCTGGTCGACCGCCTGCTGGGCAAGATCGCGGTCGCGCCGCAACACGTCGCAGCCCATCTACCAGCCCGTCTGCGCGCCATCGCATTGGCAGAAAACGGCTACCTGAGCGAGATGGACCTGTTACCCTTCGCCGAGTTCTCCGAGCGCACCACCGACCCCGAGCTCCCGGGCTTTGCCGTGTTCGTGCGACCTTAGGGTCGACGCGGGGTTCACTACGGTTTTCACTACGGTTTGATTTCGACCTCGAGCCGCGAGCCGCGGAGGGTGATGGCGCCAATCTGGTATCGCGGGTCGGTGAGGTCGATGACCACATGGAGCTCGTTTCCCTCGGGTCGCGCGTGATAGCCCGTGCGGATCTGGGCCACGCCGGGCTCGTCCACGGTCAAGCTGGCCCGAGAAAAGCGTTCTTTTACCCCCAACAAGCGAATCACCTCGCGCGGCGGCGTTTGATCGAGCCGAAAATGTTTGTAGCGTCCCTCAGGGATCGGGCCATCTGCGCTGATCGTGATTTTGATCCCGCGCTGCTTCAGAGGGGTCCAACCAATGTCAACAATCCGTTCGAAACTCGTGGTGGGTGGGGTTAACGCTGGTTCGGCAGCAGCAGATTCTGACGCAGCGTTGGATGGAGGGGTCGGGGCAGGCGGTGAGCCCGCTGGCGGGAATTCTGGGATGGTCACGGCTGCGTCCGTTGCAGCTGGGTCGGGCGGGTCTTCGGTCGCACGATCGGTGGGAATCGGCGAACTCCGTCCCGCATCACCGACGGCTGCAGGCGAGAGTGCAACCTCAGCGACGGTGGGCGGTGGTGGGACCACCGCAGGCGCCGGCTGGGCACCAACTTTAGCGGCGGCTGGGGGCGTCTTGGGTAGAGCTGCGGGCAAAAAAAGGTCTCGCCAGCGCACCAGCAGCAAGACCAGCGCGGCCACCATCAGCAGCGTCAGCACGGGAAGTAGCGGGAAATCCCGCCGCCGACGGACGCGGGGACCCGTGGGCGCCGCCACCACAACCGGAGAAGGCGCTCGCTCGGACGGCACAGTGGCCGTGGCCGGGCGGATCGGTGGAACGAGTTCGCGGTCACCCTCCGCAAGCCGTCCTTCCGCGCGGGTCAGCAGCGGCTCGTCCTCGTGCAAGAGCTCAGGGAGGGCTGACGGGTTCGGGTTGGACGACGCAGGCGCGGCCAGTACAGGCGCGGACGGCGGAGGCGAGGCCAGCACAGGCGCGGACGGCACAGGCGCGGACGGCGGCTGACCGGTCAGCCGATCCTTGATGTGTTGGCTGACCAGCTTGAAAATCATTTGCCGATCGGTTTGTTCGAGGTGACGAAACTAGATCACCATGCCAGCATCGCGGCCTGGGCCGATTTTGGTCGCGCGCATCCAGACCACTTCGCCCAACCCGCAGACCGAAGCGCCCGGGTCAATCAGCAAGGCGAAGCGGACCAGGGCTCCCGGCGGGCGTGGGTTGGGCAAGGCCACGAACATTCCCCCGATCGAAATGTTGCCGCAATTGCCAGTAAAGATCTCGACCGCGTCGTCGAACTGCAGCTCCACGGGCTTGTCGATCGGGGCGCGGGTCGCCGTGCGGCGGGTGGGGTAAACCGGCTCTCGTTCTGTCATCTCACTTTGCTGCCACAATCCGGGCCATGCACTCCTTCCCGCTCTTCCTGCGCCAGCAGGGTCTCTAAGCGTCGCCCATCGTAGCGCAAAAAGCGCTGGCGGCGGTTCACGGTGCGTGCTGCAGCTCGCGCAACAACGCATGGACCGTAGGGTGACTCGACGTTTTAGCGCCGCAGCTCAAGTGCCACCGGCAGGAGCCGGGTTCGCCCTCGGCCACCACCCAGATGCCGTCGGACCCAGCCGCAGTTTTGTCGCTCAGCCGTCGGACGCCATACCCCGCGCGTTCGAGGGCTCGCTGGGTCCAGCTGGAGACCGCGCCGCTCCCCTCGAGCCAAATTTCGCTGGGCGTTGCTTCGGCCCTTTCTGCCCCGTGGCCTGCATCTGGGATGGACTCCTGAACCGGTGCCGCGGGTTCACGCAGGCGAAAAGCGCCGGTGTTGAGGTCAAACGTGAGGCCGGTGCTGGCAAATGCTTGGGCAAAAGCACCACTTAAAACCAAGTCTTCGGGCGCTCCGATGCAAACGCTGTCGTCCGTGAGCAAGAACAGCCGGTCCGCGAGCCGGAGCGCCAATTCCAGATCATGGGTCGAGAGCAGGACCGCCTGTCCGTGGGCTTCGCCCTGCCGGGCTAAACGGCGGAGTAAGGCCAGGATCTCGACTCGGCCGGGCAGATCGAGGAACGCGGTGGGTTCGTCGAGCACGAGCAAGGTCGGTTCTTGCGCCAAGGCCCGGGCGATCTGTAGCTTTTGCAGCTCACCGTCGCTCAAGGTGACCACTTGCCGGGCTGCCAGGTGCAGTCCGCCCACTTGCTGCAACGCCCGCTCGACTCGGTCGTGGTCGTCCCGGCTCAAGCGCCCGCTCCAGCCGGTGAAAGCATGGCGTCCGAGCGCGACCAGTTCGCGTCCGGTGAGGAGCGACGGGCGCAGCCGTTGGGGCAAAACCACGCCGATCCGCCGTGCGCGTTCCCGTGGGGTTAGCGCGGCGAGCGCCTGCCCCAAAATTTCAAGGTGTCCGGCAAGCGGTGGCTGCAGGCCCGCGAGGGTGCGCAGCAGGGTGGACTTGCCCGCGCCGTTTTTGCCCAACACCGCGACCAACTCGCCCGGGACGAGGTGCAAGTTCAACCCGGACAACAGAACCACGGGCGGTCGACCGCGATAACCGACCGCTAGCTGCGCAGCAGTGAGCGGCGGCGGGGTCATTCGAAGCTCACCTCGAGCACGCGCTGCTGGAGCACCACGACCAAGATCACGGGCACACCCAAAAGCGCGGTCACCGCGTTCAGGGGCAAAACCGCCTGGCTGCCGGGGAGCTGGGCCACGAGATCAGCGACCACCGCCAAGACCGCGCCGAGGAGTGCGGTGGCGGGCAACAGGACGCGGTGGTCCGCGCTGCGGAAAAGCCCCCGCGCGAGGTGCGGCACGGCCACGTCGAGAAAAGCGACCGGTCCACAAAAAGCCGTGACCGCGCCGGACAGCAGCGCAGTCGTGACCAGGATCAGCCCGCGGACGCGGCGCACGGCAAGGCCCAAACTGTTCGCGGTAGTTTCGCCCAGCAGCAGGGCGTTGAGTGATTTGGCCAGCATCAGCGCGAGCACGAGGCCGCTGGCCAAGACCGGGAGCAGGACTTCGAGCTGCGCCCGGGTGACCCCGCCAAAACTGCCAAAGCTCCACACCACGAACGTTTGGATGCGCTCCGCCAAGCTGAAGTGGAGGAGGATGGTGACGAGTGCGCTGGTCGCATAGCCCACCAGCAAGCCGAGGATCAAAAGCACCAGGGTCGAAGCGCGGCGGGCAGCCAGGACGATCAGCCCGAGGACCCCAACCGCACCCAAGCTAGCAGCGGAAATGACGCCGAGGTCACCGAGCCGGCCGAGGTCGCCGAGCCAACGGATCGCGCCCCCGCCGGTCGCCAGCACCACGATCGCCACGCCCAGGCTGGCACCAGCGCTCACTCCCAGAACCGACGGCCCAGCGAGCGGATTGCGAAACAGGGTCTGGAGCAACAGCCCGGAGACCGCGAGAGCAGCGCCGGAAAAAGCCGCAGCCAGGGCCTTGGGCAGCCGAAACTGCCAGACGATCGCGCTCTGGCTGGGAGTTGAGGGCGGGTCACCGCAGAGGATGGCGACGAGGTCAGCCAACGGAATTGAGACCGAGCCCCAAGCGAGGCTGAGGCTGAACACCACGAGCAGGACCAGGCTCCATAGCGCAAACTGGAGCTGAGGGCGTCTCTGGCGTTCAGCTGGCGACATCTCGGGCATCTCTCACGATTGGCGCTGGGGCGACCCGAGCCGCCGGTGGAAGACCAGCTGGTGGTCGGGCAACAGCTCAGGATGGAAGATGTGGAGCAGGTCCGCGAGCACCAGGTCCGGACGGGCGGTGCCGGTTTCCCAGTAGTCATTGCCCCCGGCAGGGTTGCGCCGGGCATCGTTGCTGAAAACCCTGCCCGTCTGGACGGAAGCGAGTTCCGCGAAACGGCGATCCACGCTCAGGATCTCGTCGAGCGAGCGCCAGCTACTGGGGTGGACCCAAAAATCTGCAGCGAGCGCCCGTGCAAAAACGCTCTCGACGGCGAGCGGCAGGCTGCCGGTCGCGGGATCGTCAGCCCAGAGGTAATCAGCGCCCGCATCCGCCAGGAGGAGCGCGGCATAGCTTTGTCCGCCGGGGACGTACCACACATCGCCCTGAGGCCCCCCGGTCAGGACCGTGGGGCGCGCCTCAGCGCTGCGCCCGCGGGCAGCGAGCGCCTGGTAGCGCGCACTGACTTCAGCGATCAGCCGTTCTGCGCGGTCCTCACGATTGAAAAAAAGCGCGGTGAAGAGCAACCACTCGGCCCGTCCGAGCGGGGTGGTCTCGAAAAACGACGGGGCCAACACCACCGGAATGCCCAGCTCGTGCAGCTTGCTGAGCAGCGGACTGAACTCGGGCGTGCCCAAGCTGTCGGCCAAGAGCAGTCCTGGGCTGGCCGCAATCACCCGTTCGAGGTCGAGCCCAGCGCCGCTGCCGACCTCGATGAGGTGCCCGGCCGCGATCCGCTCCCGCACCGCTGGCGAGTTGACGTAGTCGAACTCGTCGTGACCGACCAGTCGATCGACCAGCCCCAAAGCGTCGAGGTGGGGCAACTCTGTGCTGGAAGTGGTGATCACGGTCTTGACCGGAACTTCGATCACGGTCGCGTCGGGATACCCTGGAGGGCGCGGCGTCCCGCACTGCACTAGCAAGTACTGCCAGGACGCGGTCGACGGGGTCGCGCCCTGCCCCGTCCCGCTTTGACCTTGCCATGGCGTGCTCACCGTCACCACCTTGTAGTTGGCCACGTACTCGACGCGGAAACGCTGCGCATAGCGGGGCAGGACCTTGGCGGGAAAGAGGTCACCGTCTGCGGCCCCCCGGGCCCCGCTGGAGACTGCGCTGGAGGCTGCGCTAGAGACACAGTCCTGCGGATTGGCGAGCGGACCGTCGTCGAGGAGCAGAACTGGGGCGGGCGCCGGGATAAGGGGTGGCACGGGGATGGGGGGCGCCGACGCGGGTTGTCCGTCCCGATCACTGCAGCCGGGCAACAGCAACCACAACAGCCACAACAGCCCCCAGCACCCCAAGTTGTAGCGCCCCAGGCTGTAGCGCCCCAGGCTGTTGCGCCCCAGGCTGTTGCGCCCCAGGCTGTTGCGCCCCAGGCTGTTGCGCCCCAGGCTGTTGCGCCGCAAGTTGTTGCGCTCCGGCCCCGGGCGCGTGCGGACAGTTCGTCGCATGCCGGCGATCTCCGGGCTAAAGCCCCAGGCTCAGTCCGAGCGCGGCCTGGATTCCTGGCGTGGTAAAACCGTTCAGCTCGGCGGCATCTTGGTCGAGCAGGTTTTGCACCTTGAAATAGGGGTTGAGCTGCACCCCAGGACGCGCTGGAGGAAGCCGGTATTCCAGATTCAAGTCGAGCCGATGGTAGTCGTCCATGGGACTGCCATCCGAGTCGATCCGCTGTTGCACCCAGATCCACGTCGCGCTGCCCGTCAATCGGGCCGACGGTTTGAAGGACAAGTTCACGCTGCTGCGGTGGTCCGGACGGCGGGGCAAGGGCCTGCCCGTGGCCAGGTCTTCGCTGTCGCTCACGGTGTGTGCCAGGGTCAAGTGCCAGACCTCGTTGGGCCGGTATTGCAGCTGGGCCTCGATACCCCGCGCTTCTGCCGCGGCAATGTTTTGCGGCAAGAAAGTCACAAAGTCAAACGCGATCAGGTCGGAGAAATCCTGGTCGAAATAGGTGACGTCGAAGCTCAGACGGCTATCCAACAAGGTTTGCTCGACCCCAAAATCCAGTCCATCGTTTTTTTCTGGACGCAGCGCCGGATTGCTGAAGAAGGGGAAAAAGAGGTCGTTGAGCGTCGGCGCTTTGAACCCCGTGCCGTAGCTGGCGTGGAGCCGGGTGCCCGGGGTCGGCAAGCGCCAGGCGGCCGTCACCCGATAGGTGGTCTCGCCACCGAACTCCGAATGGTCGTCGCGCCGGGCGCCCACGGTCAAAAACAGACGCTCCTTGAACGACCACGCGTGATGGACGAAAAACGAACGCAAGTACAAGCTTTCAGCAAAGCTCTGGCGCACTCCACCGCTTCTTTTCTCGACGCTCGCGCCAAAGGTCAAGACGCCGCCAGGCGCGAACTCGACATCGGTTTGGGTGGAAAACTCACTCCCCCGGCTGTCCGCGATGTAGTTACCAAACGGATCGTCCGGATCGCGTCCGGTCAGCTCTTCGTCGTTGACGCTCAGGGCAAAGGTCTGCCGAAAGCGCGTGCCCAGGGGTTGGACTAGGTGCAGGTCGGTGGTCAGGGTGGTCCGCTTCTGAGTGGCATGGAGGTGGTCAATCGGCCCGAGGACAAAATCGAAACCGTCGATTTCGGCGTCGCCGTGGGCATAACGCAAACCCAAGTCGAGGCGCCCACCCCGGGCAACGTTCCAGCCCAGACGGCTGATCGCCGTGGTGTTGTCGTAGGCATCGGCTTCGCGGTTACCGCGCGCCTCAGCTGCAGCCGAGACCCCACCCCAGCGCTGGGACGAAGCCGAAAGCGCGTAGTCGAAACGCTGACTGCCGCCGGAAACCGCGGCTTGGACTCGGTGGATCGAGTCATTCCCCGCTTCGGCTCGCGCCTGAACCGAGGTCTTTCCAGGAGTACCCCGGCGGGTGAAGATGCTGATCACTCCGGCCATGGCTTCCGAACCATAGAGGCTGCTTTGGGGTCCGCGCACGATCTCGATCCGTTCAATTTGATCAGTCAGCAAGTCGGCAAAATCAAACGCGCCAGTGGTCAGGGTGTTCACCCGCACGCCGTCGAGCAGAACGAGCGCGTGCGAGGAATTGCCACCGCGCAAGAAAACGCTGGTCACCTGTCCTGGTCCACCGCCGCGGACCACTTCGAGGCCAGGCACGGTGCGCAGGACCTCGGCCACGGTGGCGGCTCCTCGGCGGGCGATTTCGTCGGCGCGGATCACCGTCACCGCACTGCCGACTTCGTCGGGCCGAGTGACCAAGCGATTGGCCGTGACCACGATCTCGTCTGCGAGCGTGGGCGGTGGGGGCGACTCCGGTTGGGCTGGAGTGTCCGCTGCAGGAGCGGACGGGGTCACTGAGGCTGTCTGGGCAACAAGATCTTGGGCAACAAGACCTTGGGCAACAAGACCGGCAGCAGCGAGCAGCGAGAGGGCTAACGCCACTGCGCCAGGGCGCGTGTTCATGGTGAGGCTCCTTTCCCCCGCGGGAAATCAGGTCGTACCTAAAGCTCCAAACCCGGTATCCTGGCTCTCAGTCTTCCTACTCACCGCGCCTTCCCATCACACCCTGCTGGCCTGCTCTTGGCATGCAAGCGCGGGGGCGACAGTGGCATCTGCGGCTTTCGTCCCGATCACAGTCGCGGGGCGGCGGGAGATTTGCACTCCACTTCCCAGGCGTCCAGAGCGGCCACAATGCGTCAAAGATCCACAAGCCGCTGTGCGGCTCAACGTCGGGCTCAAGAATCTGCGAGGTTACAGGCCTTTGTCAAGCGCGTCCCACCCTGCCGGCCCTGCCGTTATCGCCGTTATCCCCATGATTTGCCCGTTGCCGGGATTGACCCCGCCGGGCACCTCAGCTAAAGTGGGCAAGTTCCTGATAGAGAAGACCTTGCGAGCCAACAACCACGGCAACCCAAGACGGAACGATGCGACTCCCCTCAGGCGGCATCGATATCTTCTACGTCGACGAATCGACCGATGCGAACGTGTTGGTCATGTCAGCAGTCGCTATCCCCTTCATCCGTGAGGTCGAGGGCACTTGGACCGTAGTGTGGGAGGATCATCTTTCGAACATCCGAGAGTGGCGCAAGCGCCTTAGCGCGACCCACAGGATTCCAGTGCGGAAGGAACTCAAGGCGGCGAAGCTCTCTTCTGGCCGCGGCCGGTACTACCTAGGAAAGCATCAGCTGCAAAGGCCTGCTGCAGCGCGGGCCTATCGAAATGCAATGTCAGACTTGGCTTGGCTACCCGGCACGAGCATTATCACCGTCGTCGGAACGCCGAAGTCAAATCTGTACGGCCATACGCGCCTAGAAGCGGCACTCTACGCCCTCTTGCAGCGCATGCGGACAGCATGCGCAAAGACAAATCGACTTGGTATGGTTTTCTTTGACGAGGGCCACGGAGAGTATCGAAAGCTCTATCGGAAGGCGCGTGTATATCTGCCTACGGGCTCAGATCAAGGAGATTGGGGCCAAGGCAACAAGTCGAAGAACATTCCGCTCGACAATTTCGTCAAGGACGCCAACATCAAGCAGTCGCAGCACTCGCTGTTCATTCAGCTGGCAGATCTGGTGAGCTTTGCCGGACTCGCAAAGATTCGAGGCGAGCTAAAGTTGCTCGCCCCTTGGCAGTCGGCGCTAGATTTGGAAACGCTGTATGACGCGATTCCGGTCGCCAAATTGAACCATTACGCGAGCCGAAAGGACCCGCTTGGAATCGTCCGCCTTTAGCTATATAGATGCACTAAGCTCCCTTGCGGGAGCCTAGTGGGGCAGATGCACTCCCCGGATCGAAGTCCGAGGTCGCAATCCGCAACTGGAAGTATTGGGCCAATCGCGCGAGATGTCAAATATAATCCGGCGTTCAACCGGTCGCACGGATACGCTTCTTGTTGCAGTCGCCGGTGGCCGCGCGCCGGTTAGCGTGATCTTTAGGCGTCTCGGAGACGTTTTCTAGTCGGCGAAACCGCGGAATGATATCAGAAGATCGAACCGCCTTGGAACAGCCTTCGAATCCACGCGAATCCACGGCTGGAATCCCAGCAAGTCAAGTATCGCGGTCGAGTGGGGGAGTATTCGAGTTGAGGAGTCAAGGGCAAGCACCGAGCTTTACCTCAGCAAGCCGGGATAAGGAGTCCGGTAGCGCCAGATCAGCGTCAGGGCGAGGGCCAGAACCGCGGTTGCGGCGGTCAGGTGGTCCCGCTCAACTCTCGACTTGAGCTCGGCCTGTGCGGCAGGATGATGTCCACCCCGGTTTCCGGATCTCCCCGGGCTGTCTTACGTCGGGTCTCGAGCCCCATTCTGCTATTCAGAAGTCGTCGTTTCAACTCGGTCCCAGGGGTCGGGCTCGACATCCGGTACTTGGGCCATCGCTCGCTGGAACTCCTCGCGGTTGAAAGGTCGGTCGAGGAACTCGAGGTAGCGGGCGGTGCGCAGCGAGGC
>CAZCOV010000111.1:0-17071 GCA_964499975.1 uncultured Thermoanaerobaculia bacterium
CTATGTGAACCGATCAGAAAGCTACCGTCCTACCCAAGAAGGTCTCGAAAAGTATCAGCAAAAGGTTGAAGCATGGATCCAGAGAGGCGCCAACGAGCAGTATCAACCCCATACCCCGGAACCTCGGGTTACCTCCAATCAGCTCCGAAACCTTCTTTCCGTCGCGCAGGATGAGCCCCTCGAGGTGGTCAAGAGTTATCTTCGCTATCAGATCGGTCGAGGGAGTCGTGGCTGGGCGGATTCTGACTCCGGCCGAACACTGCTTACAGATCTGGAAGGACAGGTTGGTGATCGGCTTGAGCAAGCACCTGGGCTCGAGAAAACCGGCACTGAAGAAAAACAGCGCACCACCTGCCGACTGGCCTCGCTCTATATTGGCTATATCATCCGTGAACAGACCTATCGTGCAGCCGTGTTGGCTGAGGAGCTCCAACGTGAAACGGTGATCAATGCCACCCGTCCACCTGCTCAGCGCAATGAAAGACAAGGAAGCTAACGATGAGCTCATTGCCAGATCCAACCTCCTTCGAAGCCCTGAACCAGCGCTACCGCATCACTGCGCGAATCGTGACGATCACCGCGCTCCGCGTAGGTGCCGGAAAGGCGCAGGATCCGGAAGCGACCGATCTGCCGATCTTGCGAGACGCCCGCGGGCGCCCATTTCTTCCCGGAAGCTCTGTCAAAGGAGCGCTCCGCAGTGGCCTGGAGCGCGTTCTCCGCGGTCTTGGGCGTCGAGACTTCCGGGCCTGCAACGTGCTCGACGACCACGCACGCTGTACCGCTCAACTGGAAGAAAGGGCCAAAAGAAAGCGGGGCAGCGTTACTTTAGCAGAGGTCCGCAGCGCCGTTTGCACCACGTGCGGCCTGTTCGGCTCGCCCCTTCTCGGGGGGCGATTCTTCGTCCACGACCTGCCTCTAAGTGACGGAGAGCGCTCGCGCACTGAGGTGCGAGACTGTGTTGGTATCAACCGTGATCTCAGAGTCGCCCACCCAACCGCCAAATATGACATCGAAGCTGTCCCTCCAGGTACCGCCTTTACTCTCGAGATCCTGCTTGAGAACGCAGACGAGGTCCAACTCGCCCTGACTCTGCAGACCCTCAACATGCTGAACCAGGGACAGATTCAACTCGGCGGAGTGACGTCGCGTGGCCTGGGACGAGTTCGTCTGGAACCTTCCAATTCCAAGCTTCAGCAAATCGATGCCCAGGCACTGCTTCTCGGTCAAGGATTCACAGACTGTCCCTGGGAGCAGGCCATGGAAAAATCTATCGAGACGTTGACCGCGGTACTTGCAGTCGCAGATAGCGAGCAGACCTAATAGCCCTGAGGAGACCCTCCGATGTTTCAGCGATTCCTCAATCAGGCCACCCTCGGCCTGCAACTCACCCCCCGCGGCGCCATGATGATCAAGAGCGGACGCGATCCGGTCGACCCCTCACAGCCCGACATGGCCTTCATCCGGACCCATCATCCCGATGTCGGCGAGACCGTTTTCCTCCCCGGAACCAGCATCAAGGGTGCGTTACGCGCCCATGCGGAACGACTCTTGAAAGGTATCGATATCAAGGTCTGTGATCCGTTGGAGCGGGAAAACAATCCTTGCAAGAACGCTGGCAAACCTTTCCGCAAAAACCCGTCCAGCGCCCCTGCTGTCTTCAAGAAGCAATGTCCAATCTGTCGCACATTCGGCTCACTCTCCACCGCGGGCCGCGTCGCCATCCTCGACAGCTTTCCGTGGCCTGTAGACGCGGATTGCAAGGGACGACAGGAGTGCGCCAAAGAAGCCAATCGGACCGAACGGCGGACCCAGGTCTCGATCGATCGCGAAACCGGCCAAGGCTCGCAAAGCGGTGCGCTGTACGAGCTGGAAGTCGTCACCGGCGTCAGCTTCTTCACGGAAATCTATTTCGAGAACGTTCAGCTCTGGCAGTTGGGCTTGTTGATCGCCGTGCTGCGGGACCTCGACCGCGGTGACTTCGCGCTCGGGTTCGGCAAGTCGCGCGGGCTGGGTAGGATGCGGGCAGAGATTAAGAAGCTGAGCATTGAAAGCGTCAAGCTCCCTCCAAATCAGACGAAAGCAGGCGACGAACGGTCTTTGTTGGGTGCGGGCAGACTCGCCACCATCGAGGAGGTCCGCGATTATGGCCTGCTGACTGCAGACGAATTATCTCTCCCCGCCGAGATCAATCAGCGCAAGACCTGGCATGGTAGCCTTCTGCAGCTCGAAGACAAAGCCATCCAACTCTTGGCGGACCTGCTCGTGGACCGTTCCCTGACTTCAGCCATAGACCAACTTCAAGCAGCGGAACGCCATGGCGCTTGATGACCGGGAGGAGCCATGTCACCGAATTCAAAAGTTTCTCAGCGCAACCATTTCACCATCGACCGCGGTCGCTACAGATGTCGCGAGGAGTTCCCGATTTATCATGACCGGCTACCGCAAGAGCTCCTCTCAGGATATTTTGCTCTCGAGATCAAAGTTCTGAAGTCGCTTCATGTCGGCAGCGGTGATTTCACAGTAGGCGAAGACGGTCGCGCCATCAAAGACATCGCTCGCCTACGCGGAGCCCCCATCATACCGGGCTCTAGTCTCAAGGGCGCCTGTCGCCAGACCTACGAACTCTTCACCGCCAGTCCTCAGGCTCCGGGTAAAAATGACCGGGAACCCATTGAAGAACACCGAAGGAATCAAAGGCTTTCTCGAGCCGCGGTGCTATTTGGCTGCCTTGGTTATCAGGGTCGTGCTTCTTTCGACGATGCGATCTCAGAAACTGCCTGTATGGCTGAACGCATCATGATCTCCGTTGCCCATCCTTCTACGCGAAGTCAGGAGAATGGCTACCGTTTCTATGGCGATCTTCCAAAACGTGCCTCTCAATCCCGTACTATCCCTGCCTATGCAATTCCACCTGGCGCAGCGCTAAAAACCTATCTTAGATTGCGCAATATCACACGCGAGGAAGTCGGTGGCTTGCTTTTGAGCCTGGGAATCGACAGTTTCTCCCCTCGGCTGGGTGGCGCCAAATACGATGGTCTCGGTTCAGTGCGATTCTCGGTCACGTCCTACCATCTCCACGCGGGCCTCGGGAATGATGAAAAGAAATCCGATAAACCTGAGCAGGTCGATTCCTTCGTCAAGGCTTGTATTTCAGCATTTCCGCTCTCGCCAACTGCACAGAAGGCCTTGAAAGACTTGATCAAAGAACTGCCACTACGAGGCAAACAAGGAGTGCTTCCATGAGGGTCATGAGCTCTGGTTTCTCGGAGCAGCCGAAACTCGACAAGGAGACGCTGATCAAGGAGGCTGCTGAGCTGGCTGCTGAGCTGGCAAGGGAAAGAGTACCGAGGCTTAATCCTGGTTCGACGAGCACCGACCAAGTCGGCATCTCGAGGACACATCTGAAACCCTTTGTCACCCAGCTGACGCGCACGCAAGACTTAGATGCCTTCCGCCGTTTGCTGGCTGCCGCGCCCGGAATCGACCGTGCTGTAGGCCAAAACCAGAAGGATCCTCTTGCATATCATTCGACGGTAGCCAAGATCTTGGCTGCCATCATGAATGAACATCCCCAGCGAGACGCTGCGACCTGGCTCTGGATCCTCAGCTGGACTGCTCGCCTGCTCCTCGCCGAGGAGGCCGAGGGCAAGGAAGCTAAGAGGTCCGACGGCGAACAGGAAGGCTCCTCTCATCGAGAACAACATCATCAGGATAAATCCGCCAATTTTGGTAATGGCTTGGCCAAGGGGCTGCAGCGCCTTCTTGGTAAGGCTCGCGGTTGAAGCTTGGCTGGACCGCGATAGAATCGCGCGATGAGCCGACCACCACGCTTGTTCCTGATCGACGGCTATGCCAACATCTTTCGCGCTTACTACGCCATCCGCAACCTGTCCAACGCCAAAGGCGAGCCCACTAATGCGGTGTTCGGGTTCCTGCAAATCCTGCGCAAGCTCTTGCGCGATGAGCAACCGGAGTACATCGGCATTGCCCTCGACGTGTCGCGTCGGACGGTCAGGAGCGAACGCTTCGAGCAGTACAAGGCGAACCGCGCGCCCATGCCGGAAGACCTCCGCCCGCAGATCCCCTGGATCCGCCAGCTGATCACGGCGCTGAAGATCCCGGTCCTCGAATTGCCCAACTATGAAGCCGACGACGTCCTGGGCTCGCTCGCGCAGCAGGCCCGCGCCGCCGGCTTCGAAGTGATCCTGGTCAGCCCAGACAAGGACTTGATGCAGCTCGTGGGTCCGGGCATCAGCCAACACCACACCGGCCGTGATAAGCGCTACGACGCCCAAGGGGTGGAGGAAGATTTCGGGGTGGCGCCGGACAAAGTGGTCGACGTGCTCGCGCTGATGGGCGACAGCGTCGACAATGTGCCCGGCGTCCCCGGAATCGGCGAGAAGGGGGCGAAAGCGCTGATCCGCGAATTCGGCTCGCTCGACGAACTGCTCGCCCACCCTGAGCGGATCGCCAAAAAAAGCTATCGCGAGAGCTTGACGCAGCACCGCGAGCAGGCGCTGTTGTCGCGCGACCTGGTCAAGATCCACACCGATTTGCCCATTCCGTTCGAGCCTGACCGCTTGATCTTCGAACCGCCCGACTACCCAACTCTCCTCGACCTCTGCTACCAACTCGACTTCCACAGCGTGGCTAAAGAGCTGGAAGCGCAGCATCCGCGGACGACTCCAGCGCTCCCCGCGGCCGCTTCAGTCAGCACGGTTGCAGCTTGGCAAGCGTGGGTGAGCGAGGTGCGGTCCGCGGTCTGCCTCGGCCGGGTTGGCGAGGGCCCACCGTGGGGTTTGGCCGCGGCCCGAGTGCAAGACGGTGGCGCGGATGCCGTGGTTTTCGCGGACTTCCGCAGCGCCGGCATTGCGGATGTCGTGACGGCAACCCTCCGCACCTGGCTGATTTCGCCCGCGATGACCCTGATCGGACATGACCTCAAGGAGATCTTGCGCCTGGCCGGGGTCACCCACGGGGTGCGCTGCCGGCTCTTCGACACCATGCTCGCTTCTTACTTGCTCCGTCCGGCCCTGCGCAGTCACGGGCTCGCAGAGGTCGCGCACGACCGGCTGCATTACCAACTCGCAAGCGGGCTGACCAGCGGTCCTCCGCTGCCCGGCGATCTTCACCTGCTGCGCGCTGCCGCCGAGCAGGTCCTGCTGCCCGCGCAAATGGCACCCGCGATGCAAGACGAGCTGGCCGCGCAAGCGCTGGTTTCGGTTTACGAACAGATCGAAGCCCCGCTGATCCCGGTTTTGGTCGATATGGAAGAAACCGGGGTGATGCTCGACGTGCCCTACCTCGTGACCATGTCGGAAGAGCTCGGGCAACAGCTGCTCGGTTTGGAAACGGAGATCTACCGGCTGGCGGGCGAACGCTTCAACATCAACTCGCCGCAGCAGCTCGGGGAAATTCTGTTCGACAAGCTGGGCTATCCGGTGCTCCAGCGCACCCGCAAGACGCGCACCTACTCGACCGGCGCAGAAACGTTGGAAGAGCTCGCGCTCCGCGGCTTCCCCCTGGCGGAGCAGCTGCTGCGCTACCGCGAGCTGAGCAAGCTCAAATCGACTTACGTGGATGCGTTCCCCGTGCTGGTTTCCGCCGATGGCCGCCTGCACACCCGCTTCAATCAAGCGGTCGCGGCCACCGGAAGGTTGTCGTCGGCCAATCCCAACCTGCAAAATATCCCGATCCGCACCGAGCTAGGGCAGCGCATGCGCAAGGCTTTTCGCACCCGTGACGGTTATTTGCTGGTGGTCGCTGACTACAGCCAGATCGAACTCCGGGTGCTCGCCCACATCGCCGAAGAAGCGGCCATGATCGCCGCTTTCCGCACGGGCGAAGACATCCACAGCTCGACTGCCGGCGCGGTTTTCGGAGTGTCGCCACTGCTCGTGACCGCCGAGCAACGGCGGATCGCCAAAGTGATCAATTTCGGCATCATTTACGGCATGAGCGCTTGGGGCTTGGCACGCCAGCTGCGGATCGGGCAAAAAGACGCGGAAAAGTTCATCCGCGCTTACCTCGAACGCTATCCGGGCGTGGCCCGCTACACCGAAGACACGGTGACGAAAGCGCGCGAGACCGGCAAGGTCGAGACGCTTTACGGGCGGATCCGTTGGCTTCCGGACATCAACAGTCGCAACCACAACTTGCGGGAGAACGCCCGCCGGATGGCGATCAACGCGCGGATTCAAGGGACTGCTGCGGACTTGCTCAAGCTGGCGATGATCGTGGTGGACGCGCGTTTGCGCCAAGCGTGTCCGCAGGCCCGACTGCTGCTCACCGTCCACGACGAATTGGTGCTCGAAGCGCCCGCAGCTGACGCGCCCGCTGCGGCTGCGGTGGTGCGCACTGCCATGGAAGGAGTGGCCGAGTTGCGCGTCCCGCTGGTCGTCGAAGTGGGGTCCGGTCCGACCTGGTACGACGCGAAAGCTTGAACCCCAGGGCCGCCCCGCACCTCGAACGCACCTCGAACGTACCTCGAACTCTAGCCGCGCGGACGGACAATTAAATCCAAGCAGCAAGATCGGCAGGGAGCGGCGTCGGCTGGTTGGGACGCCGGCCGCACAGGGTGTCGATCGCTTCGGCCAGACCGTCCAGGGTGAGTTCGAACATCGGGAAAACGCTCGCCACCAGGCGCACGCTGGGCGCGGTCCAAATGCGGCGGGGTTCGGGGTTGAGCCAGACCGAACGTTGGCAGCGCGCGCGGATCCGCTGCAGCCAGGTCAGACCGGGGTCGCGGTTGAAGTGAAAAAAGTCGATGGCGCCGCCTTGGTGGGTGAGCTCAAAAGGGCTCATCCAAGCGTCGCCAACCAGGATCACGGTCCAGCTCGTGTCGAGTCGCTTCAAGACCTCACTGGTGGCTTCGCCGCGGCGGTAGTAAATGTCGGTGTAGAGGCGCTCATAAATACAATTGTGAAAAAAGCGCGACTGGAAAGCCTTGAAGTGCTGGGCCGCGTGCGCGGCGCTGAACAGCCGTTCACAGAGCTCGGCGTGGGGGTCCATCGAACCGCCCACGTCGATCAGCAGCAGCAGCTTGACCCGGTTCTTGCGCAGCGGGCCAAAGATCAAGTCGATTTCGCCGCCGGCCCGCGCGCTGTGGTCGATCGTGGCTGCGAGGTCGAATTCGAGCGCGCCATCGTCTTTGGCCAGGCGGCGCAAACGGCGGAGCGCAGTGCTGATCTGCCGGGTGTCGAGCACCCGGTCACCGCGCAGGTTGCGGAAACGGCGCTCGCTCGCGACCTGTACCGCCGAGCGTCCGCCCCCGCTGCCGCCGACCCGAACGCCGGCGGGGTTGGTGCCGCCATGGCCAAAAGGCGAAGTGCCTCCCGTGCCGATGAAGCGGCTGCCGCCATCGTGCCGCTCTTTTTGTTCGCGCAGTCGTTCCGCGAAGCGCCGACGCAGTTCGTCGAGGTCAAGCGCGGCCAGGGCAGCGCGCTCCTCCGCGGTCAGCTCACGGGGTAAAACCGGGTTTTCCAGCCAGCGCAAGAGCTCGTCGTCGAGCTGGAAGTGCCCTTCAAGGCCGTGGAAAAACTCGGCGAAAAGGCGGTCGTAGAGGTCGTACTGGGTTTCCCGCTTGACCAAAACTGCGCGTGCTACCTGGTAAAACGTTTCCAGGTTGGCCCGCTCATGTCCAGCGGCCAGGGCCTGCATCAGGGCCAGCCACTCGGAAAGTGAAACCTTGAGCCCGCCCGCACGCAGGTGGAAAAAGAAGTTGAGAAACATGCTTCTCGGCAGTCCGCCTCCCAGGAATCAGCTGCGGACGATCAGCCCGTGACGCTCGAGCCGTTCGAGGTGGGCCAGGACCTGACGCTCGGCGACCGGGTGGATTTCCGCGGGGACGTCGGTGTAGACCTGCGCGACGATGGCCGCAGCTTCGCGCGCGCCGGCTTCAAAAGCGCGGCGGATCATGGCCTCACGCTCGAAGCGATGGTTGCGGTACTCGGTCAACTTGGCTTCGGCCGCGAGGATCGGTGCGCCATGGCCGGGAAAAAGGGTGCGCGGTGCGAGCGCCAGCACCTTGTCGAGAGAGGCGAGGTAGGCGTCCATGTCTCCTTCCGGCGGGTCAATCACGATCGTGCTCAAACTCGAGACCAGATCTCCGGCGATCAGCGAGCCGTAGGTTTCGTCGAAAAAGCAGAGGTGGCCGCGGGTATGCCCCGGGGTGTGGATGACTCGGACGGGGAAGGGAGGATCTCCCGCCAGCACGATCCGGTCGCCGTCGTGGAGCTCGCCGTCGACGGTGATGCCTTGGCGTACCAGGTGGGGAATGCTCGCCTCATGAGCCAGAACCGGCAAGGAAAAAGTCTGACGCAAGGCGGTGACCGCGCCGACGTGGTCGCGGTGGTGGTGGGTGAGCCAGATCGCTTGCAGTTCGAGGCCGCGGGCGCGCGCCGCGTGGAGCGCGCGTTCGAGGCGAGCGGTTTCCTCAGCGATGGGGGTTGCTGGATCGATCAGGACCACTTTGCGGTGCCCCAAGAGGAAGGCATTGGTGTGGGTGGCAGGGGGCAAGGTCGGGGTCAAGAGCGGCAGCAAGATCACCCCAGGACGAAATTCGATGCGGCGAAACGGTCCGAAGTTGACCTCGTCCGGCTGGCGCAGGCGGCCCAGACCGCGCTCGGGACCCTCTTCCGCCAGAACGGTGAGCAAATGGAGGATGGGCGGCGCGGCGATGATCTCGCCCTGCCGCCATCGCCGCAAGGCCAGCTCTGGGCGGATCCACTCCCCGGCCATGAGCTCGCCCGGCACAACTTGTGGCTGGATCGCTAAAGTGGGCGGCCATTCGAGCAGGAAAAAGCGGTTGTCGAAGCGCAGGGGCGCAAACGGCGGGGTCAGCCAGCGCCCGGCGAAAACCAGCGGCGTTGCTGCGAGTTGCCAGCCTTCTGCGGCGACCAGCTGCGGGAAGTCGACTTTTTTGTCGAGCAAGTGCTGGCGGAGTTCGGCAAGGCGGGGACGGTCGGCGGGTTGCTGGTCTTGATACCCAGCGGTGAGCAGCAAGCCGGTCTCCTCGAACAGCTCGCGAATGGCTGCGCTCAGCAGTCCGGGCACGAGGTCGGGGCCGAGTTCCGAGCGGCGTTTCGCGTCGACCTCGGGCTCGGGATCGGAGTAGCCCGCAAGCGCGGTTCCCGCGGGCAAGCCGAGGACCGCGAGCGCGGCGTCCTGACGTGCCACGCCGCCCCCAGGAAAGGCGTGCCAGCCGCCCATGAACGGCACCGCTGGCGAGCGATGGACCCAGAACACCTCCAGACCGTCGGGGGTGCGCCGCCAAGGCACCACGGCTGCCGAGGGTCGGGCGGGAGCGCCGCCTTGCCCGGCAGCCCGGGCGCGTTCGAGCAGCTGGTCGTAAAGCGGCAAAGGACTGCGGGTCGGAGGACTGGGGGTCATCGGGCTTCTCCAGGGCTTGGGGGCGAACCGGGCAGGGTCGGCCTGACGGCGCCAACGAGCAGCTCAGGACAGGCTGCACCCTCAAGCCTATCCGAAAAGCCTGCCGAAAAAGCGCACTGGCGAGATCCGCGGCTGCCGCGCCAGGGCCGCGTGGGTCACTCATCCCCGGCTCGCCCCCCGATCCCTCGTGGCGGGAAGAGGCGGGGATCGCGCGTCCGACGTGCGTTCCCCGCCTCATTTGCGCTCAGGCGTGCCTCAAAAGCTGCGGCGGAAAGTCAGGTCCAGACGGCGCGCCGGCAAGCGGTAGTACTGCGCGTCACCCAACTCGCTCTCTGCTACCGGTGGACGGGTATCGCTGAGGTTGCGGCCATCCAGGCGCAACTCGAAGGTGGCAAAACGGTAGCCAAGCCCCGCTGACCACGTGGTGTAAGACGGGGCGAGTGCCGTGTTGCGTTTGTTGAGGAAGCGCTCACCGACAAACTCTGCGATAGCCGAAGCGAAAAAGCCGCGGGCCGGCGAGTAGACGAGTCCGGTCGAAGCCATCTCGCGTGCTGCCATCTCGAGGCGCTTGCCGCGCAGTTGAGTGGGCACGCCATCAAACAGCTGTTCGAAGTCGCGAAACTTTGGATCGTGCAGGCTCGCCGCGACCAACCAGCGAAGGTCCGACCGCAACCGCAGCTCGGTTTCCAGCTCGATCCCGGTGAAGCGCTGGCTGCCCGCGTTGATCAGGGTCGGGAAACCATTGACATTTTGCGCCAGCACGAGATTCTCGAAATCCATCTGGAAGCCCGAAAGCTGCCATTCCCACCGATCATCGAGCAGCCGTCCGCGAATCCCCACCTCGTAGCTCTCTGCGGTCTCCGGTTTGAGAATGCCGCCTTCGACCTCCGGACCGAAATCAATCGCTGCCGGCTTGAAGCTGTTGCGGTAGTCGGCGAAGAGCCAAAGCGCATCGCTACCATCGCTCCAGGCCTGATAGCTGATCCCCAGCATTCCGCTGCCGCGTGAGGTGCTCCGGCTATCGTTGACCCTTTCCTCGCCTTCCTCCTCTTCCTCACCATTCACCGGCTCGGCTTCGCCTTCGCGGTCTTCTTGGGTGCGGTTGAGCCGGACCCCGGCCTGCAAACGGAACCGCGCGGTAGGCGTCCATTCGGTTTGCAGATAAAGACCGGAGAAGTTGCGTTCGTCTTCGAGTTCAGCCCGTTCCAGGGGCAGCGTCGCACGGAGTGCCGGCGGTGAGTTGCCATTGAGCGCGATGCCATAGGCAAAGAGATCGCTTTCAGCCTCACCGCGGCCGTAGAGATGATCCACTCCGGCGACCAGGTGCCAGTGCGGATCCAGCGCCAAAGCGAGGTGGCTGTCCAGGTAAAAGTCGGTGGCATTGCGATCTTGGGCGAAGCCGTGGGCATTCAACTCGGCGTCGAGATCTTCTCCGAGAAAGCCGCGCAAGACGGTGAAATCCGATTGGGTGAAGGCCAGCGAGGTCGACCACGAGCCCTTGCTCACCGGCACTTCGTAGCTCCCCGAAAGATGAAAGCGGTTCTCATCGAGCTTGGCGCCCGCAGGATTGTGGTTAGCGTCGAGCGGCACTCGCGACGACAACACCCGACCTTGCCTGGGGTGTGGACTGGCAGGGTCTTGAGCCAGGAAGCTCAAATCTGCATCGATGTGAACCAGTCCGCGGCCCAGCGACCGCTCACCCCGGTAGAGCAGATGCGCCCGCTGATATTCGGTGCGATCGTCCTTGAAGCCTTCCTGAGAGGCGTCGGCGATCAAGGACTGATGGTACTCGCCGCGCGCGGGCAGCGGCAGAGCGATGGCAACGCTGCCACTGCCGAAGTTCCCTGCCGAGAGCTGAATTTCACGCTTGCCGGTGCCTGGCGCCCGGTGGATGACGTGAATCACGCCGACGAATGAGGTTGCGCCGAAAAGCACGGGCGCAGCACCGCGCAACACCTCGATGCGTTCGACGCCGACCAGGCTCAGGGTGGGCAGATCGGGATTAAAAGCGCCACCCCAAGGTACACCATCGACCACGAGCAAGAAAGCATCGGCTTCACGCAGCCCCCAGAGTTCAGGTACTGAGCCTGCAGGGCCGTTGTCGCCGCCGCGGCCAGCGGTGACCCCGCCGATCAGCGCCAGGGCACTCGGCAGGTCGATAGCACCGCGCGCCTCGAGTTGCTCACCGCCGATCACAGTGATCGCCACGGGCACTGGCAAGATGTCTTCGGAAAAGCGAGTGGCGGTGACCTGAATCGTTTCTGACGTGGTGGGAAGGTCAGGGGTAGTGGCAGCTTCGCCATGAACCGGAACAAGCGGTAGGGCGGCAGCGCACGCGGCAGCGGCCAACCCACGGAAAGCAGAAAGTCGCATGATGTCTCTCCTCGACGAGGGGTAAGTTTGCAAGGGTGTTTTGCTGCACAAGCAAATCGCGCGCGGGGCTGGCTCCACCACGGAGGTTGTGCGATCCACTCGCACTGGCCTGGCTGCGCAGCCGACCTGCTTGTACGTTCAAGACTCGACGCGGTGCGGCGAGGAGAGACTCATTCGTTCAGGCGGCAAGTTTGGAGCAGGATCTGGCGGTTCGCCAACAGCGCCGGGCTGTGGCTGTGGGCCCGGATCCCAGATGGTCGCGGCAACTGGCGCCGGGTGGGCATGTCGCCGGAGAAGTCAGAGGATGGCAGCGGGTCGGTTTCGGTCTCGGCTACCTCGCTGCTGAACAAGACCGGTTGATAACCCGCGAAACCGGCCTGAGGGTCCAGGGCGAACACTTCGCGGAGCCCTTCACTCCGCCGCGAGCCCTCGACCCAGAACACGACCCCCGGCTCGCCAGGCCGCGCTGCTTGGCCTCGCCCGAGCACCCAGGACGGCGGCAGGGTGAGGACCGAGTGCGGCGCAGCAATGCGGAACCGTTGGGGTAAGTCGAGCGCAATCTCGAAACGCGTGCCGTCCTGGCGCTGACCACCGAGGTGGAACAGCAGTCGGACATGGTCGCTCGCCAGGCTGGGTACGTGCCAACGCACCTGGCGCAGGTTGAAATCGAGCTGAGGAGTGATGCGCAAGGGGTAGCTGCTCCCACCATCGAGGGAGAGAAAAGCTTCCCACTCGTCGATTTCAGCGAACTGGGCAGCAGGGCCAATCGGCTGCCAGGCGAGCACCGCCTGGCTTCTGGCAGTGAGCACGGAGTTGGCGCGCGGCTCGGCGAGAGCGACCAGGGGCGCTGAAGCCATCTGGATCTCGATCGGAGCAGCGGTGGCGGCGACCGGCAGAAGTGTAGCTGCCCAGCAAGTAGCTGCCCAGCAGAGGGTCCAGTGGGTGATCGACCGCCGACACATGGCAAAAAAGTATCCTAGGGGTTCCGCCGCCCAGGGTCAAGGGATCTCTCAGTCAAGGGATCTCTGCCAGCACGAGCAGCGCATGCGCGGGGATTAGCCTCCGACTCTGATGATCTGCCCTGATTGAACCTGCTTCAGAGTCTCGACGACCAATGGAACCAGGGGCCGGAGGTCGTCGATGTCATTGCTCGGCGCCACCATGATCACGACGCAAATTCGAAATCCGGATAAATTCTGTTGGTACTGAATCCCTTGATCAACGGTCAAGAAGACATCGAACAACCCGTCAGCCACACGAAGCAAAGCACCGTTCTTGACGCCAGACCACCCGGCCTCCGGAACCGTCTGGACCTCATGGCCAGGCAACTCTCTTTTGAGGCGTTTCGGTACACACTCATCGAGCAGCAGGCGCATCGGCAATGACCTGTTTCATGTGCTCGATGACACCAAGCGCCAGGGCGCGGTCGACGGTCGGAAAGTCGTCGAGGAACTCCGCGAGCGGGCGGTCGTGTTCGATATAGTCCAACATGGTACGCACTGGCACGCGCGTGCCTGCAAACACGGGCACGCCGCCGAGAATGTCGGGGTCGCAACTAACACCGCGGATAAAATCCTTCATGGCCAACCTCGATTACCGCTTTTGCCTCTTTGCAAACTGCTGAGCCTCCTTGGGGTGCCACAGAAGAGAAGTGGTGGCAGTAGAGAAGCTACACAGGTACATTCATAAAAAAGTGTAGTGACGAGGTCTTTCCTATGTCAAGGGGTCTCTGCCAGCACGAGCAGCGCATGCGCGGGGACGATGTGGGTTCGGGGGGTCGACGGTTCCGTGGCTGCTGTGCCAGGGTCTCCGTCAACAGCGGTATCGACGAGCAGCCGCCAGCGCCGTTCCTGCACGATTCGGGGTAGGGCCACCGTCTGATCTTCTTCACCGCCGTTGAGCAACAGCAACAGCGAAGTGGGGGGAGGTGCGCACAACCAGATGGTGAGCGCGCGGAGTTCGGCGCGATGCCAGTCGGCGAGCCGCATCGGGTGCCCATCCGGGTGAAACCAGCGGAGCTCCTGCCGGGTGGGATGATCCCGGCCGCGCAGCTTTTGGGTGTCCCGACGCAAAGACAAAACGCGGCCGGTGAAGGCGAGCAAGCGCTGCTGCTCCGGGGAGAGCTGCCAGTCGATCCAGGTCAGGGGGCTGTCTTGGCAGTAGGCATTGTTGTTGCCCTGCTGCGTCCGCCCGAGTTCGTCGCCATGCCCCAGCATGGGCACGCCCCAAGACAGCGCCCAGAAAGTGAGCAAGCTCCGCTGGACCCGCGCGCGCAGTTGGCGGATCGCGGGTTCGGCGGTCGGCCCTTCGCTTCCCCAGTTGCGGCTCAAGTTGTGGTCAGGACCATCGCGATTGCCTTCGCCGTTTTGCCAGTTGTGCTTGCTCTCGTAGCTCACCAGATCCGCTAGGGTGAAGCCGTCGTGGCACGCCACGTACTGAATGCTCGCCTGCGGCGTGCGTCCGGCAAAAAGGTCGCTGCTGCCCGCAAAACGGGTGGCCAGCTCCGGCACGCGACCGCGCTCGCCGCGCCAGAACCCGCGCACCGTGTCGCGGTAGCGGTCATTCCACTCAGCCCACCCGCGAGGGAACTTCCCCAACTGGTAGCCGTCCGGGCCCAGGTCCCAGGGCTCGGCGATCCACTTGACTTGCGCCAGCACGGGATCCTCGGCGATCCGGGCAAAAAACTGGGCGCGCGGGTTGAAGGCGAGTCCAGGACGCTTGGACTCGCGGCCGAGAATGGGCGCGAGGTCCAAGCGGAAGCCGTCCACGTGGAGGTCCAAAACCCAATAGCGCAGGACTTCGAGCACCAAGGCCAGCGGCGCGTTGGCGTCTGCCGCAAGGGTATTTTGACAACCTGTCCAGTTGAGATAGCGCGCGGGATCCGCGGCAGTGAGGCGATAGAAGGTGGGATTGTCCAGGCCGCGAAACAGCAAGGTCGGGCCGGATTCGTCGCCCTCGGCCGTGTGATTGAACCCGACGTCGAGCAGAACTTCGAAGCCGGCTCGATGCAGCGACTTGACCATCGTCTTGAACTCCCGCACCTGCTCGCCGCGGCAGCCCGTGGCATAGCCGGCGTGCGGAGCAAAAAAACCGATCGGGCTATAACCCCAATAGTTGTGCCGGCCGGTCTGGGCGAGGTGCCGTTCGGTGACGAAGTGCTGCACCGGCAAGAGTTCGATGGCGGTCACCCCGAGCGCTTGCAGGTGGTCTAAAACCGGCGCTTGCGCGAGCCCGAGATAAGTCCCGCGCCAGGCGGCGGAAATCTTCGGGTGGCGGCAGGTCATGCCCTTCACATGGCATTCGTAGATCACGGTCTCGTTCCAGGGAATCCTGGGCGCACGGTCGCCTTCCCAGTCGAAAGCCGGGTCGATGACCACGGATTTGGGCACCAGGGCCGCACTGTCGCGCGGATCCGGGAGCGGTTGTCCTGCGGCGCCCTGGGTTTCGCCGATCAGAGCTTCATCCCAGAGCAGATCGCCGGTCAAAGCGCGCGCATACGGGTCGACCAGCAGCTTGGCGGGATTGAAACGCAGGCCGCGCGACGGCGCATAAGGCCCGTGGGCGCGGTAGCCATAGAGCTGTCCCGGCTGTGCGCCTGGGACGTAGGTTGAAAACAAGTCGCCGGCTTGGCGTGCGAGTGCGGTACGGGCCTGTTCGACGCGGTCTTGGGGATGCGCGAAAAAGCAGAGCTCGATGGCTTCGGCGGTCGCGGAAGACACGGTGAACTGCACGCCGTGACCGTCCCATCGCGCACCCATGGGCAAGCCCGTAGGGGACGTCACGGGGGGGAAAGCAGCAACCGCGCGCTCCACGTCACTCCTGCTGCAAATGGCGCAGGAACCTCCTGAGCTCCCCGGACTGCCGGAGGGCTTCCTCGCCAGCGTGCCGCAGTGCGTCCACCTGGTCGGGGGCCAAGCTGAAACTGGTGGGCAAGCGCTGCAGCGCGGCGCGCCGCGCGGGATCGCTGATCGCGTCGAAGTTGATCACCACCGGATGAATCGCGATCGGGGGCTGATCTTGCGCTGCGCCGGCTGCCGGGTCGGACGCGCGGCAAGCGGCGACTTGCGCAGTCCAGGCGGTGAGCTTGTCGCGCAAGGTTTCGACGATCCGTTCGGAGGATCGATCGATCGGGATGTTGATGGCGGCAGCCACGGTTTGGGCCAGACTCGGACCCTTAATCGAGGTGTCGAAGCTGTGGTCCAGTTCGGTGACCGCATTGACCGTGATCACCACCACATGTCGCAAATTCTGCAGGCGCAGCTGGGCCACCCGCTCGCAAGGCGCTTCGGCGGAAAAGACTTCGTCCAGCAGTCCCTGGATCCCGAGGTTGTCGACCAGCCCGCCATCGACTAAGTGGAGATAGCGGCGGACGGCTGCATCGCGATAACTCCGCAAGTTCTCCAGCTGACGAGAACGGGGCAAGGCCGCGCTCCAGGGTCCCTGGTAGTTGCAGGCCGCCCAGCCAAAATTTTCGATCGTGATCGGGTTGAGCAGCACCGGCACAGCCGCGGTCGCAGCCACTGCTCGGGCGAGGGGGAACCGGCTCAAATCCGAGCACAACAGATCGAAGCGGTCCTGGGTGAAATCAAAGCGACTGCCTTGGGAGATGTCGGTCGCATTGATCAGCAGCAGGGGATGGTGTCCGATCAGATCACCAAAGGTCTTGTGGTCAAAAAGCTCCTGATCAAAGTACTCGGCCACCAGGTCAATCCGCCGGAAGCGTGAAGAAGCCAGGCGAAACCAGCTGCGCAGCGAAGTGGCACGTCGCGCGATCTCGCCTTGCACATCGCGCTTGAGAAACCGCGGTTCGAAATCGTTGAAAATCCGCTTGCCGTGGAGCGTGTAGTAGGCTGCGACGATGCCCCCGCCGGAAACCGCGCTGATCACGTCGACTTCATCGAGGAGCGTTCGGGGCGGGTCCGCGGCAGGCATAGAGATCGCCTCCAACGCGGTGAGGACGCCATAAGCAAAGGCGGCTGCGCGGGTCCCGCCGCCGGAAAAGCTGAGCGCCACCAGCAGCTCAGGGGAATTGGGTGCCGTCGGCGTTGGGGCTGCAGCCAGCCGGTAACCGGCTTGTTCTTGGTAGACCGCGAGCGGGACATTGAGGGGAAAGTGCGCACACCCCCCGAGCGTTCCGGCCAACCCGACGCACGCTCCCAGGACGCCGAACAGACGGTGGTGGTTTGACGCAGCGCGCAAGTTCATGGCAGACCTCCGCAGTTCATGTGTCGATCGTACCAGCCCTCAGAAGCTGGGCTCAATCACTCTGTTGCGACGGTCGCGGCGGGCGGCGGTCGCGGTTACGGCG
>CAZCOV010000112.1:0-16988 GCA_964499975.1 uncultured Thermoanaerobaculia bacterium
TCCTCAAATCGACCCTTGGCGACAGCGGTAGCCAGATCCGCGTCAATGTCGACGGCACGGTTTCCCTCGCCAAAGGGGTTTCCGGTGCAGAGTTCGCTGCTCAAGGCGACTTTCAGAAGGGCTTGCTAATGCTTATTGGAAGCAAGAACACGTTCTCTCTTGTCACGGACAGTGGAATGGCTACGGCAGCTGGAGGCGGAAAGTTTGAGCCTGATCGGCAGTCTGGAGGCGGAACGATATACATCGAACCTTCGATGTTTCCTCGAAGAACCGGTGATGTCATGAGCACCCCTCAAATCGCTCTCGTGCATGAAACAGGCCATGCGCTTCGACAATTTTTCCCTGATTTTTTTATTAGCACAAACGCCAGGTTCACGACAGATTTTGTTCTTGGGCTTCGCGGTGAAGGCTATGCTGTGAACTTTGAGAACCGTTACCGTCGAAGTTTAGGGGTCGATATTCGCACAGTTTATAACGAAGGTTCGCCTGGGGTCTTCGTGGACTTCGACGTTAACCTTTTCCCGCCGGAGTGATCAATGGGCAATTGGAAAGATCGCTTGGAACAATTTTCTCATCGTCTGGCTTACGCGTCGCTCATTTCTACTCTTACTTGGATCTTTGCCCTTCATTTGCCACATGGCGGCTATCCATGGAGTGCGAGCCTTAAGGCAGTTAGACTGATGAATTTTCCCGTCGCGGTGGCTACTCAATTACTTCCTTGTGATGAATTTGCAATTGATTTGTGGTTCTCTGGTCGCGCTGGCGAGGGATGTCCAGCGCAAATCAGTCTAAAGGAATTCTTCTTTAATCATATGCGGCTAGGAATTCCGGTTTACGTTGTCATTTTCTATTTGCCAAATATTTACTTTGCAAGTCGGCGCTTGTTGCGACGCACAGTCGACAATTCTCCGACTTGAGCCGCATTGCCCGCTTCGACCGCGGCAGAGGACGAGGGCCTGGACGAGCGAGCTGGGGAGATGCCCGCGGAGAGCTCGACGAGGTGCAGGCGCAAGACGTCGCCGGGAAGGGCGTCGAGGTGATGGGCCTGCCCAAGCATGCTATTAGAGCACGCTCGGATGGGTCGATGGGGCGCGCTTGGGTCTCTCCGCGGCTGCCGCCATCCCACGCAACCGGAGCTTGATCCGCGGCAGCCCAGCGGCCGACGCCAACCCCGAGCGCGTCCCGCCCAAGGTGGCGCGAAATTGCTGGGCCCAAGCTCTTGGCTTTGGCTACCCCTGCTGGCTCCCCCTGCTAAAGTAGCGGACCGCAACTGCCTTGTTGGGCAACAGGAGTGTCGATGATGAAGTCTGTGGTGTTTTTGTGGACGATGAGCGGCTGGCTGGTCGGCGGCTGGCTGGTCGCTGAACCGAGCGCGACGCCGACCCCGCCGACCCCGCCCACGCTGGATTATTACCTGCCCCCGAGTGTGAGCTATGACCCGGCGATTCCACTGCCACGGTCGACCTTGGGGTTCGAGGTCGGGGAGTGGCACCTCCGACCCGAGCAGCAGGTCGCCTACTTGGAAAAGCTCGATGCCAGCTCTGACCGCATCGAGCTGGAGGTGATCGGGCACACTTACGAAGCGCGCCCCCTGCTCCTGCTCAAGATCTCCTCTCCCGCTAACCTGGCCCGGCTCGAAGCGATTCGCCGCGAGCACCTGGCGTTGAGCGACCCCGCGGTGCCTCGGCCAGACCTCACCGATCTGCCCGTCGTGGTTTACCTCGGCTACAGCGTTCATGGCAACGAGGCGAGCGGGGCCAATGCCGCGCTGGTCGTCGCTTACCATCTGGCAGCAGCCCAAGGGGCTGAAATCGAGGACCTGCTCGCCCATACGGTGATCCTGCTCGACCCGGCCTTCAATCCGGACGGGATCAGCCGTTTCGCCACCTGGGCCAACATGCACCGCGGGCGCGTCCTAGTCGATGAGCCCGACCATCGAGAGCATCGTGAGGCTTGGCCGAACGGTCGCACCAACCACTACTGGTTCGACTTGAACCGCGACTGGTTACCCGCGCAGCATCCGGAGACGATTGCCCGTCTGGCCCAGTTCCACCGCTTCCGGCCCAACGTGCTGAGCGACTTCCATGAAATGGATACGGACGCAACCTATTTTTTCCAGCCCGGTGTAGGACGCCGCGCTCACCCGCTGACCCCAGCCAAGAACCTGGAACTCACCCGGGCGCTGGCCCAATACCATGCTCGCGCCCTCGATCAACTCGGCAGTCTGTATTACACGGAGGAATCGTTTGACGATTTCTATTTTGGTAAGGGCTCGACCTATCCCGACCTCCATGGCGGAATCGGCATTCTGTTCGAGCAGGCGAGTGCGCGCGGCCACCTGCAGCAATCCCAGGACGGCCAGCTGAGTTTCCCTTTTGCGATCCGCAACCAGGTCACCACCTCGCTCTCGACGCTGGCGGGCGCCCTCGCCTTGCGGCAGGAGCTGCTCGCGTATCAGGCCGATTTTTATCGTCAGGTCCCGCAAGATGACGTGCGCGGCTGGGTGTTTAGCGGGGAACATGATCCCGCTCGCTTGCACGCTTTTCTGACCCTGCTCGAGCGCCATCAGATCGTGGTCCACGAGCTGGCGCGTCCGCTCGAAATCCACGGTCAATCTTTTCGTCCGGGGCGCGCCAGCCCGGGCACAGCCTACCTGGTCCCCACCGCGCAGCCTCAGGGACGGCTGGTCCGCGCTTTGTTCGAGCGGCGGACCGAGTTCGCGGACGCGACGTTCTATGACATTTCGGCGTGGACCCTGCCGCTGGCTTTTGGGCTGGCGAATAGCGCGCTGGAAGGAGCGGCTTTTTCCCCCCAACTGCTGGGCAAAAGGGTCAAGGTCGAGGACCCGCCGCGCGGGAGTTTTCCCAGCAGCGGAATCGCTTACGCCTACGTCTTCCCGTGGGATGGCACGTATGCCCCGCGCGCGCTCCATCGGCTGCTGCAAGCCGGGGTCAAAGCCCGGGTGGCCACCCGGACCTTCACTCCGGCCGGCGCTTCCCTTGCCGGGGGCAGTCCGGCTGCGCCGTTTGCTCCGGGCGCGATCGTCATTCCGACGGGCATTCAAGCGGTCGAGCCCGCGCGGCTGACCGCCCTCTTGCAGCAAATCGCTGAACACGACGCGATTTCGCTAGCGCTGGTTCCCAGCGGCTTGACCCCGGAGGGGATCGACCTCGGCAGCCCGAACTTGCTGCCTCTGACCCTACCGCGGGCGGCGTTAGTGGTCGGTCGCCCTGTCAGCACCACGGCCGCGGGCGAGGTCTGGCACTTGCTCGACCAGCGGAGCGAGATCCCGCTCACGTTGCTCGATTTCGACCGGGTGCCAGGCGTTGACTTGCGACATTTTACGCACCTGCTGCTGGTCGATGGCGAGTACGAGAGCTGGAATCGCAAGGCGGTCGAGAAGCTCCGCGCGTGGGTCCGCGAGGGTGGGGTGCTCGTCGCGATGCAAGACGCCGTGCCGTGGGTGGACCGCAACATCTTTCCGGCGACGCTCGCGCCCGAGGCGAACAATGCGCGCGAGCCGCGCGTCGACGGCCCGAGCACCAAGCCGCGTGATCTGACGCCGACCCACACTGCGATTGGCGGCGAGTCCATAACCAGTGCTGAAGAACCCCCGGTGCGGCGTCCCTACGCGGACTTTGAACCCGAGCGCGATGCGCAAATGATCAGCGGTGCGATCTTCGAAGTCGAGCTCGACTTGACCCACCCCTTGGCCTTTGGCTTTCGCGAAACCAGGCTGCCGGTTTTTCGTGACAGCCGGGTCTTGTTCGGCCGCGAGCGCAGTCCTTACGTCACCGTCGCCCAGTACACCGATCAGCCGCTTTTGAGCGGATATGCCTCGGCGGAGAATCTCAAGCGCTTGCGCAACTCACCGGCCCTCACGGCCCATCGTCTCGACCACGGCGTGGTCGTCCGGATGGCCGACAACCCCACGTTCCGCGCATTCTGGTACGGCACCCAGAAACTGCTCTTAAACGCGCTGTTTTTTGGGTCGTTGATCGAGAGCACCGAGCCGTAGACAGCGCCCTGTCGTGGCACAGGGGCTGACAAGCTACGTCGCCCAAAAACTAGCGCGAGAGTTTGGCGCAGCTCAGCGGGTTGGCCCGGCTGGCACTGAGCGCTGGGAGGTAACCGGCGAGCACGGCGACGAGGGCAAGGACGACGCCGACGATGGCATAAATGGTGATCTCGAAAGGTTGGGTCCCGAGAAAGCGCGATAACCCGAAGCCCAGGCCCAAGGCACCGAAAAGGCCCAGGACCAAACCCATCCCGGCCAGACGGATCGCCTGCATCAGCACCAGGCGTAAGACGCTGCTGCGGTCGGCTCCCAGCGCCATTCGCAGGCTGATCTCGGGAAGGGCGCGCTGAACGCGATAGGCCATCACACCGTAAAGTCCGATCGTGGCCAAAAGCAGCGCCCCCACCCCCAAGCTGATCAAAGCCAGGGAGATGAAGCGTTCAACCACCAGGGACTCCGCGATCACCTGAGCCAAGGTTTGGGGTTCGATGAGCGGGAGATGAGGGTCGACCTTGGCCACCGCGCTGCGGATGGAAGGGACGAGCATGGGGCCGGGCACTCCCGCGCGCACCAAGAGCCGCAAATAAGCCCAGGGCGATTGCGCGTAAGGAAGAAACACTTGCGGCCGCGCACCTTGGGTGAGGTCGACATGTTGGTAATCCGCAACGACCCCGACCACAGTGCGCCAACGAGGTTCGCCGCCAGCCGCGGGTTCGAAGGCCAGGCGCGCACCCACCGGATCACCCGGCGGCAGGTAACGTTCAGCGAACGTGCGGTTGACCATCACGACGAGCGGTGCGGTGGCGTGATCGCGGTCGTCCAGGTCGCGACCTTGGAGTACGGGCACCGCGAGGGTCTCAAAGTAGCCCGAGCTGACGGAGAGAACGATGGCCGTGGGCTCCTCCGCTCCAGCAGCTTGGCCAGCGATGCGGAAGGTTCGCCATTGGGCCTCGTGGTTGAGCGGCAGAAAGTTGACGGCTGCGACGCTTTGGACGCCTGGCACCTGCGCGATTTGCGCCCGGGCAGTGCGCACAAAGTCCGCCTGAGCGATGCTGGTGGGATAGGTGCTGGGCGGGAGGTTGAGCCGCAGCGACAGCACTTGCGGCTCAAACCCAGGATTGACCTCCTGCAAGTGCTGCACCCGGCTCAAGAGCGAAAAGGCGGCACAGAGCAGCAGGGTGCCAAGAGCCAGCTGGGCCACCGCCAGGGCATCGAAGTAACGTCGACTCCGCCCGCTGCCGAGCCGTGATGCCGCCAAGGTGCCGGCAAGTGAACTCCGGGTGGTGCGCAGCGCTGGCCACAGACCGACCAGCCCGGCAACCAGCAAGGCAAGGAAAAACGCGAAACCAACGGCTGGGACGCTGAGCCCAAAGCTGTCCGCGCGATACAGCCGATCGGGGATCAAGGTCCCGCTGACCCGGACCAGCCAGCGCGCGATCAGCAGCCCGCTGAGCCCCCCCAAGAGAGCCAGAACCAGGCTTTCGGTGAGCAGCAGCCGGATCAGCTGGCCCAGGCTGCCACCCATGGCGTTGCGGACCGCGACCTCGTGCGCCCGCGTCCCGAAACGCGCGAGCAGCAAGTTGGCGACGTTGGCACTGACTAGGAGCAGCGCGAAAACCGCGGCAACGCTCAAGATCTGGGCAGCGAGCACCACCCGGTCATGGGAGAAGACCAGGGCTTCGCGCAAGGGGACCACCTCGAAGCTGCGGTCGCGATCGCGTTCGGTGGCGGTGGCAGCGAGCGCGGACGCCAGCGCGTGGAGCTGGGTTCGCGCGGTTTGGATTTCGGTCTCTGGGCGCAGCCTGGCCAGCACCTGGAAGAGCCGGTTCTCGCGCGTGGCCTGGTCGGGTGCCAGATCGGCGGGAAGCCACAGCTCGGTTGCAGGCGTGGGAAAAGCAAATCCTGCGGGCATCACTCCGATCACCGCGCACGGCTGGGCGTGGACCGTCAGGCTCTGACCCAAGATCTGCGGCGTACCGCCGAAGCGCCGTTGCCACAGGCCATGGCTGATCAGTACCACCGCGCTGCCCGGCCGTTCGTCCTGAGGCAAGAACCCGCGGCCCAGCGCAGGGCTGATTCGCAGGGCTGAGAACACGCCCGCGGTCACCCGCACGCCACTCACCAATTCGGGTTCGGCGTCGTTGCTCGAAAGGTTGAACTCGCGCCCATAAAAGCCCTCGACTTGCGCAAAAGCGGGCACCGATTGGCGCAGGTCTCTGAGGTCGAGAGGCGAGAGATACCCCCGGTTCCACCCCTGCCGTTCCACCCCCCAGACGTGGACCAGCTGTTCCGGTTGGGGGAAAGGCAGCGGGCGCAAAAGCACCGCATGGATCATGCTGAAGACCGCGGTGCAAACGCCAATGCCCAGCCCGAGCGTGAGCCAGACGGTGACTGCGACGCCGAGGTTCCGGCGCAAGCTGCGGCAAGTGAAGGAGAGGTCGTTAGAGAGCCCCATTGCCCTACCCTCATTCCGCCGGGACGAGCCGACCTAAAGCCGCCAGCTGGCTGTGGTCGAGGATCAGGGCGAGGCGGGAAAATGGCAGTAACTGCGGCACCCGGTCATAAAGCAGAATGCGACCTCCAGGGTGCAAGACGCGAGACATTTCCTGGCCGAAACGGCCGCGATTGACCCCATGGAAGATGTTGCAGGCAACGATGTAGTCGATCGCGCCAGCGGGTAGCGGCAGGGCATAGAGGTCAGCGCACAGCCAGCCCCGGTTCCCGCGCGGAAGACCGGCGACCAGGGGGCGCGCCATGGCCAGTTTGGAGAGGTCACAGTCCAAGCTCAGCCGACGGCTAGCAGGGCAAAGCCTCGCCAAGCGTTCGATCAAGACGCCGGTAGCAGGTCCCGCCCCGCACGCCACGTCCATCACCCACACGGATCCGGTCGGACCGCCAGCGAACAGCTCGTCGAGTTTGGTTTCGAGCTGACGGCGGGAAGCCTCCATCGGCTGACCGCGAGTTCCGCTGGGTTCATTCATCGCCTGCTTCGTCCGACGCGTGGGGGTGCCAGGTCATGGCGCTCACCTGCGCGCTCTCAAGCACCGACAGGATCAGCCGTGAGAGGGTGCTGCCGCCATGCCACACGGTCTGTTCCGCCGGCGCGAATCCGACCACCGCGTGCAGCGGTCCTGCGCTGTTGGGGTGTCGGTCGTAACGCGGGAAATTGCTGCTCGAAACTTCGAGGCGCAAACGATGTCCTGGGGCAAACCGATACGCCATGGCCTCGAGCTTGAGCTGCAGGCAGTGCGGGCGCTGCGGTTCGAGCAGAACCTCGCGCGTTTCGCCTGCGCGATAGCGGGCGCGCTGAATCCCATCCTGGACGATCAACGCGCAGCCTGAAGGCTCGACGTCGACCAGTTTGGCCGTAAAATCGGTGTCCGCGACCGAGCTAGAGGCCCACAACTCGACCGTGATCGGGCCGACCACGATCAATTCGTTTGCCAGGGGTGCGCTGGTATAAACCAACACATCCGGCCGCGTTTCGATCTCGGTCTGGTCGGTGGGTCCTGGAACCAGCCCCGCGGGATCGAACTGCCACATCGCCCCTCCCGCGCTCGGGACCGGGTTCTGCGGGTCGTAGACAAAGTGGTCTTGGCCGCTTTGGGTGGGTGCCTGCTCGACCAAACGTCCCTGTCCTTGCGCGGTATTGGCCGGCTGGTCGGCGGTGAGATACCACGAAACGAGCTGCGCTTCAGCCGGTGGATACTGCGAGCTGCGAATCCAGCGCTGCGCCCCGAGCACGTACAACAAAACGTTCGGCTCGTCAGCGGTCGCTGCCGCGGCTTGGGCGGTGCCGTCGGGGACCAGCCACCGTTCAAGCCAGGCACCGACCAACTGCAGGAGATCGAGGTGGTTGGTATCTCCTTGCTTGGCCTTGCGGAAAGAGTAGAACAGGCTTTGGTGATCCCAGTTCCCCACCACCAACCGGTGATGCGCGGAGGAGCCGCTCACGTCGTTGCCGAGGAGCGGGAACCCGTGCAGGGTTTGCCCGAGAACAAAATCGCGCCAGCCGCTGAGGAACAAGCTCGGTGCCGCGATCGAGCGCAAGCGATCGACCGCGGAAACCTGGTCCCAGGCCCAGTCGCGGGTCGGGCGGGTGAGGATTCTCTGCCACAATTCTTGGTTGCCCTGGGTGAGCCGCGGGAGGTCGACGAGCGGCTGGCTGCGGAAAATCTCGGGCCAGGGAAGGCGCAGCCAGCTGGGGCTACCGCCGCGGTGGCTGGCGCTCATCAAGGTCACCCAGGGTAAGGCCCAGTGCAAAACCAGGGCGCCACCGCGGTAAAAAAGGGAGTGCAGGTCCACCACCCCCATCAAACTGACCAGCGCCGCGATCTCGATTCCCGCCGGCGGCGGGCTAGCTGCCACCCGAAGATTGGGGAAACTCGACACCGAGATCCCCAGCAGAGCAACTTTTCCCGAGCTCCACGCTTGCTCGCCGAGCCAGGTGAGGGTGTCGCGCGTGTCCGGCTCTTCCAAGTCGAGGTTGTAGGTCCCGCCCGAACCATGACGGCCACGGCAATCCTGCGCCACGCAGCAGAACCCGCACCCACTCAGGCGCTGCGCCAGATGCATGATGAAGGGACGACTGCGGCCATAAGGCGTGCGCACCACGACGGCGGGTCGGGGTTCTTCGGCGGCGGGCAAGTAAACGTCCGTACACAGCTCGACGCCGTCGCGCAGCGGGACCGCGAGCTGAGGCAGGATGCGGGCCCGGGCGGCCGGAAGCGCGCCCGTCGAGGTGGCAAAACCATGGCTCATGACTCCCTCCAGTTGGCTTGGGTCAAGGTGAAGCCAGCACCGGCCAGGGCAAAGGCAAGCAAAACCGTCCAATGCAACCCGAGCATCAGCGGAGTCGTGTCGGCCAGACCGCCCGCCACCCGGACGAGTTGCGCCGCGTGGGTGGTGGGCAGCACCATGGGCAACCAACGCCAGGCTGCGGGAATCAAGTCGAGGGGGTAGTAGACCGGGGGCAGCACCGAAAAAAGCATGCCCAGCAGGTTGGCGACGATTCCCACCATGTAGGGGCTGTCGAAGACCGTTGCGATGGTGAAGCCGAGGGTCGTGCCAGTGAACCACGTCACCATCACCACCAGGACCACCCCTGGCAGCTGGGATGCTGCCAGCCCACCGCTGGCGATCAAAATGGTCAGGACCACGGCGAGCCCAGGAGCCACCCAGGCCAGCCGCGACAGCCCCATGCCGCTGGCATAAAGCAGCGGGCTGACCGGCGACGAGACGAACATCCCCTGCAGCGCGCGCACCTTGTAAGTGACCGCCAGCTGGGGCATCGACACGATCCCCACATTGGTCGAAAAAACGATGAGGGTGCCGAAGAGGGCGTGGCGCGAGAGGTCAGCGCCGCCGATCACGCGGAAAACCACGATGAACGAAATCGGCAGAAGCACCACCAACACGGTGAGGACCGGTGAGCGCAGCGCGGGCCGCAGGAACATCAGAGTGAGGGCAGCGAGGCGGGTGATGCGACTCATCGGAGGTCTCCCAGCTGGATCTTGCCGCGGCGTCCGCCGACCAGGTAGACGAACACATCTTCCAAGCTGGTGTGGAGCAAAGATGTTTCAACGCCTGCTGCCACCGCGGTTTGCAGCAAGCTCTGGAGCGCTGCTCGGTCGCCCGGAAAGACCGCCCACTTGCCAGCGTATTCCTGCACATAGCCGTAGGTTTCGAGGTGCGCGCGCGGCAGGGCACCCTCGGTGAACACGACTTTCTCTGGGCCGGGCGCCAATCTGCGCAACTCTGCAACCGTTCCACACGCGACCATTTCGCCCTCCCCCAGGATGCCGATGCGGTCGGCCAGTGCTTCGGCTTCTTCCATCGAGTGGGTGGTCAACAGCACGGTGCTACTCGCCTTGGATGCCATCAAGCTGCGCCACACCTGACGCCGCATCAACACGTCGAGGCCGACGGTAGGCTCATCTAAAAGCATGAGCGGCGCCCGAGTGGCCAAGGCCATACAGAGCAACACGCGCCGCATCATCCCGCCGGAGAGGGATTGCACGAGTTCGTCATGCTTGTCCGTCATGCCGAGTTGCTCGACGATCTCGCGCGTCACCCGCTTGCCTTCACGCCAGCTCAGGCCACGGGCGACCAGGTAGTAGAAGATGTGCTCCCAAACCTTCAGCTGCTGGTCGGGAAAACTCTGCTGGGGCACCACGGCGAGCCGCTCGCGCACCCACCGGGTATGGGACATGATGTCGCGGCCAAAGACTCGCGCGGTGCCTGCCGAGGGTGCGAGCTGAGTCGCGAGGATGCGGGTCAGGGTCGTCTTGCCGGCGCCGTTGGGGCCGAGCAAGCAAAACACCTCACCCGGACGCACTTCCAGGTTGACCCCGCGCAACGCCATGACGCCGTTTTTGTAGGTCCTCTTCAGTCCTTCCGTGAGGATGGCTGGGAGGGGTGCCGCAGCGGCGACCCGGCGGTCATCACTGGCCAAGGGGGCGGTCACCAGACCGGGAGTCGCAGGGTGGGTCTTTGGGGTAGCGGGTTGCGCTAGAGTCATTGATAACCCAAGCTTTCTCCCCCATCAATCGTGAGGGTTGCTCCATGGATGTGACGGGCGTGCGGCGAGGCGAGGAAGAGGGCCAGCCATGCGACGTCCTGGGGTTGCCCCGCACGGCCGAGCGGGATGTGGTGAAGCTTGGCCAGATTTTGCCGCTGCCGAGTTTCGGGATCGTGACCGGCCCACTCTTGCCGCATCAGACCGGTGCCTTCAATCGAACCCGGCCGGATGCAGTTGACGCGGATGTTGTAGCGCCCAACTCGCCGAGCCAGACTGCGGGTGAGGGCGATCACCCCGGCTTTGCTGGCAGCGTAGGGGGCATAGTCGGCAGATCCCGCGTCCGCGGTGATCGAGGCCACGTTGAGGATCACCCCGCCGCCGCTGCGGCGCAGGGCTGCCACCGCATGCTGACAGACATGAAAAGACCCTTTCAGGTTGACCGCGATGACCCGGTCCAAATTGTCCAGATCGAGCTCCTCGATGGGGGCACCGCGGCCGGAGATGCCCGCGCCGTTGAACACCAAGTCGAGCCGATCAAAATGCGCGAACGCTGCCTCAACCGCGTGCGCTGCCTGCTCGGGCACCGCGACGTCAGCCGCCACAAAGGCAGCCCCCGGACGGTACTGGGCCAGCGCGGTGGCTGCCGCGGCCCCGGTCGCCGGGTCGAGGTCAACGATCAGGACACCGTAACCTGCGGCGGCGAAAGTCTCAGCGACCACCCGGCCGATTCCGCCCGCGCCGCCCGTGATCAGCGCCACCCGCCCATGTCCGCCAAGGTCCAACATGCCGCATCGCTCCTTGTTGCGCGCGTTCCTAAAATCGCGGTCGACTCACGAGTGCGAGAACGCACCGGCCACCAGCGTGCGGGCTCCCGTCCGCTCGAGCCACAACCATCTACCCCAGTGAGCGCCCACCCGCCCGGTGGGGAATGCCGTCAAGGCCCCGGCTGCCACGGCCTGATCAATGCCCAGGTCGAGCACCATGCGCACCAGCGCATGGCGGTAGGTATCCCCGGTTCGGCCTTGCCACCAGCTGCCCGGACCGGACGCGGCCGCCAGCGCCGGCAACACTGCCGCAGCCACCAGCTGTTCGGCTGACCGCCAGAGCACGGGCAGCAGGCATTGCTCCATGTCATCAGCGCTAAAACAAACGAGAGCCGGCCGGTCCGCCTCGCTCCCCGCGATCAACTGAAGGTAGCGGAGCAGTAAGCGCTCTGGCGGCGCCAGGGGATGACCACCCCACACCAGCTGCACCAGGGCCAAGACCGCCTCGCGAGAAATGCGGAGGTCCGAGCGCTCGACCGCACCATGCCACAGCTGCGCGAGCCCCGCGCTTTCCCCTGCTGCTGCGGTCCAACACACTCCGAACGGGTTATTGCCGACGGGGTCCGCGAAAGCCCAGACCAGGGTTTCGTCATAGGCCCGGCGCACGTGTCCGTCGAGCCACAGCCGGCTACCTACCGACAAGTCGAGCAGCATGCCCGCGACGATGGCATGCTCCGCCCGCGACCAGGCCCAAGAACCCGCCGCGGCAGTGTTTTCGTAGGCCCGACGCAGTTCGCTGGCCGCCGCGCTGGCGAGCTCGCCGTAGCAGCGCAAGGCCGACGCCATCCGCTGAATCGCTTCTTGCGTGGCCGTCTGCGGGACCACCACCAGCCGCGGTCCCGGGGTCAACTCCTGACCGCGGAGCGCGAACAGCCCCAGACGTTCCGCCTGGGCTGCGACCCGACGCTCTGCGTCGTTGCTGGGCCGGGTGGTCGCGCCGGCAAACAGGTGGTTGACCAGCTGGGTGAAAGCGGGCGCGCGGAGGATCTCCGCGAGGGCAGCATCACCCCTGCCGTAGAGGTAAAAGCGTCCGTTCACAGGTCATCCCCACACAGCAGCCGTTGTTTTTCCGCGCGGGTCCAGACCAGATGCCGGTCATTGAACAGCAGGTAAACATCGTGGCGCGCGACCAGTTCTCGTCCGGTGTGCGTTTCGAGCACCAGATCCGCCGGATTGATCCACAGCAAGCCGGCCGTGCCCCGCACCAAGGCCCAGGCGTGGTGGTGGAGCAAGCCGCGGACGCCGGCCAGGGCCACAAACGCTTGGTTCTCACCCCAGCCCGCGCGACGCAAGCCCGAGACCAGGAGGCAGACCAGGCTGATGCAGTTGACCTCCAGCCGCCCGGCCGAGCCCGACCACTGGGCCCAAAGCTCGTCGAAGCTGGAGTGCCCGGGGCGGGAGTGATAGGCACAGCGTTCGCGCAAGACCGCAAGCGCGTCGGTCAAGCTGAGCCCATTGCTGCGGTCCGACCCAGGGAAGAGCTCCCGGATCAGCGCATGGTGCGGATCGACGAAGCTGCGATAGCGGAACTCGCTGTCCGTCGTCCCGCCGGTTGCTGGATTCACACCGATTCCCTTTCCGCCGGGTGGCTTGCTGGATGCTTGCTGGATGCTCGTCGGGTGCCCGCGGCCGACAGCTGTCCACTGCGGGCACCCGGGTTCCATTTACGCGGCCACTTACGCGGTCTCTTCTGTCTGTGCCCGGCAGCCGCCGCCGCCAGTGTCACAACAAGCCGCCTCGGCAGCACAGACCTCTTCCAGGTCGAGCAGCAATGGCTTCTCGTACTTCAGCATGGTGATCACCCCCTTCGCTGTGAGTGTTGTAGCGACCAACGTGACAAGGAGCTTGGCAACCTTGCCAAGCACGTCCCTACTTCTTCTGCTGCTGCTGCCCCCCAGGATCGTGCGGTGGCAGCAGAAAGATCGCCATGACGGCTGATCTGCCGGTGCGTCGACCCTTCAGTGGCAAGCGCAACCTCCGCCCATCTCCTGAAATTTGCGCACCATGGTGGCGTTTTGCTGCGAAATGCGGTAAACGCGCGGGAATTCGCCAGCGCTCTCCATTTGCTTGCAGATCGGCAGGGGAGCGTCGAAGCTGCCGCCGTCCTCGTAGGCCCAGGCGCGGCAACCGCCTTTGCATTTGAATTTCCAGACGCAATCACCGCAGATGCCAGTGAGATGCGCTGCTCCAACATATTGACTGCGCAGCATGTCCATCCGGGTTTTCTGCCACACCTCGCGCAACGAGATGTCGCGGACATTGCCGAAATGCAGGTCCGCGTTTTCCCGCGACACCGCACAAACGGTGACATCGCCGTTGGGCAGCACCCCGAGCAGGGGGAACTGGCAGCTCACGCTCTTTTTGATCTCGGCGCTTTGGAACACCAGCCCAAGGTGCTCTGGCGGGATCATCGCAGGCGGTCCCTTGACCAGCGTGGTTCCGCGAAAGTCGGTCTTGTGCTGGGCGATCAGCTGAAAAATTCGCCGGACGTCCGCCGCGTCAAGGCCCAGTTCCCGGCTGAGCTCGGTACCGCGCCCGACCGGATTGAGGAAAGCGAACTGCACCATTGACAGCTGGGGATGAAGCTCGCGTCCCAACCCGTAGAGCTGGGGAATGGTCTCCAGGCTCGCCTTGTTGAGGACACATTGGAGGTGGAACTCCACCCCTTGCGCGGCAATCCGCTGCAAACCGCGCAGGGTGCGCGCGAAGCTGTTGGGACCCCGCAAGCGTTCATGGGTTTCAGCCGTACCGCCGTCGAGGCTTACCGTGATCTGCAACAGCTGGCGTTGCTGCAGCTCCCGGGCAAGCTCGATGAAAGCGTTGTCGAAGCGCAGACCGTTGGTCTCCAACCCTACCGGAATTTTGCGCTCGGCCAGTGCCGCAAGGATCGTCAGCGCGTCGGGTCTGAGCAACGCTTCTCCGCCGGTGAGGATGGCAAAACCCACTCCGAGATCTGCCATCTGATCGACCACGCGCAGGCACTCGGCGGTGCTCAGATCCGCGGAAGTATCAACCCACGGCGACGAGAACACTGAGCAGTGCGTGCAGGCGAGGTTGCAGCGGAAAGACAAATACCAGTAGATGTGCGGCCGGAATCTCCGCTCCTCCTCGAGCCTTTGCAAGCTGCTGGTCCGCGCCCCGCTGCCAATCGGTGTCAGCTGCGGAACCGCTGGTGCTGCGGGTGCTGCGGGTGCTGCGAGGTGCTTCAAGTTGTCCATGTGACAAGCCCCTTTTGGGCTGACGCCACGAAGAACTCGGTCGCATCGCTGAGCATCTCCGCTTGCGGAGCCCCCTTGAAATCCCGACTCAGCTCCGCGCTGATTTCATGGAGATTGCGCGTACCATCAGCCAGTTCCATCAGCTTCTTGCCCACCGGGTTGGTCACGAAGATCTGGCCGCTCATCGGGTTGAGAAACGAAGGGGTTTCGACCTCGTCGTTGATGATCAAAACATCGATTTTCTTGGGCTTGCGATTTTCGGTTGCCATGGGGGCGCACTCCTTGAGTTCTTGGTTCATGCCAGGTTTTATGCCAGGCGAGCTGCTGGCCGTTGCGGCGTGACGGGTAAAAAAATCCGACGGCAAGACTTCTTCGCTGAACAGGCGACCGTCAGCGGGTGGCGGAGACCAGATTTCGAGCGCTCCCAACCCACGTGCCTCCAGCTGGTAGGGAATGTTGGGTGGCAAGTAATAGCAGCGGCCAGCCGCGAGTTGAAGCGTCTGCAGCTGGTGGTCCAGGTCAAGGAAACGGAGCCAAACTTGGGACGTCTGGCCGATCGGGATGGGGATCAAGGTCAGGGGGGTCTGCGCGCGGCTGGGGCGGCTGCACCAGGCGAATTTTGAGCTGGAGGCCACCAGCAGCCGACGGCGATACCGGGTGTGGAGGAAGTTGCGGTCGAGTTCCTGCCGCGAGTCGGCGTTGAGGTTCAGGGTTTCGACTTTCCGCACCTGGATCATGGCGTTCCTCTCCTTGCGGTTGCGGGATTCGGGCGAGCTTGCCGCCAGGCCATCAACGTGATGGTCAGGGCGAGTCCCAAGAGCACACCGTCGCGTACCAAAGTAAAGCGGCTGATCGGCTCACCAAAGCCAAAACAGCCGCAGTCAGCCTGGATGCCCCGAAAGTAGGCTGCGGTCATGACCCCGACGAAAATTCCCAGCACGCAAGTGGCCAGTCCGGAGGTGGCGCGGGTACGCCAGCCAGCCACCAACAACAAGCCCAGCGCGATCTCGCCCAGCGGGATCAGCCAGCCAGCCCAGATCACGGCTTCGGGCGGCAGCATCCGGTGCGCGCTCACCGCCATCTCGAACAGCAAGCGGTGGTCCGGGGGAAAGAGCTTGGTCAGGCCGGCTACCAGAAAAACCAACCCGAGAACCGTGCACAGCAGGCGCAACCACCCCATGGCGACCTCAACGTTGCAGCAAGCGATGTAAGTAGCGGCGGAGAATCGGATATTGCACGGTGGACGGTACCCGCTGCCGCTCCCCTTGGGCGACCACGAAAATGGTTGGCACGCTGGAAACCTTCCTGGAGCTAGCGCGTGCCACTTCACCTTCAAGCTGGGCTAAAACTTCCGGGCTTTTGGCCCGTTCGCGCATCCGGACCAGCTGTTCCTGCGAGAAGTAGGAGGCGAGCGCGCCCTCCAGATCGCCGTTTTGGGACCAAGCAGGCTGGGTCGCGAAAAGTGCTGCGAGCACTTGCGCCGGTCCGTCCGGCCCGAGTTGATCTCCAGCCAGAACCCAGAGAGAAGCCTGGCGCGCGTGCTGGTGAAAAGGCAGCGGGACGAGATGGTGGACCACCTGCAAGCCCAAGGCTCCCAGCTCGTCGAGCGCTGGCTTGAGGTTCTCTTGATAAAACTGGCGGCAGGCCAGGCACTGCGGATCCGAAAAAACCTCGAGCGTCACGGTTCGACCGGCAAGGGTTGTCGAGTGGGATTCAGCACTGCAAGCTACTGCCGCCAAAGCCAAGAAGAAAGCAGTGCAGCGGATCCCCCAAGGCAACCGCGGTCGCCTGGATAGGGGCTTCATGTCATGGTCTCCCCAGCGATTCCGTGTTCGTTGATTCGAGATCAGCTGCTCATGGGAGCCGCTTGGAGGGGTTAGTTTGAGGCACCTCAGGGTCAGTGTCAAGTCTAAAATGGCCAAGTTATGCAAATTTCTGTACCCTGCTTCTTGAGCCGCGCAGCGCTGTGCCCTCACGTTCCGGTTCTTGACGCTGGGCTTCCATACCGCGGTAACATTTCTTCGCCTCGCGCTCCTAAGTTCAACAAGGTGCCAGTCGGGCGACTGGCGAGTATGCGGTCACCGCATGAAGAACAGCGATTGGAGTTTGCACCTCATGAGATACTTGCGACCGACGCGCTTGTTGTTTTGTGTGTTGCTTTTTGCCGGGAGCTTGCTGGCCACCGCAGCCGCGGCAGCTGACTTCGCCCCGATCACGCCGGAAGAGCGGGCCTTGACCACCGCGCCCGGTTACCCCGGAGCGCCCGCGGTGGTCCTCTTCAAGAAGGGCGTCATCGACATCATGGACTATCCCAAAGAGATCTCGTCGGCCTTCGTGGTGGCGGTTCGGCTCAAGATCTTGACCCAGGAGGGCCTCGAGCAATACAGCCAGCTTGAGATCGAGCATAG
>CAZCOV010000113.1:0-16719 GCA_964499975.1 uncultured Thermoanaerobaculia bacterium
CTCGGCGTGCCCGAACACAAGATCCGGGTCATCGCGCCTGAAGTGGGCGGCGGTTTTGGCAGCAAGATCCACCATTACCCAGACGAGGCGATCACCGCTTGGTGTGCGATCCGCTTGGCCCGGCCGGTCAAGTGGACCGCGACGCGGTCGGAAGCCAATCTGACCGATGCTCATGGCCGCGACCACGTCACCCGAGCCGAAATCGCGCTCGACCCGGCGGGCCGCATCTTGGGTCTGCGCGTCTCGACCCATGCCGCCATGGGCGCTTACCTCTCGACTTTTGCCCCGGCCGTGCCGACCTACCTCTACGGCACGTTGCTGTCCGGCCAGTACGACATCCCGGCGATTTTCGTGCGCGTATTCGGGGTCTTCACCAACACCGCTCCGGTCGACGCTTACCGCGGTGCTGGCCGCCCCGAAGCCACCTTCGTGGTCGAACGCCTACTCGACCGCGCCGCGCAAGTCACCGGCCTTGATCCGGCGGAAATCCGACGCCACAACTTTGTCGCGCCGGACAAGTTCCCGTTCCCGACCCAAGTCGCCCTGCAGTACGACAGCGGCAACTATGAGCCCGCCCTCGACAAAGCCTTGACCCTGATCGACTATGCGGGACTGCGCGCAGAGCAGGCCCAGCGCCGGGCCAACGGCGGCAAGCTGCTGGGGATTGGCCTGTCGAGCTACATCGAAGCTTGCGGGCTGGCACCCTCGCAAGTGGTCGGTGCGCTCGGAGCGCAAGCTGGGCAGTGGGAGAGCGCCAAGCTGCGGGTTCATCCCACCGGTACGGTCACGGTGTACACCGGCTCCTCGAGCCACGGACAAGGCCATCACACCACCTTTGCTCAGATCGTGGCAGATCGTCTGGGACTCGGTCTCGACCAGATCGAAGTGGTGCATGGCGACACCGAAAGAGTGCAGTTTGGGATGGGCACCTATGGCAGCCGTTCGGCCGCGGTGGGCGGCAGTGCGATTGCGACCAGCGCGGACAAAGTCGTGACCAAGGCGCGCAAGATCGCCGCTCACCTGCTCGAAGCCGCAGAAGAGGACGTGGAATTTGCCGATGGCCAGTTCGCGGTCAAAGGAGTGCCGGCGCGCAGCAAGGCCTGGGGCGACGTGGTGCTCCAAGCTTATCTGGCGCACAACCTGCCGGATGGCATCGAACCCGGACTCGAAGAAACTTCGTTTTACAACCCTGCAAACTTCGTGTTTCCCTTTGGCACCCACGTGGCCGTGGTCGAAATTGATCCGGAAACCGGCGAGGTCGAACTGTTGCGCTACCTGGCGGTCGACGACTGCGGCAATCGGATCAATCCGCTGATCGTCGAAGGGCAAATCCATGGCGGGATCGCCCAAGGAGTGGGCCAGGCCTTGTGGGAAGAGGCGGTCTACAGCGACGAGGGACAGCTCTTGTCAGGCACCTTGCTCGATTATGCCTTGCCCCGAGCTCACCGCTTGCCCGCCTTCGAAAGCGCGCACACGACCACCCCCTGCCCGCACAACCCCTTGGGTGTCAAGGGGATCGGCGAAGCCGGGACGATCGCTTCGCCGGCGGCCGTGGCCAACGCGGTGATCGACGCGCTGGCGCCTTATGGGGTCTCGCACCTGGACATGCCGCTCAAACCCGAAAAGATCTGGCGGGTGATCCGGGGCAAAAACGAGCAGGGTCAACCGCACCACAACGGCAAAGGGAGGGCCTGATGTTTCCCGCCAAATTCGACTATTACCGCGCCAACTCGGTCGAAGAAGCGGTGTGGCTGCTCGGCCAAAACCGCGACGCCAAGCTGCTCGCTGGCGGTCACAGCTTGATCCCGATGATGAAATTGCGCTTGGCCCAGCCTTCTGCCTTGATCGACATCGGCCGCCTCGCCGAACTCAAAGGGATCCAAGTGCAAGATGGCGGGCTGCGCATCGGCGCGCTCACCACCCACGCCGAACTCGAACACTCCTCGGTACTCGCCGAACACTGTCCGCTCCTCACGGAAACCGCGGGCAAGATCGCTGATCCAGCGGTGCGCAACAAGGGGACGATCGGCGGCAGCATCGCCCACGCTGACCCGGCTTCGGACCTGCCGGCAGCGCTTTTGGCGCTCGCGGCAGAGATCATCCTGGTCGGGCCGGAAGGCGAGCGCAAGATCGCCGCCCAAGATTTTTTCGTCGATCTCTTGACCACGGCAGCTGCTGCTGACGAGGTCTTGACCGCGATCACGGTGCCAGCCGCCGAAGGTGCGGTTGGGTCCTGCTACTTGAAGTGCGAACAGCCCGCCTCGGGCTTTGCCCTGTGCGGTGCGGCGGCGGTGGTCGCGCTCGATGCACGGGGCAACTGCGCGGACGCTCACCTCGCCTTCAATGGGGTCACGGCCGTACCCCAGCTGGCGCGCGGCGTCCACGCAGCGCTCGCAGGCTCATCGCTCAGCGATCCAGACATCGAGCGGGCGGTCAGCGCCCACCTGGAGTTCGCCGACCCGCTGAGTGATCTCCACGCTTCCGGCGAGTACCGCACTGCGCTCGCCCGGGTCTACGGCCAACGCGCGCTCCGCCTGGCGCGCGATCGGGCACGCGCCTGAGGCAGCCTGAGTGGAGGACCGCGCAGTCCTGCGCCGCGGCGTCCAGATCGGCTCGCCGGACGAACTGACCGGCCGCTTGGCCGCGGCGTCGTACTTCGCCGAACCCGGTTTGGCCCTGGCGATTTACCTCGCGCTTGCGCTGGGCAAACCCTTGTTGCTCGAAGGCGAGGCCGGGGTGGGCAAGACCGAAGTGGCCAAGGTGCTCGCCCGGCTGTTCGACTTGCCGCTGATCCGCTTGCAGTGTTACGAGGGCCTCGACGTCAGCACCGCAGTCTACGAATGGGACTACAGCCGTCAACTGCTGCACATCCGCTTGCTTCAGGCCGCGGGTCCGGTCGAGTTCCAAACGGTACGACACGACATTTTCAGTCGCGAGTTCCTGCTCAAACGGCCGTTGCTCGCCGCGGTCGATCCCGCTGACCCAGCGGTCCCCGCGGTGCTGCTGATCGATGAGCTCGACCGGGCGGACGAAGAATTCGAAGCTTTCTTGCTCGAACTGCTTTCCGATTTTCAAGTCACGGTCCCGGAACTCGGTACCTTCCGCGCGCCCCTCAAGCCGGTGGTGGTGATCACCTCGAACCGTACACGCGAGATTCACGACGCCTTGCGCCGACGCTGTCTTTACCAGTGGATCGACTACCCATCCTTCGCGCAAGAGCAGCGCATCGTCAGCGCCAAGGTGCCAGCCGCTGCCGCCGCGCTGCGCCAGCAAGTGGTGGCTTTTGTCCAGGCCCTGCGCCAAGAAGAGCTCTACAAACGCCCAGGCATCGCCGAGACCCTCGACTGGGCGAGCGCGCTCGTCGCCCTCGATCAGACGATCTTGACCCCCGACCTGGTCAATGCCACCCTCGGCGTCCTGCTCAAATACCAAGACGACATCGCCCAGGTACGCGGTCCGGGAGTGGCGCGGACCCTTGCCCGGCTGGCGGCAGAACCCGGAGCGGTCCCCGGTTGAAGGCGCGCTGGTTCGGCTGCTGACCGCCCGCCGTTTCCTATTGCGCTTGCTCACGGACCTTGAGGAACCGGATGCCCGGCCAGTCCTCTCCCGTGCGATTCAAGTGCCAGGAATTGCGGGCGAGAAAAACCGGCGCGCGATGGTGGTCCTCGGCCAAGCTGGCCTCGTTGGCGGTGCAGAACTTCTTGAGCTCGCGCGGATCGTCGTGCTCGACCCAGCGCACCGCGAACGCCGAGGTCGGCTCGAACTGGACGGCGAGGTCGTACTCGGTGCGGATGCGGTCAGCCAGCACCTCGAATTGCAGCGCACCCGCCACCCCGACGATCCACTCATTGCCGAGGACCGAACGAAATACCTGGGCTGCGCCTTCCTCTGCCAGCTGCAACAGCGCGCGCCCCAGGTGCTTGGCGCGCAACGGGTCTTGCGGCCGCACTTTCTGCAGAAATTCAGGGGCAAAGCTCGGGATGCCGGTGAAGCGAAGGATCTCGCCTTCGGTCAAAGCGTCGCCGATCCGCAAATTGCCATGGTTGGGGATGCCGAGGATGTCCCCCGCCCAGGCTTCTTCGGACAGCTCCCGCTCCTGCGCCAAAAAAAGCAAGGGGTTGTGGATGGCGAGAGTTTTGCCGGTGCGCACGTGGAGCAGCTTCATGCCCCGCTCGAAATGCCCGGAACAGAGCCGGACAAAAGCGACCCGGTCGCGGTGCTTGGGGTCCATGTTGGCCTGGATCTTGAACACGAACCCGGTGACTTGCTCTTCCAGGGGATCGACTTGCCGCACCTCCGCGGGTTGCGGGCGGGGGGATGGGGCGTGGTCGATCAGGCCGTGGAGCAGTCCTTCGACCCCAAAATTATTGAGCGCGCTGCCAAAATAAACCGGCGTCAGGTGCCCTTGCCGATAGGTTTCGCGGTCAAAAGGCGGGCACAGACCCTGTGCTACCTCGACCTCTTCGCGCAGTTGCGTCAGGGCATCTGGAGGCAAGAGCGTCGCGAGTTGGGGATCGGCAAGACCTTGCGGCAACTCGATCTGGCTCACCCGATGGCGGTGGTCCGGGTTGAGCAGCATCAGCCGTTGCTTGAGCAAGTCGTAACACCCGATAAAGCTGCGCCCCATGCCGATCGGCCACGTCGCTGGGGTCACGTGGAGCACCAGGTCTTCCTCGATCTGGCTGAGCAGCGCAAAAGGGTCGAGGCTTTCGCGGTCGAGCTTGTTGATGAACGTGAGGATTGGGATGTCGCGCAGCCGGCAGACTTCGAACAGCTTGCGAGTCTGGGCTTCGATCCCTTTGGCCGCGTCGAGCACCATGACCGCTGAATCGACCGCGGTGAGCGTGCGGTAGGTGTCCTCGCTGAAATCTTCGTGGCCGGGGGTGTCGAGCAAGTTGAAAGTGCAGTCCGCGTAGTTGAAGGTCATGGCCGAGACCGTGACGGAGATGCCCCGCTCGCGCTCGACTTTCATCCAATCCGAACGTGCCCGCCGGGCATCACCGCGGGCCTTGACCGTCCCGGCGAGCTGGATGGCCCCCCCGAAGAGCAAGAGCTTTTCGGTCAAAGTGGTCTTTCCGGCGTCCGGGTGGGAAATGATTGCGAAGGTCCGCCGCCGGGCGACGGCGGCTTGCTGCTGGCTCATCAGATTACCTTTGAATTTTTCGCGGATTTTCGCTTTGAGAATTTTTTCGCAGACCCGGCACATCCGGAGGGGCTGCGCACGGACGGCGCGATCCTAGCAGATCGCCGCCTTCGGCTCTACCAACGCTTGACCACGGACGAAGCCTTGAGTCTCGTGGAGTGCGGGGGCACCGCGATTAGATGACGCAGGTCACGAGCTGGGCTCGACTGCCCTGAACAGGGGCCGTGAGCCCGCAAGGCTGCAGTCGCTCGTCAGAAAAAGCGCGGACGCGGTCGAGGGAAGTGCGGTGGCTGGAGGGAGGTCCATGGCGGTCCAGCGGTCGGTGAGTACCGGGACGGTGACCAAGGTGGCGGGCCAGGGGGCACGCCGGAAAGTGAACAGCGCGAGGGAAGTTGCGGGGTCCTGGTCCATCAGCAAAGCGACTGGGAGGATCGCGCCTTGCGCGGACGGAAGTGCTTGCACGCGTTGATCGAACTCGGCTCGCCACCCAATCTCGATGCTTTCCAGTTGCGGAATCCACTGCTCGGCCAGTGCGAGCAAGAACGGGCGCCGCTGCCAGCGGACTGCGGCCAACAGGCGCGGCTCCGCGAGGAGCGCGCGGGTGGTCCACTCGATCGCGCGTTCGCGGTCCTCGGCAAAGGCCACGGCCAAAGCAAAAGGCGCCATTGCCCCTAATGGATCGCGGGTGCAAGCCCCGAGCAGGGCTTCTTTCGCCCAGGGCTGCTGTGCATCGCGCCCGAGGGTTCCGGCTTTGAGCCATAGCGCTGCCACCCCTGGAGCTGCTTGCGCGGCCGTCCACGCCCGCAGCGCCGACGAGCGGGCTCTCTTCTCTCGCTCCAAATTCTCTCGCTCCAAATTTGCGCCCTTCGGATTCTCCTCCGGATTCTCCTCCGAGCTCTCTCCTTGCGCGTTTTCCCACCAGGCCAAACGCGCGGAGTACAGGGGAAAGTCAGGGTCGAGCACGACCGCCTGCTGCAACCAGCGCAGGACCTCGCCTTGCCCGCTGCGGTCTGCGGCCACCGCGCGGTCATAAGCGAGTTGGGCGCGTGCTATGGGCAAGGTGAGCAGCAGCGCGGCCAAGGCATAAGCCCACGGCACGATCACCCGTGGCACGTTGGGTTGGCGTCCTGGGACGGCTAAACCGCGCGTCTCGCCCTGCGCCGCAAGCAAGGCGCCCAGGGCCAGACACGCGGTGAACGGCAAGGCGAGGACCGTCAAGGGGAGCCCGCCCAGGCTGACCACCACCCAACCGATACCGCTGGACACGGCCGCACGCGCCAGGGGCAAATCGTGGGTGATCGGCGAGCGGGGGCGAAAACGTTGCCACAGGGTCCCCAGCAAGCCCAGCAACAGGAGTCCCCCGGTCAGCCCGAGTTCGTAAGCGAGCTGGAGCGGCAGCGAATGCACGTCCGCGACCACTTCGCCCGCAGGCAGGACCCCAGGTCGGGGTTCAAGGTGCAGCCCGAGGGTCCAGGGGACCGCGCCCGGACCCCAACCCCAGAGCCATTTCTCTTGCAATCCCCGCCAACTCGCGGCCCAATAGCTGAGACGCGCAGCCATCGATAGGTCGGACTGGCTCGCGACGCTGTGCAGGCGTGGAAATTGCCAGAGCAAGACCAGCGCAACCGCACCTAGCCCTGCCATCACGGTTTTTCGCCGTGCCGTCCAAGAAGCTGCCCACCGCCAGCTGAGGGCCAGGCCCAAGGCCCCAGCGAGGGAGCGGGTGGCGACCAGGGTCAAGACGGCAATCGTTGTGGTCAAGACGGCGAGCCCACGAAAGCGCCCGTTCTCCTGCCCGCCGAGGAAGGTAAAAGGCAGAAGCGCCACCAGCCAGGCAGCCAACAGGTTGTGGTGGCCGAGCGGGAGTGCCGGCGCGGCTGTACCTTGCCCGAGCCAGTTGGCGAGGGCCCACAGTGAAATCCCCAGCACCACCAGCGTGAGGGAGCGCAAGCCCAACCAACGACTACGCGAATCCGACCAACAGCGGGCGACCGCGGCCGGCAACAGCAACCAGGCCGGCAGCAGCAGGAGCGCCAGCTTGCCTGCTCGCGGCACCGGCGACAGCGCCCAGCTGGTGAGTAACGACAACATGCCCGCGACGAGCAAGAAATTGCCTGGACGTCCGAGCCCCCAAGGATCTTGCCAGCGGTCCGCACCGAGCAGCGCGAAAGCGAGAATCGCCAGCTGTCCGACCACCACCCAACGGGCGTCGAGGGGAGCAGCAAACGTGCCGCAAAAGCCGCTCAGAAGCAGCAGCAAGCCGGCCGGGAGGTGGGGCTTGCAACCCTTCAGCCCGGCAGCCAGGAAGGATTCCCAGGTTTTCATTCGATTACGATATCCTAGCCGGGTGCGCACAACCACGCTCCCAGGGAGGAACCAGCATGACCATGGCAACTCTGGCCAAAAACGACCTTGAACAGATCTTGCACAGCCTGGACCTTAGCAGCGAAAACCCCGGCGCTTTTGCCGGCCAGGCTCTCGATACCCGCGGCGAACTCCTCGTCTCGGTCAACCCCACCACCGGCGAACCCCTCGCTGCGGTTCGCCAGGCCACCGCAGCTGACTACGAAACTGTGGTGGCAACCAGCGTCCAAGCTTTCCGCGAATGGCAGACTTGGCCCGCGCCCAAACGCGGTGAAGTCGTCCGCCAGCTGGCGGTCGAACTGCGCCAACACAAGGAGAGTCTGGGCCGCCTGGTCACGCTCGAGATGGGCAAGATCTTGAGCGAAGGCCTGGGCGAAGTCCAGGAAATGATCGACATGGCGGATCTTGCGGTCGGCATGTCGCGCCAGCTCTACGGGCTCTCGATGCACTCGGAACGGCCGCAGCACCGGATGTATGAGCAGTGGCATCCCCTGGGTCCGATCGGCATCATCACCGCGTTTAACTTCCCAGTGGCGGTGTGGGCTTGGAATTCGACGGTCGCCGCCATCGCCGGCGACTCCATGATCTGGAAACCCTCTTCCCAAACCCCCCTCACTGCGGTCGCGGTCAGCCGGATCGCGCAGCGGGTCCTCGACAACTGCCAGGCACCGCCGATTTTCAACATGGTGATCGGTGACCGCCATGCCGTCGGTGAACCGATGATCGCCGACCGGCGCTTGCCCCTGATTTCAGCGACTGGCTCGGTCAAGATGGGCCGGCGGATTGGTCAAGTGGTGGCCGACCGGGTCGGCCGCACCCTGCTCGAGCTGGGTGGCAACAACGGCATCTTGGTGCTGGACGACGCGGACCTCGACCTGGCGCTTTCAGCCGTGCTGTTCGCGGCAGTGGGGACCGCGGGGCAGCGCTGCACCACCTGCCGCCGGCTGTTCCTCCAGCGCGGGATTGCCGCGCGCTTCAAAGAGCGTCTGGTCAAGACCTATGCTTCCGTCCGGATCGGCGACCCGCTTGACCCGCACACCCTCATGGGCCCGCTGGTCAACCGCGATGCGGTGCTCAACATGATGCAGGCGATTAGCACTGCCCAGAGTCAGGGTGGCAAGGTGATTTATGGCGGCAAGTCGCTCCCCGGCCCCGGATGTTTCGTCGAGCCCACCTTGATCGAGGCCACGGCGCACATGCCGATCACCTGTGAGGAGACCTTTGCGCCGATCCTCTACATCTTCGAGTTCGATGATTTGGACGAAGCGATCGCGGTCCACAACAGCGTGCCCCAAGGCTTGTCGTCGGCGATTTTCACCCTGAACATGCGCTCGGCCGAGCGGTTCCTTGCGGCTACCGGCAGCGACTGCGGTATTGCCAACGTCAATATCGGCACTTCGGGCGCGGAGATCGGCGGGGCCTTCGGTGGTGAGAAGGAAACCGGCGGCGGTCGTGAGGCCGGCTCGGATGCGTGGAAAGTCTACATGAGGCGGCAGACTTGCACCCTCAACTGGGGGACCGCCTTGCCGCTCGCGCAAGGGGTGCAGTTTGCAGTCTAGGGATTTTGCGCCGGCAGAGTGAGCCGGTAAAGCTTTCGCGACACCGTGAGTGAAGTTCAAGCCAGCCGTCGCGCTCAGCTCTTGCTGGTCGCAGCAGCCGTGGTTTTTGCGCTGATGACGCTCGCGGCCAAGCTCGCCTCAGAGCGCATCGGGGGCGAGCAAGTCGCGCTCCTCCGCTTTGCCGTGGGCGCGCTGCCGATCCTGTTCATCCCCGCGTACCGGCAGAGTTCCGTCCAGATCCAGCGCTGGGACTTGCTGTTTTATCGCGGTTTTTTCGGCGGTTTGGCAGTCTGGCTCTTTTTCCTCGCCATCGAGCACATCCCGGTCGGGGTCGCGACCCTGCTCAACTACACCTCGCCGATTTTCAGCGTGCTTTTTGCGGCGATTTTCCTCGGGGAAAAAGCCCAGCCGCGCATCTTGATCCCGCTCGCGACCGCCATCGCCGGGGTTTTTCTCGTGGTCCGGGGCCAGGGGCATGGGGTCGAGCTATTCGCGGGTTTCGGTCCTTTTGAACTCGCGGGCCTCGCTTCTGCGATTTGTGGCGGCGCGGCGGTCACCGCCATCCGGGCAGCGCGGCGCAGCGAGAGCTCGTGGTCGATTTACGCCAGCTTCACCCTCTTTGGACTGCTCATCAACTTGCCCATGGGACTGCTCAACTGGGTCCACCCGACCGTGCGCGATGGGTTCTGGCTGGTGGTCGTGGGTCTGACTTCATTCGTGGCGCAGCTGCTCATGACTTTCGCCTTTCGCTGGGTCGACAACTTGCGCGCCGGGGTCATCGCCCAGCTCACCGTGGTCCTTTCCCTGATTTTTGGCGCCCTCGTCTTCGGCGACCAGTTGACCGCGCAGCAACTCTGCGGCAGCGTCCTCACTCTGGGCAGCGTGATCGCGGTGATTGCGCTCGGCAGTCCGACAACTGCCGGGGATGAAGCGGTCCACGATTCTGCCCCCGGACCGGCGAAGTGAGCGCGGCCGTTTGGGTATGATTTCCAGCGCTCACCACAGGCAAAACTTGCCTTGACGCTGTTCCCAGCAGGCCGGTAGAATCAGCTCTTCACCCGGCTGTAGGCGTAGCTGCCCAGCCGTCAAGGTGCATAAACCTGCCCGTAAAACCTGGAGGTGCCGCATGTTGCTCGTCTGCCTCGGAAACTTCGTCAAGGACGCGCTCAAGCTCGAAAAGAAACCCAGGTAAAGCCAACCACTTGAAACCAACCACGTGAAAACCGAGAGTCCCTAAACCCAAACCCGGAGATTCACCCATGAAGCAGAATCGCGTTGTCCTCTCTTCGCTCCTCAAGGACGCCCTCAAGCTCGAAAAGAAGGGCCAGTAACGGCTAAACGCCACGCTTTCGTATCTTCGTCGACTGTATCGGTTGCTGGGCTAGCTTGGCTGCCGCCGGTACAGTCTTCGTTGTTTTTGCGCCCCCCAAAGATTCACCCGATTCACCCATGAAGCCCTCGCCCAAAGTCGACCTGGCCCGGCGACTCGCCCAGGACCTGATGGCTCAACCCCACGCACTCGCGGTCCTGGTTGTCGGCTCGGTCGCGACCGGTCTCGACTCGGAAGACTCGGACTTAGACCTCGCGGTGTTGCTCGACCGCGAAGGCGAAATCAGCGAAGAATTCCAACAGCATGGCAAGGTCAGGGTCGGCATTGAACGCTACCCCGTGCGCCTCTTCCGCGACTTGCCGCCCGTCCCGGTCTACGATCTTGAGGGCCTGCGCAACGCCGGACGCTTTGCTCGCGGCGTGGTGCTCGAGTCGCGCTGGCCAGGCTTGGCCGCAGTCCAGGCCGCGTGGCGGAATGCGCGCCTCGACCCAGCCGAAGCTGACGAGCTCCTGGACCTCGCCGCCGCCTACCTTGAACCCATGCCCGCAGAGGTTTCCCCAGCTGACCACTGCTTCAAGATCCAGGGCGCGGCCACTGCCCTGGCCATGCTCACCCTGGCGCTCGAACCCTGCCGCTTTCAGAAGCCGAAGTGGCTGCTGCACGACCTCGTGGCCACCGGACACCAGGCTCTCGCCGAGCAGATCCAACTCGTCTTCATGAACCAGATGGCAGACGCTCGGCACGCGGCCCAGACCTTGGAAGCAGCGCAGCAGCAACTCGACGCCGCTTGCAAGCTCGCAGGCGACCCACCCTTGAGCTTTGATCCAGCCCAGGGCGAGCGCCGCGTTTACGTTCACCAGACCTATCGCGATGCCGTCAGTTTGCACCACGATGGTGATTTTGCCGGCGCGATTTTCACCGCCTTGTACGCACTGCGGCTGCTCCACGCGCTGCTCCAAGCAGCGCCTGAGGACGTAGCGTGGAAAAGCGATGGGGCGCTGGCCCGCTGGCGAGCGCACTCGCTCGCTGCAGTCATGCCCGGAGGAATTCCGACGCGCGCGACGCTCGAACACGCGAGCCATGCCCTCGCAGAAGTCGCCCACGCACTGCAGGAGAGGTATCGCGGGTAATGGCCTTGGACTTGGGTCCTGCCTGGCGCGGGATGCGCGCCCGCCCGCTGGCGACTGCGGTGGTCGTGCTTGCGCTGGGCCTGGGCATGGGTTTCACCACCGCAGTTTTCAGCCTGGTCAATGCCTGGCTGCTGCGGGCCCTGCCTTTTGCTGCGCCCGATCGCCTGGTCCACGTCTGGGAAGACGACGTGGATTCACCCCAGCGCTTCGGCCTGGGCAGCGACGCGGTGTTCGACCTCTTGACCCGCGAAGCGCGATCTTTCGAGCTGCTCGCGGCGCAGCGCAGCCGGGGTGCCACACCCACGGCCTTGCGCATCCCTTCGCCCTTGGTTCATGAAGTGTCGGCGTCCTACTTCTCAGTGCTCGGGGCCAAGCCCCGCTTGGGCCGGCTGTTCACCGCAGAGGAATACCAGCCGGGAACACGCCGGGTGATTCTCGCCCATGGCTTCTGGCAGCGCTACCTCGGCAGCGACCCGGGGATTGTCGGACGTACCCTCGAACTCGATTTCGCACCTTATGAGGTCGTCGGCATCTTAGCCCCAGACTTCCATGGCCCGATCCAGCGCGAACCCCCCCAGCTCTTCTTACCCTTGGCGCTCGCGCAGGAACGCCTCGATTTCGGGCCGCGGCGGATGTTTGTGTTCGGACGGCTGGCACCAGCGACCGAGCTCAGCGCGGCCCAGGCCGAACTCGACGCGATCACCGCGGAAGTGCGCGCCCGCCAGCCGCAAACGCACAGCGGACGGCGTCTGCGCGTCGAGCGCGTCCAGGAGATCCTGGTGCAGCCTGTGCGCCTGGCCCTGTGGACCCTGTTTGCGGCGGTTGCGGCCGTCCTCCTGATCGCTTGCTGCAACGTCGCCAACTTGCTCCTCGCCCGGGCCTTAACCCGTCAGCGGGAGATGGCGGTCCGCGCGGCGCTCGGAGCTGGACCGGCCGCGCTGCTCCGCCAACTCATTGGGGAGAACCTCGTGCTCGCCGCCGCCGGAGGCCTGTGCGGTCTGGCGCTCGCCGTCTGGACTTTGCGCGTGCTGCAAGCGATGATCCCGCCCGAGCCCGGCTTACCCTGGCTCGAACTCGTGCGCGTCGATGGCTCGGTGTTGCTCTTTGCCGCCCTATTGACTGCGGCGATCGGCGTCGCCTTCGGCTGGCTCCAAGCCCAGCACAGCTGTGCCGCTGACTTCGCAGAGGTACTGCAAAAAACCGGCTGCCGCACCACGGCCGGGCGTGGCTTCTTGCGCGGCACCTTGGTCGTGCTGGAAACCGGGTTCTCCCTCATCTTGCTGATCGCTGCTGGGCTGATGATCCAGTCCTACGTCCATACCCAAGGGCAGGATCCGGGTTTTGCCAGCGAGAACATCCTCACTCTGCGCACTGCCGTCCGCGGCCCGAACTATGCCCAAGAAAGCCAGCGCGCGGCGTTCTTCGACAAGACCTTGACCGCCCTGCGCGCCCTGCCCGGCGCCGCAACTGCGGCCATCATCACCCGTCCTCCGCCTGACCTACCGCTGGAAACCGTGCCTTTCAGAGTTGTGGGCATCCCGGCGGAAAGCGGGCATGAGCCGCGCGCCGTGGTCTGGACCATCTCCCCCGACCTCTTCACCGCGCTCAGCATCCCAGTGTTGTCCGGCCGGGCTTTTACTCCCGAAGACAACGCCGTGGGCGATGCCGTGGCCATCGTCAGTCAGGGGCTTCAGGAGCGTTTCTTGGCCGACCGTGATCCTAAAGGCCAAGTGATCCAGGTGGGTGCAGACTCGCGGGTGCGCCGCATTGTCGGCGTGGTCGGCGACGTGCGGACCGCAGCCCAGCCACCCGACCCAGCGCCCACGCTCTACCTTCCCCATGCCCAGCAGGCAGACGCGGTCATGTCCTACGTGATCCACACCCGCAGCAACGCGACCGCGCTGACCGGAGAGGTGCTGCGGGTGATCACCGACCAGGACCCGCTGCTGCCGATTTACCGGGTGACGACCCTCGAAGAAACGCTCAAGAGTGTGGATTGGCAGCCGCGTTTCAGCATGCGATTGCTCGCTTTTCTGGCGGTTGTGGCCCTATTTCTGGCGGTCACCGGAATTTATGCGGTGATGGCCTGGAACGTGGCGGAACGCCGCCGCGAGCTGGTGATCCGCACGGCCTTGGGCGCCCGTCCCGCCGTGGTCTTGCGCTGGGTGCTGACGCGCGCCGCACTGTGGGTGGCGATCGGGCTGGGCGGTGGTGTGATCGCGGCCCTGGCCCTGGCGCAACTCCTTGCGAGCGAACTCCACGGGGTCAAAAGCAGCGACCCCAAGACCTACCTCGCGCTCGTGACCTTGTTCGCGCTGGTGGCCTTGACCGCGGGCTTGGTGGTCGCGCGCAGGGCGCTGACCCTCGACCCTGCCCGAGTCTTGCGCGAAGAGTGAGCGCGACGGCCCGCCCACCGAACTTGTCCCTCCGAACTTGTTTTGACGACGTCAGGGTGGCTGGGCTATGCTCCTCCCAAGGAGGACACGGTCATGGGGCTTTTTTCGTGGATTTTGCTCGGGCTCATCGTCGGAGTGCTCGCCAAGTGGATCATGCCGGGAAAGGACCCTGGTGGCATTGTGGTCACCATTTTGATCGGCATCGTGGGCAGTGTGGTCGGCGGGTTCTTGGCCGCGCGGTTCGGACTCGGCACCGTCAATGGCTTCAACTTGCCCAGCCTGGCCATTGCCACTGGTGGCGCCTTGTTGCTGCTCATCTTCGCTCGGCTGTTTCGCAAAGAGGAGAAGGAGTGACGGCAGGGCTGATTCGGCTGAACCCAGGAGGCTAGGAAATTCTCCCTGCACCTGCAGAACTACCCATCGCGGCTCTCTACCGCGGAGGCCCGACCTTGAATTCGACGCGCTTTCGTCACGGTTTGACCTTGGCATCGACCTTGCTGGGATAAACATGCTATGATTTTGTCTGTGCTTTGCCATGAAATCATGTGGGACCCAACAAGAAATCCGAGGACTCAGAACAAATTCAGACAATAAGACAATTTTGCCGACCTCTGGGTTGATTCCTGGGCAGGACGTGGGCCATGACGTCAAGGCAGCTGAAGACAAATGAAGACTGTAGACAAAAGAAATAGTCAAAAGAAATAATCAAAATATCGTCGAAAAGCTCAGCAACCCATAAAGAAAGATACATCAAGAAAGATACAGTCCATGGCAAGACTCGACAGCTCTGAAGTGGGCCATTCTAGCCACCTCGCGCCCCCCAGGAAGCCGTACCAGCCGCCGCGCATCATCTTCCGGCAGACGCTGGAGGTGGTCGCAGCAACGTGCAATCAACCGACCAGCAAGCCGGACCCAGTCACTTGTCCGATCGGTCCGATCCAGAGCTGATCGGCGCTCGTTGGAAACCGCCCGCAGCCGCGTGCGACGTGACCCCGAGAATTGCCGGACGGAGTTGCTAGAACATGGCTTTCGCAGCTACTTTTCTCGCGGTTCCTGACCTCTTCCCTGAACGCCTGAGCGGGGAACCGTGGGGCGACACCTCCATGGTGGTCGAACTCGCCGGTGACCACTACCGCTTTTCTGGCCTGAGCGCTCACCAACAGCAACAAATCGCCGAGAACTATGCCCCCTGGTGCCGTCCACCAACCGCACAAGCGGACGTGCTAGTCCGTTGTTTTCGCGCTGCGTGGAGCGACTTTCTGCCGCTCGAACAGATCGTTTTTGAACCGCTGATCGAGGTCGACTACCAGCCGCTTTCCGTGCGGCTCGTGGGTTATCCCTGGATGGCCCGGATCGGGTGGAGCGCCGGCTGGTCGGGCGCGCTGTGGACGCCTTGCGAAGAGGGCGCGGCTTTCCGCGATCTGATCGAGAATTATTTTCGCATCCTAGTGGCCTACCGCCTGCTCCACCAAGGGGGCTTGCTGGTCCACAGCGCTGCCGTCGTCGAACAGGGCGAGGCCTACCTCTTTCCCGGAGCTTCGGGGAATGGCAAGTCGACGCTGTCGCGGTTGAGCTTGGCGCAAGGCTTGACCGTGCTGAGCGACGACAGCAACGCGCTGCTCCCGCTCAGCGCGACGGCGACGCCCGAAACCGACGGCTTTGCCGTTTCAGCCCTGCCGTTTGGCGGCGATTTGCGCCAGCGCCGGCCGCCGGGTGCCCGTTTTCCGCTCCAGCGCATCGCCGCGTTGACCAAAGGTCATAACCCTTCCTGCACCCCGCTCAGCCGCAGCCAGGCCGTGGCTTTGCTCGTCGGTTGCGCGCCCTTTGTGAACGGTGACCCGCATCGCCTGGGCCAGGTCTTCGCCGTGGCCGAAGCGTTGGTGGCGCAGACCGCAACCTGCCGCTTGACCTTCAGCTTGGACCAAGATTTCTGGCCGGTCCTCACCCAAAACCGGATTCCCCCAGCCATTGCAGAAGCTGACACCTCAGCCCCTGTAGCTGCCTTGGCGGACGTTTTCGCAGCGAGTGCCCCGACCCTTGACGGAGGGCTGCGGTGATGAGCTTCGCAGCCGTGGTCAACAAGGCGTGGGAGCGGAACCTCCTGTTTTCGGTCCTCGTCGAGCTGACCTATCGCTGCAACCTCAACTGTTTTTTTTGCTACAACGACCTCAACTTGGCCGGCCAGCCGCTCTCCCGCGAGCAGTATTTCCGCTTCTTGACCGACTTGCAGGAAATGCAGGTCTTCCATCTGGTTTTGAGCGGAGGTGAGCCACTGGCACATCCCGACTTTTTTGCCCTCGGACGCCGGGCGCGCGACCTCGGCTTCATGGTGCGGGTCAAGAGCAATGGTCATGCTTTGAACCGTTCTTTGGCGGCGCGGCTCAAGACCGAAGTCGATCCTTTCCTGGTCGAAGTCAGCTTGCATGGGGCGTGCGCTGCCACCCACGACCGCCAGACGAGGGTCCCCGGCAGCTTCGCACGGTTGCGGCAAAACCTCGAGGCCATGATCGCTGTCGGCTTGCGGGTCAAGATCAACAGCACCTTGACCCGCTGGAACGAGGGCGAGATTGCCGGCATGCACGCGATCGCCAGCGAGCTCGGCCTGCCGATCCACATCGACCCGATCGTCACCCCGAGGGATGACGGCGACCGCACTCCGCTCGAGATCGCGCCCAGCCGCGCTGCCGTGGCCGAACTCCTGCGCCGCGAACGCGAGCGAGCAGCCCCAACGCCAGAACCCAACGAAAACGGGGCAGTCTCCGGTGCGAGCGCGCTGAGCGTGGGTCGGCAAGCGGAC
>CAZCOV010000114.1:0-8528 GCA_964499975.1 uncultured Thermoanaerobaculia bacterium
GTGGCTGGCACCTCGATTTGCGTGGCTGGCACCTCGATTTGCGTGGCTGGCACCTCGATTTGCGTGGCTGGCACCTCGATTTGCGTGGCTGGCACCTCGATTTGCGTGGCTGGCACCTTGGGCAGCGCATCGTCGAGCAGGTGCGGGGGCTCCGCTACCCCCAGATCGGTTTGCCGCGCCAGGTTGCGGGCATAAACCGCGAGCAGCAGGTTGCATAGGCTGGCAAGCCACAGTGAGCTGCGGATACCCAGCCATTCGAGGAGAAAGAACGTGGTAAGAAAAGCCCCGCTCACCGCGCCCAGGGTGTTGAGCCCATAAAGCCAGGCAACACCCTGACGGCTGGAGTCAGTGGGCTGACGCAGGGCTTGTGCAACTGCGGGCAAGGTGCCGCCCATCAGGAAAGTCGGCGCGCCTAGAACCAAGATCGAGAGCAGCAGCCGCAGTCCGGTCGACAAGGGCAACCCGAGCTGGCTCGCCCCGCCCGCATGAAAATAGGTCCACTTGGCTAGGTCGACCAGCCAGGGGGTCAAACTCGCGGAAATACCGATCCCGAACTCGAGCGCTGCATAAAGCGCCAGCGGATGCGCAGTTCGCGGCAGACGGCGTCCCCAAAAGTAGCCGCCGAGCCCCAATCCGCCCATGAAAATGGCCAAGACCGCAGCTGAAGATGCGGTCGAAACGCCAAACACCAGACGCAGCAAGCGCAGCCAGGTCACCTGATAGACCAGTGCGCAAAGGCCCGAGGCGAACAAGACGATCCCAACGCGGATCCTCAATGCAGAACTCAACTTACTGCTCAAAATTCCTCCCCTCAACGTACCTTACCCAGCCCTAGCTACGATCGCCGCGCGCCATGACCAGCCGCTACCGGGTCGTGCCGACAGAACCCCAGGATCATCTGGAAGGAGAGTCTCATCACCTGGAAGGAGAGTCTTATCACCAGCTGCAACGGACGACCTCGCGGGCGGCCAAACGTCTCGTATGCGATCGTGATACCGTTAGTCTTGACCGAAGGCATTGGCGATCGTTGGTCATTCAATTCTGGTCGAAGCTGCCAGGAAGGAAGTGCAGGAGAAGCTGCATCGCTCCGGATAAGCAGCACCGCGGAGTTTATCACGGCGTGTGCGCGGTCGCGATGGAGTGTCCTCGTCGCCGGTCGCCGGGTGGACCTGTTGGACTCCCGATGCTTTTGCTATTTCCAGGAGGTTGAGATGGCAATGTCTTTGCACCGCTTTCAAGTACCCGCAGCCCTAGTCGCCCTGATCCTGCTTTGGGGGACGACTTGGGCAGCGATTCGCATCGGCCTGGGGGGAATTCCCCCTTTTGCCGGGGTGGCCTTGCGCTTCGCTTTGGCGGGAGTGATCTTGTTGCTGGCGGCGGTCTGGCTCAAAGTCCCGCTCGGACGTTTACCGCAGGAACGCTGGTTGTGGCTGACCAACGGATTACTCACGTTTTGTCTGTCTTATGGGATTGTGTATTGGAGCGAGCAGTGGCTGCCTTCGGGCTTGACCTCCGTGCTGTTTGCCACGTTCCCGCTCTTCGTCGCGGTCTTCGCACATTTTTGGCTGCCTGAAGAGACCCTGAGCCACAGCACGATCGGCGGCATCGTGCTGAGTTTTGTTGGGGTGATGGTGATTTTTTCCGAAGATTTAAGCCTGCTAGGCGGACCGCAAGTTGCAAGGACTGCCGCCATTCTGCTGATCGCTCCGTGCGCAGCTGCCCTGGCCAACACCTTGGTCAAGCGTTGGGGAAAAGAGGTTCACCCGATTTCCCTTTCGGCCGTACCCATGCTGATTGCTGCGGCGGTCATGGGAATCCTCTCGGGATGGTGTGAACGCCATGTCGATCTCCGCTGGGACGCGGTTTCGCTCGGCGCCTTGCTCTACTTGGTGATTTTCGGTTCGGCGATCACGTTTTCGCTCTATTACTGGTTGTTGGCCCGTCTGCCCGCCACCCGGCTGGCGATCATCACCTATGCCATGCCGGTGGTGGCCGTGGTGGTCGGCATCGTGGGTTTGAATGAACGCTTGACCGCCCGGGTGATGGTCGGTACGCTCGGCGTCGTCGCGGGGGTGGCACTCACCAGCCGTCATCACTGATCGAGTTGGGGAAACCCTGCGGGAAAATCCTGAAGAGAAACAATTCCAGGAGAACAGATGAAAGCCATCCGCTTCAGCCGTCCTGGTGAACCCGAGGTTTTGACCCAAGACGAAGTCCCGCTTCCCGAGCCGGGCCCGGGCGAAGTGCGCATTCGGGTCCACGCGGCCGGGGTCAACTACATCGACATTTATTTGCGGTCCGGGCTCTACGAGTTCGGCCCCTTGCCCGCTATTCTCGGCGAAGAGGGCGCGGGAACTATCGACGCGATCGGGCTCGGGGTCGAGGGTTTTGCGCTGGGCGACCCGGTGGCTTTCCTCAAGGCGCGCGCGGGTGCTTATGCCGAGGTCGTGGTGCTCGCCGCTGATCGGGTCATCCCGGTACCGCCGGCGTTGTCGCTCGACCAGGCAGCGGCGTTGCCGGTGCAAGGTCTGACCGCCCATTATTTGACTCACACGATCTGCCCGCTCGCCCCCGGCCACAAAGTGCTCATCCACGCAGCTGCTGGCGGCGTGGGCTTGCTCGCGGTCCAGATGGCCAAACGGGCTGGGGCCGAAGTTTTTGCCACCTGTTCCAGCCCGGCCAAGGCCGACCTCGTCCGCCAAGCCGGCGCCGACCATGTGATCCGCTACACCGAACAGAATTTTCGCGAAGAAGTGCTGCGCTTGACCGCGGGCGAAGGCGTTGACCTGGCGATCGATGGCGTGGGCAAGGCCACGTTCGTCGACAGCGTGCGTGCCACCCGAGTGCGCGGACACATCATTTTGTTTGGCCAGGCGAGCGGTCCTCCGGATCCGATCCAGCCCCGTCCCCTGCTCGGCAGTCGCACACTGACCTGCGCTTCTTTGTTCGACTACGTGCGGGAACGTCATGAATTGCTGGAGCGTGCTCAAACCGTCTTCAGCTGGGTGCTGCAAGGTCAACTCGCCGTGCGCATCGACCGGGTCCTCGCGCTGGCGGACGCTGCCACCGCTCACCGCTTGCTGGCCGGCCGCGAGACCAGCGGGAAACTGCTGCTGCGACCCTGAAATAGAGGGAGGAGGGGGGAGCCCAAGCCCGCACCAGCGGCGAGCCTGGGCCAGGGCACCAACAACTCAGGGGGAATCAAACTTCTCCTTGAGCTGCCTTTCGAGCTCTTCGAGCCGCTTCTTGAGCTGCTCCATTTTGGCTTCCAGCTCGTCGACATTGATCTCTTGCAGGCGCTCGACTTGCTGCTGCCACTCCGGGCTGCTCAGCGCTCGTTCCAGAGCGCGCTGCACATGTTCGGCCGCTTCTGGACCCAGGTGGATCGTTTCCAGCCCTTTGAGCGCTTCCAGGCCCTTGAGCCCTTCGAGCGCTTCGAGGCCTTCGAGGCCTTCCAGCTTTTCGAGCCCATCGAGCTTCAAAGTGAAGACTTTGCGATCGCGGACTTCGATCGCAGCCGTGGTGTTGCGTTGCTTGCCATCCCGGTAGTACTCGAGGTCGACAGAACTGCCATCCTCTTGACCGCGGATCACATTGGCAAGGTCACCCGGCGAACCGACCGTCTGATCGCCCACTTTGGTGATGATGTCGCCAACTTGCAGGCCAGCTTTGGCTGCCGGGCTGTCGTCAGCGATGTGGTTGATCATGATGCCGGCATCTTCCGGGGCCTTGAAGTGGGCGCGCAACTCGTGGGTCAGGGGGGTCAGCCCAACGCCGAGGAAACCACCGCCCGGGTGGCCGCCAATCCAATGGAAGGGACCGTGGACCAACACGTCTTCTTCGTGCTCGCCGTTCGGGTCAGCTTTCTTGAAGATGATGGTGGGTTCGCCTTGGTCTTTGACCACGACTTTCGTCGTGACTTTTTTATCGGATTTTTTATCGGTTTCTTGGGCGTCTTGTGCTGGCGCCGCACTGCTGCTCAACAAGACCGTGAGCAGCAGACCTGAGAGGACACACTTTAGGGGGCTCACCCCAGGGAGTTCTGAACTGTTCATTTTCGCTCCTTGCAGTTGATGGGGGCAATGAATCGTTATTCAAGGAATCGCTATTTCAAAGTCGACGTGACGCGCAAATCTTTCAGGGCATTCGTAGCGTCGAAGGACGCAACTCGGGATTGGCCACGGTTGGCGTCAAGACGGCGGGATGGGCGCGAGGTTGCTGCGTGGCCTGCCAGCGGACGAGGTGGGACAAGTCGACGGCAACGTCCACGGCATCGGTGCCGCCGAGGAAAACCACCGGGCGGCCGGTGAGTCGGCGTAGGGATTCCACTTCCGCTGCGAGCGAGCGCTGCTCGGCGCGCAGACGCGCCAACACGGCCATGGCTTCGGCTTTTTCCGCTTGCCGCTGCCAATAGACCCCCGAGAGCACCACGGTCGTGACGAGCAGCGCGCCAACCGTCGCCGGCAGCAAAAAGCGGCGGGGTTGTCGGCGGGGCTCGGAGGACTCCTGGATGCGCGCCATGACCGCACGAGTGAAGCCAGCAGAAGCGCGGGCTTGCGGCAAAGTCTTGAGCAGGGTGGAGAGTTTTTGATCATCCATGACTTGAACCCCGTCCATTCCAGTAGGGGGCGAGCTCCGCTTTGAGCAGCTGACGTCCGCGATGGATCCGCGATTTGACCGTGCCTTCACTCAAATCCAGGGCAGCGGCGATTTCGAGGTAGGAAAGCCCTTCAATTTCGCGAAGGATGAGCGGCGCCCGATAGAGCAGATCGACCGCCGCCAGTGCGCGGCTGACTTCTCTTTGTTCCTCGTTCCCCAACGCTTCAGCCTGGGGGGTGGTCGGATGGTGGCCGTTGCGGTGGCTGAAAAAAGGCAAGATGAGCAATTTGAAACGACGCTCGCGGCGTTCATGGCTGTGTACCAGGTTGGTCGCGATGCGGTAAAGATAAGCTGCTAGGTTGCCTTCTTCGCGATAACCGTCGAGGTGTTGGTAGAGGCGGACAAACGTCTCTTGAGCAAAATCTTCAGCGCGGTCTCGGCAGCCGGTCAGCCGGTTGAGGTAGCCGACCAGGCCGTCCTGATAGCGTTCGACCAGTCGGGCAAAAGCCAGCTGGTCTTGCGCTTTGGCACGGAGCAACAGTTCGGCGTCGGTGACTTCCATCATCTCACCCACCACAACGCCCGACCGCCCAGAAAGTTCCGCCGGGCGCCCCTCAAAAAATACCCCGTGGACCCCTTGACCTCGGCGCAGAAGCTGGCAGGATATGGGACCCATCCGTCAGTCGGGGTCAGACGTGTCCTGCTGCGGCTGTAGATTCGATGCTTGGTCATTCCCGACCCACTTCGCCCGACGAGGTAGAGACGATGTCCAGTGTTCTCGAAGATCGTTTTGTCGCCATCATTGCTGCCGAAACCAGCTGCCGGCCGCAACAGGTCCTGGCCGCTTCCGGTCTTTTTGCCGAGGGAGCGACCGTGCCGTTTGTGGCACGGTATCGCAAAGAAGCGACCGGTGGGCTAGGTGACGCGCAGCTCGAGACGATTTTTAAGCGTCGGCAGTATTGCTTGGAGCTGGCCGAACGGCGGGACGCCATTTTGAGCTCGATTGCCGAGCAGGGAAAGCTGACTCCGGAACTCCAGGCCCAAATCACCGCGGCAACCACCAAGCAAGAGCTGGAAGACCTGTACTTGCCCTACAAACCCAAGCGGCGGACCCGGGCCCAAATCGCGCGCGAACGCGGGCTCGAGCCCCTGGCTGACGGGCTGCTCGCCCATGCTGCGGGCCAAACCCTGGCCGAAGAACTCGCAGTCCCTTACGTCGATGCGGAAAAAGGCGTGACGGATGTGGCAGTAGCGCTCGAAGGGGCACGCGACATCTTGGCTGAGCGGCTGGCCGAAGATGCCGGCAACCGGGCTCACCTGCGCCGCAGCTTGCAGCAGCTCGGCTTGCTCAAAGTGCAAGTGCTGTCGGGCAAGGAAGAAGAGGGCAAGGTCTACAAGGATTATTTCGACCACCAAGAGCTTGCCGCCAAGATCCCATCGCACCGCATGCTGGCGGTCCTGCGCGGCGAACGCGAGGGTTTCTTGATCTCGGACTTGGCGATCGACGACCTGGCAGAAACCGCCCGCTTGCAAGCGAGTTGGGGCATCCCCTGGGACACCTCTTGCGGCCGCCAGGTGGCGGAAGCGAGCGCGGACGGCTACAAACGCTTGCTCCGACCTTCGGTCACGAGCGAGGTGCGGACCGAACTGCGCGAGCGGGCCGAGGCTGAGGCGATCACCGTGTTCCGCGCCAACCTGGAAGCCTTGCTCTTGCAGTCACCGCTCGGGCCGCGCGCGGTCATGGGGCTTGACCCGGGCTTTCGCACCGGCTGCAAGCTGACCGTGGTCGACCCCACCGGCCGGGTGCAAGCCACGGATGTCTTTTTCATGAATGAGCAGGCGGCGAACAAGATCGTGGGTCTGGTCAAAGTTCACCAGGTCCATGCCATCGCGATCGGCAACGGCACGGCCAGCCGCGAGACCGAAGCTTTCGTGCGCAAGACCGTGGGCGCTGCTGGGCTCACCCAAGTGATCGTTGCGATCGTTCCGGAAACCGGCGCGTCGGTGTACTCGGCCTCGGCGGCCGCGCGCGAAGAACTGCCCGAGCTCGACGTTTCGCTGCGCGGCGCGGTCTCGATCGCCCGACGGCTGCAAGACCCGCTGGCCGAGTTGGTCAAAATCGAACCCAAGGCCCTGGGGGTCGGGCAGTACCAGCACGACGTGGACCAGAAAGCTCTCTCAAGCGAACTCGATCTGGCAGTTGAAACCGCGGTCAATCGGGTGGGTGTCGAGCTCAACACCGCTTCGCCAGCGCTGCTCCGTCGGGTTTCCGGACTGAGCGAGCGCCTGGCCCGCAATATCGTGGCGCACCGCGACAAGAGCGGGCCTTTCCGCGCGCGGCAACAACTGCTCGCGGTCAGCGGGTTTGGCCCCAAGACGTTTGTTCTGGCCGCGGGCTTTCTCCGTATCCGCGAGAGCGACAACCCACTCGATCGCACGGCGGTTCACCCCGAACGCTATCCGGTGGTCGAACGCATGGCCGCCGAGCTGGGAGTGGGCCCTTCCGCGCTGGTCGGCAATCCGCGACTGGTGGCGCAAGTCGATTTCTCGCGCTTTGCTGACGCGCAAGAAGGCCTGGGGCAATTCACCCTCGACGATATCCGCGCCGAGCTCGAACGACCGGGTCGCGATCCCCGCCCGGAATTCCAGGCGCCGGCCTGGCGCGACGATGTGTTGAGCTTCAAAGACCTCGAAGTCGGCATGACCCTCGAAGGTCGGGTCTCAAACGTCACCAACTTCGGGGCTTTTGTCGACATCGGGGTCAAGCGCGATGGTCTGGTCCACCTTTCGGAGCTTTCTCACACCTGGATCGGGGACCCGCGGCAAGTAGTGCGCGTGGGCGAGATCGTCAAGGTGAAAGTGGTCGACATCGATCGCGAGCGCGAACGCATCGGGCTGTCGCTCAAAGCACTCCTGCCCGAGCCTGCGGTCCGGCCGCGCCCCAGCGGCAGCAAGGGTGGTGCGCGCCAGCCACAGCCCGCCGCATCACCGCCGACAGCCACCGTCTTAGACTTGATGCGCAAGTTCAATCGGCGCTGATGCTGCTAGAGCTAAAGCTAGAGCTGTCACGAGCAGGGACGCCGAACTGCTGGCGCAGGAACTGACGAACTTCTCCGATCAGGTAGATCGAACCACAAATGACCAGCTGACCGCGGGTGGTCGCCAGGGCGTGGGAGAGCGCAGCCTGGGGCGCAGCGACGATCTCAGCGGGATGACTGGACAAAAACGCGGACCAGCTTGCGGGATCGCCTGCACGGTCGCTCGCCGGGCGGGTGAGCACGATGCGCTCGACGACCGACGTCAAGGGGCCGAGCATTTGCGCGATGTCCTTGTCCGCCAGGGCGCCGAATAGCAGGTCGAAGGGGCCTTCAAGCGATTGCAAATAGCGCTTGAGCGTCGCAATCCCGGCCGGGTTGTGGGCGCTGTCGAGCAGCACTTTGCGCCCATCTCCCAAGGTCACCCACTCCAGACGTCCGGGCCAGCGGCAAGACGCGACTCCCGCTTCGATGCCCGCGCGCTCCAAGCGAGGAAAGCCCCTCTCCGCCAGCTGTTCTGCAGCGCGCACCGCGACCGCCAGGTTGCGGATCTGATGAGCGCCCGCGAGGGGCAAAGCGAACGTGTAAGTCTGGAGCTGGGTTTTGATCCGGACCCTTTGCGGCAAGACCCCAGCGCGGCTCTTGACCTGCCGTTTCGTGAGCTGGTCCACCAGCTGCAAGTCCGCGCCATGGGCTTGGGCGAGGGCGGTCAGCAGGAGCGTGCGCTGAGGGTCCCCGCCCCAAGCAATCGCAGGCCGACCCCGACGAAAAATCCCCGCCTTCTCGTGCGCTATCGCAGCCAAGGTGTTGCCCAGTTGCTGCTGGTGGTCCAGGTCGAGCGACGTGATCACCGACAGCAGCGGTTCCCCCGCGTTGGTCGCGTCGAGCCGACCG
>CAZCOV010000114.1:8538-16532 GCA_964499975.1 uncultured Thermoanaerobaculia bacterium
CCTCAGCGCCGCGCTCGGCATCACCCCGAGCGCCGCGCCTTGACGCTGAAAATACTGCCAGGCAGCGAGGGTCAGCGCCTCGAAGTAAGTCGGTGGCTCGACGCCCTGCCGCGCCGCCAATTCCAGGATCTCGCGCAAGAGGGCGGCGAGTTCGGCATCGCTAATCTGCCGGCCGTCGAGCGCAATCCGTTCGGTCACGCTTTCGAGGTGAGGGGAGGTGTAAAGGCCGGTGCGATACCCCGCTGCGCGGCACATGGCCGCGAGCAGGGCTGAGGTCGAGCCCTTGCCGTTGGTACCGCCGATCAGCACCATGGGCACCGCGAGGTGGGGATTGCCCAGCTCGTCCAACCACTGCCGGATGCGTTCGAGCCCGAGGCGCATCCCGAACAGTTCGAGCTGCGCCAGCAGCGCATCCGACTCCGGCGCCAGCGGCGCTAAAGCAGATGGCGCAGGCATTTGGCGATTGTTGCCTTGAGCTCCGGCCGCGGGACCACCAGATCGAGAAAGCCGTGCTGGAGCAAGAACTCGCTGCGCTGGAACCCTTCGGGCAAGCTCTGCCGGATGGTCTGCTCGATGACCCGGGGGCCGGCAAAACCGATCAGCGCTCCGGGTTCTGCCAGGTTGATGTCGCCGAGCATGGCAAACGAGGCGGTCACTCCACCCGTTGTGGGATCGGTGAGCAGCGAAATGTAAGGCAAGCCCGCGCGACGCAGCCGAGCCAGCGCGGCTGAGATTTTGGCCATCTGCATCAAGGACAAAACGCCTTCTTGCATACGCGCTCCACCGGAAGCTGAAACGATGACCACTGGCAGCTGGCGGCGGATCGCTTCTTCAATCGCGCGGGTGATTTTCTCGCCGACTGCCGAGCCCATGGACCCGCCCATGAACTCGTAGTCCATGACCGCGAGCACCAGGGGGATTTCCTCCATCCGGCCAAGGAAGACCGAGACCGCGTCTTTGACCCCCAGCATGCGCTGGTAGGTCTTGATCCGATCCTTGTAGGGCTTGGTGTCTTTGAACGCGAGCGGATCGAGCGGGCCGATCGCGGCAAAGAGCTCCTCGCGCGGGCCAGGATCGAGCAAGAGTTGGGTCCGCTCGTCGCAATTGATGCGGAAGTGATATCCGCACTTGGGGCAGATTTTCAAGTTGCCGGCGAGCTCTTTGGAGTACACAACCTCGCGGCAATCATTGCACTTGACCCACAACCCTTCAGGAGCCGAGCGTTCTTTGCGGGGCTGGATCGGCTTGGGCTTTTTTGTTTTTCTAAACCACGGCATCTGCTTCTTGATACCACGACTACGCCAGGATGAAACTTTGACCTGGCATTGGCTCGGCGCTGCGGTCCAACCGCTGGCCGGAAAACCAACGGCGCGTTGCACCAAAACCGTTGAGGGGAACTTCGACGCGACCGGAACGCCGAAGGAGCTAGTCTTGCTGACCGGAAGGCGCGACAGACTGGCCCTAGCCGTCGCCAGTGGCTTCCTCTTGCTCGAGCTCGTTGGCGATACCGAGACGGAGGCACGCCGCGTCGTACATTTGCCGCGCTGCATTTTTCCCGTTTTGCAGCTCGGCCAGCCGTTCCTTCACCTTGGCCAATTCGGCCTCGATCAAACGATCGAGCTCGGCGATTTCCTGACGGGTCACCGCCAGAGTGTTTTCGTAAAATCGCTTCTGTTGCTCATTCAGTGTCATGCTGTCCTCCAAAGACCCTGCGACCCAAACCGCGCCGAGCAGCAGGGGCAGCAGGAGGATACTCGGCTTCGCGCCACCTGACAAGCATGCCCCTCAAAGCTCAAAGCCCAGGTCTCGTAAAGGTCGGAGTATACCTCAGAGCGTGAGCCCCTGCGCGGGCCGCCAGACGGGCGATCGCTAGCCGGGCAGCCGGATCTCGGGGTGAAGATGGGGAGGGTGCTCGCGGGAGAGCACCCCGCTGACGCAATGCGACGAGAAGGCTAGAAGATGAACTGGTACTGAACGCGCAACTCGCGGTCGGTGCTGCCACGGCGATCGTCCTCGAGCTCGCGGAAGTCAGCCTGCAGCTTGTGATTGTGCTTGTTCCAAAAATAACCGAAACCCAATCCAGTTTCGGTGCGGTCATCGCCGCTGACCAAAGACGTCGGGTCCAGCTTGGCATAGCGCAAGGCCAGCTCGAGCTTTTGTCGGATCACGAAGTACCCTAGCTGCACGTTCAGACCGTCGCTGTCGAAGTCGGCCGCGACCTCGGGCTCGTTGCCTGCATCGAAGTACTCGAGGAAGAACGAAAAGCCGCGATACTTGAACGTGAGGTCGCCGCCCACGGTTTCGCTGTCGAGGTCATCGCTGCTGCTGGCCCCATGCCGATTGTTCGACTCCCACTGCGCCGCAATGCCAAACAGCGGCTTGTCGGTGCTGTCGAAGTCCCCTTCGGAGTACTTCACTTCGCCCCAGGGCTCGAAGCTGAAACGGGCGTTGTACTGGTACTTGTCGTTATCGTTGGACGTGCGGTTGCGCCCACCACCGTTGAACACCCCCAACCGCCAGTCGAACTTGCCGCCCCCCGCCAGCCCGTGGAGCTGCACGCCGATGTCGCGACTGCGGGCGAAGTTGTTCGAAACCAGCGAACGGTCGATGAACTGCTGCTGGCCCGAGGAAGTCAGTTCCTGGCGTCCGAACGGCACCTTGAACTGGCCAGCTTTTACCTGAAGGGCCTTCTTACCCTTGCTGAAATCGTAATTGATCACGACGTCTTCGAGGGCATTGGTGGTATCTGGCCAGTTGAGCTGCACCTCGTAAGTCAAGTTCTTGTTGTACAGCCATCCCTCGAACTTGGTCTTGGCACGGCGAATCCGGAAGGAGCCTTTGCTGTCACCGCTTTCGGGGTCTTCGTGAGTGTAGCGGATCTGGACCCGGTTCGAGAGCCTGAGTTCAGCGGACTTGCTGGTGATCGTGGTCTTGCCGTCCTTCCAAGAAACCGTAAAGGCAGGCTCGGCCGGCTTGGGAGTCGGGCGATCATATCCGGGCAGATTGTGGCGGAAAAAAAAGAGATCCGCGGCCGTCTCGTTCTCGGCAACCACAGTTTCCCCCTTGGGTCCACGGCCGATCAAGGTGATTGCCGGCCCCATCTCCCCTGATTCCTGAAAGAGCTTGAAGCGTTCTGGGGTGTTGAACACGTAAATTCGGCCGTCCTTTTCGGTTTCCTGGTAGTACAGGCCGCTCACCTGAGCCAGAGCGAAAGACGCTAGCAACAGGAGCCCCACAAAAAGAGTCGCAACTCGGCGCATTCCATTTCTCCTTTGAATTTTGCCTAGACCGCTTGCCAAACCTGCGGTTGGCTACGCGGCAAAGCCTGGCCCGGTTTTGTTAAGACGGTGACAAGACCCGGGAAAACGCTAGCAAGGAAGGGACCGAGGAAAGTGCGGCTCAGACCCTGGGATTATTCGTAGCGCAAGAGGCGGATTGGGTCGACGGCTGCCGCTCGGCGGGCCGGCAGGTAGCAGGCGAGGAACGCCACCGCGCTCAAGACCAGGCTGGCGCTGAGGAAGACCCACGGCTCGGCCGGATTCACGCCATAAAACACCCCGGCGAGGAACCGCGTGAAAAGGCCGGCTCCCAACCAGCCGAGGACCAGGCCGATCGCCACCAGCAGCAGGCCGCGGCCCAGCACCAGGCGTTTGAGGTCGCTGGCCTGGGCCCCCAAGGCCATGCGCACGCCCATGTCCTGGAGCCGTTGGCTGACGAATTCAGCGATCACCCCATAAAGCCCCAACCCGGCAAGTAACAAGGCCAGACCCGAAAAAGTACCGAGTAGCAGAGCAGGAATTCGCGGACTTGCAGGGGACCGCTGGCGGATGTCGTCAAGGCTTGCTGGCGCGCTGCCGACGAGCGCCGGATCGACCGCTGCGAACGCCTGCCTCAGGGCTGGTCCCAGGTGGTCTGCATTGCCGCGCACGACCAGGCTCAAGTCCTCGGCGGGGCCCGCTGTGGCTTGCTGGAAGAACGGGTAATAAAACGCTGGCCCCAATTCCATGTTGACCCGCTCATATTTGACGTCGCCGACCACTCCGACCACGGTCAACCAGGGATCCTCAGGTTTGGGAAATTGCCCGCGCCGCATGCGCTTCCCGATCGGGTTCTCGCCTGGCCAGAACGTTTCGGCCATCCGCTGGCTGACCAAGACGACGCCGGGCGCTTGCAAGTCGTCCGCAGGGGTCAACATCCGCCCTTGCAGCAAGGGGATCCGCAAGGTTTGCAGGTACTCGGGAGTGACCAGGCCAAAACGGGCGTGGAACATGTCCCCCGGCGATGCCGGAGACCGCCCTTCGAGAGTGAACGTGCCCAGGGCCGTGTCATGGCTCAGGGGCAAGATGGAAGTGATCCCGACGCTTTCAACCCCGGGCAGCCCGCGGACTTGTTCGAGCACGCGATGGACCAACTCGGTGCGCTGCGGTCCATCGGGATAACGGTGCTTGGGCAAGTGAAAGCGCAGGGTCAGGACGTTTTCGGGATCAAAGCCCAGCTCGGTGTGGTTGAAGTTGTGCAGGCTTTTGATCATCAAATTCGTCCCGATGAGAAGAATCACGGCCAGCGCCACTTCGACCACGACCACTGCGCTCAGAAACCGACGTTGACGGACTCCTGGGGAGAAGTTCCGGCCGAGGTTCAGCGCCAAGAGGCGGGAATTGCGGATCAGATACCAACTCGGAACCCAACAGAAAAAGCAGCCGATCAGACCGATCAGCACCACCGCAAACGCCAGCACCCCCAAGCTAAATCCGACCGCGTGACCGCGCAGCGGGAACTGGGCCAGGGCTTGCAGGCTGGGCAAAGTCTTGAGTTGTAAATAAGCAACGAAAAAGCCAAGAAGCCCGGCCAGACCAGCGATCACCAGCCCTTCGCACAGCCACTGCCGGGTGAGACGCCAGCGGGACGCCCCCAGGGCAGTGCGCAACACCAGCTCGTGGCCTTGCTGCTGGGCTCGCGCCAGGAGGATGTTGGTGAGGTTGGCCAAGGCGATGAGCAGCACAAATCCGGCCGCCAGCGGAAAGGCGATCAGCCGGTCGCGGATGTTATTGGTCAAAAACGAAGGCAAGGGATAAATCCTGGAACCCCAGCCGACATGGGTGTCAGGGAACTCTTGGGCCAGTTGTTGATCAATCGTCTCAAGCTCCGACCGCGCCGCGGCGATGTCGACCCCGGGTTTCAGCCGGGCGACGGTCTGCAACTCCCGGTTCTGGCGCTGCGCGCGAGACGAGTTTTGGGCATCGAGGCTGAGCGGAGTCCACAGCTCAGCACGGCTGATCGGTTCGTGGAAATCTGCGGGGAGAATCCCGATGATGGTGTGACTCTCGCCGTTTAAGACCAGGTTCTGACCCAAAACATCGGCTGTCTCGCCAAAATGCCGACGCTTGAACCCCGCCCCCAAAATCACGACCCGTTGACCTCCTGGCTGATCCTCTTCAGGCGAAAACAGCCGCCCGGTGGCCACCCCGACCCCGAGCAACGGGAGAAAGTCGGCTGAAACCGCAGCGCCCTTGACCGTCTCGGCCTCGCTGCTGTGGACGTCGAAACTGACCGGTTTGAGCGCCGCCATCCCGCTCAACAACTCGCAACGGGTTTTGCGGGTGAGGTAGTTCCAAGGCGACACCCACAAATCCTGCTCCGGTCCGTCGACTTTGGTCTGGCGGTCCAAGATCAAGACCAGCCGCTCTGGATCGCTGTAGGGAAGGGGTCCTAGGACACTCAAAAGCAGGCTGGCGATGGCCAAGTTGCTGCCGATCCCAAGGGCCAAATAGAGCACCGCCAGGAGGGTGAATTTCGCGTTCCTGGGCAATGCGCGCACGCTAGCGCGCAGGTCGTGAAGCAAAGAATCCATCTCGAGGGACTCGACCCTTATCTCCATCCAGGATGGACGGTGACGGCCTTGAACCAAATCCTGCCAGGATAGCCGAACTAACAACCGGGGGCAGCATGCTGAAGTGCCCCGGTTGTCGCACGGGGGGAAAGCGTCCCAGGCTCGGATAGGCGCTGCCAAGAACGCTCGCTGCTACCTTGCATCGCCACTGTGCGGCTCTCGATGTCTTACCTGCTTGACCAGCACTTGTTTGACCAGCAAATGGAGCCAACCGGCATATCCTATCATGGTCGACTGCAAATGCCCCATAGCTACACAGAATAGTTACAAAAAATCCCACAAAAAGGCCCTATTGCAGGAGACCACGGGACGAAATAGGTGTTCTGTATCTCTTCGACAAAAGAGCCATGGCACAGCTGGTGGATTGTGTGCTACCATCGCTCGACCTGTTCTCATTGGCAGCTCTGCCCATCGGTTACCTCCTCCACCCTTGACTTGACATAGGAGCACCCAGGGCAGATTCAGATCCTGCACAACTCAATAGGGACTACTCATAGGGAGCCGCTCGATGCACCGAACACCGCCTAGCCGTCTTGCCCGTCCAGCGTTTTACCTGGTCACCGCCCTGCTGCTGCTCGCAACCCTACCTGCGTTTGCTGCTCCGGGGCGCAAAGTGACCGCCGAACCCGGCCTGATCGATGGAATGGCCGGTGTCACCTTGCTGCACCAGTACGGATCTTTCTCCCTCTACCGGGTTGCCGATGGGGTCTTGGAGTCCCTGCCGCCCAGCCTGCGGGCCCGCCTGTACGTGCGGGAAGACCACGATCGCCTGACCTTCGACGCTTACCCCTTCGACACTCAGCGTGAGGCGATCCATTTGCCCCCTGAGCTCACCGCGGGGGAAAACTTCGGCCCAGGACTGCATCTGGTGCAATTCGTCGGACCGATCAAGGACGAGTGGCTCACCAACCTCCGCGATCTCGGCATCGAGCCGGTGCATTACGTCGCCAACCACGGCTACTTGGTGTGGACGGATGCTGCCGGACGGCAAGCCTTGGCCACGATGGCGCAGGCTGCGAACATCATCCAATGGGACGCACCCCTCCACCCCTACTTCAAGCTAGGACCCACCCTGCGCAACCGACTCGAAGCCAAAGTGCCGGACGCCGCCGCCGCAATTCCCGTCGTGATCCAGATGTACCGTCATACTGGCCGCCAGGAGACGGAAGACCTGATCGCGCGCAAGGCTCTGGCTCAGCTCACGCCCTGGCAGCCAATCCTCGCCTATCAGAACGTGGACGTGACCTTGCGGGTGGGAGACCTCGCGGAAATCGCTGCCCGCCCAGACGTCAACTGGATCGGCGAACGCATGAAGCGCGAACGCCTGGATGAAGTGCAGGGCCAGATCATCGGGGGCAACTTCGATGGTAGCCAGACCGGACCCTCTGGGCCTGGTTACTTGGCTTTCCTCACCGGGCTCGGTTTCAGCACCACGCAGAGCCAGTATCCGATCGTCGACGTCACGGATGATGGGATCGGCAATGGTACGACCTCTTCCGGGGATCCCACGCTGCACGAACTGGGCAGCACTTCGAACCCGACCCGCCTCGCCTATGTCGCCAACTGCACTACGGCGGCAGACGGCGGCGGGCCGGACGGCCACGGTCATATCAACACCAGCATCGCCGGCGGTTACGACACCCGCTCGGGCTTCCCCTACCGGGATCCCGATGGCTTCCAGCGCGGCATGGGGATCAACCCTTGGGGGCGGTTCGCCGGGACGCGCGTTTTTGGCCCCTCCTTCAACTTGAGCGCTTGCGGCGGCACGGACACCGGCCTGATCAAGAGCGAACAAGACCGCGGCGCCAAGATCAGCAGCAACTCTTGGGGCTGCTCGGGTTGCGCCAGCACCTACGACGATTCATCGCAGGCTTTTGATGTCGGCGTCCGCGACGCGGATTTGACCGAAGCCGGCAACCAGGAACTGACCTTCATCTTTGCCGCGGGCAACAGTGGCTCGGGGGCGGGCACCGTGGGCACTCCCGGCAATGGCAAGAATATGATCACGGTCGGCGCTTCGGAAAACGATCGGCAATCCGACGAAGGCGGCAGCTGGACCGACGGCTGCGGGATCGGCGCATCCGGCGTGATCTCGTCGTAGACG
>CAZCOV010000115.1:0-16326 GCA_964499975.1 uncultured Thermoanaerobaculia bacterium
CCCGGCGCAGTCAGAATTGCCCTGACGGTCTAGCGAGTGACTTATATCGCTACGCGAATACATCGATGATGGAAACTTCACTGGAGCCTATCCCAACTGTGTCTGCACCGCTGTCGGCCTACCAGGCGCGATTTCTCGCGTTCGTCAAGCAACATCCCGAAGCCTTAGACCGTGCTACGTTTAGCGACTTACCCAGCGCTTCCAGCGAATCACCTGCACGCTATCTGCATTCCGATGCGAAGCCGATCCAACCTTGGCCGCTGCTCCTGGATCCAGCCCAGGATGCTGAGCTGGCACGAATGAGTGTCCGAGTCCTCGATTTGATCCGCGACGTACCCCAGCGCTTTTTTCAGAACGATCCTCAACAGATCACCGAATTCTATGGCCTCGACCCCGCGGAAATGAGCGACCTGCGCAAGATCATCGAACTGCCAACCCGCGCAGGCGGAGAGATCATGCGTGGGGACTTCGTCTGGACGGCAACAGGGGTCTGGTGCATTGAGGCCAACATGAATGCGACGCTGGGGGGTAAATTCACCGCACAGGTCGCCCGCGCCTATTTGCGAGAACCGTTGCTCCGCCGATACTTTTCCGAACAGAAAGTAGTTGTTACTTATCAAGATCCTTGGCGAAGTTTTCTCTTGTTAGCGATCCGGCGCGCGCTTGCTCGTTCCCTAAATCGAGAAGGGGAATTGAATATCGCCATCGTCATGCCCGGTGCTCCTTGCTATTACGAACGGACGATACCTGACATCAATGCGGATTATCGCGATCTGTTATCAATGCTGGCACCTGGAGTCAGCGGGAGGGTGTTGATCTGCAATTTCCAACATTTGGCTCGGGAAAAATCTCAGCTCAAGGCAGATGGCGTCCCGGTTCGTGTGGTGGTTCACTACGCCTTCAATACCAGTTTGACCGATTCATCCTTGCCCGATGTGGGGGCGTGGCTCGACGGTCTGATCGAGCTTTATCCCAACCCGCTGGTCTTTGTCTACAGCGATAAACGCAATCTTGCCTTGTTGTCCGAAGGTGCAACTCATGGCAACTTCGACTCCGAAGATGCGGCTTTCATCCAGCGCCACATCCCATGGACCCGATGCCTCAAGTCAGAGCGCTTTGATTTTCACGGTGCATGTTTTGCGGCCGCCGAACTGCTCGAAGAGAAACGCGAGCACTTGGTGCTCAAGCCAGCCCAAGGTTATGGTGGGGCTTGCGTTCACATCGGCCGCTTCACTCCTCCAAACGATTGGCGAGATGTCGCACAAACAGCGCTGGCTGATCGCAACTACTACGTGGTTCAGGAATATGTGGAGCCGCGCCTGCACCAGCAACAGCATGGCGAACACGGTTCAGCCGATTTTGTTTCCAACTGCGGCTTGTTCGTGTACGGCGATCGGTTTGGCGGGTCTTATTTGCGCATGGGATTGCCCAACACGTGCGGCATCATGAACACTGAATATGGTGCCGAAGCCAACTGCTTCCTGACGCTTTGGGGCGAGGGTCAAACGGTCGCATCCCATGACGAGGCGACCTTGATCTGGTCTTTTCGCGAATGACAACGCCCAAGCGGAGGTTTGTTCGGCTAGATCTTCAGGAACGAGCGCTTGGTCTCGCGACGGTTGCGCGGTTTTTCGGCTGCGATCCCGAGTTCACTGACTTTGTTGCGCAAGGTGTTGCGATGGATGCCCAACCGCCGGGCTGAGCGTCCAAGGTTGCCTTCGTTGGAGCGGATCGAAGCATCGATGAATTGCCGTTCGAATTCCCGCCGAGCTTGCGCCAAGGTGATCCCCTGACGCACGAGCTCATCCACGATTTGATTGAGCCGACCTTTCAAATTCTCGGGTTTCATTGCCGCTCGCTGCCTATATCATATCCCTCGCGCTCCTTACTTGAGGAGCAAGGCATCACCAATGAAGATGGTATAACGAGACCGCAGGATCCGCGCCAGGGCGCTTTTTTTCGCCACGGACAACACTCCGAGTTCGCCCATGACAACCGGCGGAAAACCCCGACGACCGCGGCGATAGACGGTAAATATGTCACCCGGCGCCACTTCGTCTTCAAACCCCCGATCGATATAGACCAAGTGCCCCTCACCGAGCGCGACGATGCTATCGCGGGCCATGATGATGGTGGCGCTGTTGTCTAGTGCTTCGATCGGCGGTGGGTAGTTTGCGGGTCGCATGGTGGTGATTCGTCGGAGCGGAACGGGCTCAGGCTCGAACAACTTGAGCGCGACCCCTACTTGGAGGGCATCGCAAGAGTGCAAGATCTCGGCGATGGCCATGTTCTCCTGAACCGAGAGCACCCGAATCCGGCCAAGGTAAGAATAAAGGCGGCCCATCACTTCGTGGGTCAAGGGGTGAATGACTTTCTGCCGCGGTTGCACCGCAGTCAAAATCTCGCCAGCAGCGAGGCCCGCAGTCCGGCCACCGTCGGTGTAAATGATGTCGCCGACACCCAGCCCGTATTTCTGGGTATCTGTCTTGCCCCACAAACCCTTGATCTCGGACGTTCGTTGCGGATCGAGTGTCGGGGCGAGGAATTCGTACTCGGAGCCCACGATGCGATAGGGGAACTCTTCGGCAAGCTCCCCGATATAGCCGCTGCAGTAGATGTCGGATTCATAACCGATCGGGACTGGCGCCCCCGTGGGCTTGAGAAATGCGCTGTCAGGAGCCACGACCGCCGCGGTCTCGGCAGCGTCTTCGGTCATCTCGCTGGTCGCTTCACTGCTCGCTTCACTGCTCGCCTCGAGGGTCCCGCCCGCGGCGGCGGCGGCTTCTGCTTGTTCGAGCGGCGGACCGGCAACACCAGACGCATCCGCAAGTTGAGCACCCTTGCCGGCTGCACCCGGGACGAAGAGCGTATCGCCGGGATAAATCCAGTGCGCATCGAGGATGTACTGATTCTGCTCCCAAATTTGCGGCCACAGGTGGGGATTGCCGAGGAACCGCGAGGCCAGACCCCACAGGGTATCTCCACCCTGGATCACGTAGGTCTCGGTCCCCGCTTCCCGAGCCGGGAGCTGCCAGGCGGTCCAGTGGTCTCCTTCGAGGTGTAAGTCGGCAGGCGGCGGGCTTTGTGCCAGGGCAGCAGCGAACATGGTGGCGAAAAGAGCCGTCAGAAAACCCAATCCCTTCATGGCAGGATCTCCTGGCCGCCGGGTTCGGGGGTCCCGCCCAGCTGCCTTCGAGTCATCTGAATCACCTGAATCATCTCTAGCATCCGAATCCGAATCTTGTAGCAAGTCGTCGCGATCACTGGAGGTCTATGCAGATAGCTTTCGGGATGGTTTCGAAGATGGTTTTGCAGATGGTTTATGCAGATTTATCAATAATTTAATCCAGCGCCTATCAAAGGTATCTTGTTTGCCCTGCTCTGTCAAGGCCGGGCAACCCCCAATCCCTTTGCTGATCGACATTTAGGGTGGCTGCGGACGGCTGCGGGCGGCCCAGAGGAGCGCCCACGGTACGGTAACGATGTGCGGCCCAACCTGAGTCCTACGCCAGGCTCCTAACGGAGGGCAACGAGACGCTCTTGGGCGGTGGCTGCAGCTTCGCTTCCGGCAAAACGATCGACAACCTCGGCATAGGTTTCTCGGGCTCGTTCCCGGTCGCCCAAGGCTTCGAGCGACTTGCCGGCTTTGAGCAGGGCGTCGGCCACTTTGTTGCCTTGGGGAAAACGCGCCACGGTGTCCGTAAAGGCTGCCAACGCCGCATTGTACTCGCCACGGGCGTAACGGCATTCGCCGATCCAAAACAATGCGTTGTCGGTCAACTCGGTCGTCGGGTAAAGCTGAGCAAATCGCGTAAACCGCTCTTCGGCTTCACGGTAGTTCTTGTGGTGGAAGAGGGTGTACCCCTCGTCGTAAAGCCGCTGGGCATCGGGACGTAAAGGCTGGCTGGGGGTGCTAGACGAAGCTGCGGCAGCGCCAGCAGTAGAAGCTGCTCCGTCGACGGATTCAGGGTCCTCCAGCTCCGTTGCTTCAATCGCAACAGTGCCCCGGCCCACGGCTGCGGCAGTACTCTCGGCTTCAGCCCGCGCGGCTTGCTCCGCTGCCTTGGCTGCTTTGAGTTCCTCTTTGGCGTTCTTGAGGTCGCCTTCAAGCTGTGCGATCTGTTGTTTCAACCGCGCCAGCTCCACTTCACCGACGGTCGTTTGCCGTTGCAGGGCGACCATGCGACGTTTCAGTTCAGCGAGCTCGTCTTCGGTGGCCGGCGGCTGCAGCAAACCTCCACTGCAACTCCAGCCGCCCATCAACGCGGCGGCCAGTCCCAGGGCAGGGACGAGCGAACACTTGGTTCTGGTGGCTTCAACCATGGGCAGGCTTCCATTTTTTCTGTTGTTTCTCCAGCTCGGCGATGAAGGTGCTCTGGGCGTGTTCGCGCTCCAGCTGTTCGCGGGCTGCGGTTGCGTCTTCCAGGCGATTGCAGCGCTGGTAAGCGACCGCCAACCAGAAGAGCACCTCGTCCATCTGGTTGAAATTGGGGAACTCCTGACGCAGACCTTCGAGTCGACGGATGGTCGCCTGGCACAGCACGCCACGACCATAGGAGGTGTAGAAGCGGGCAATCGCCAGCTCATGCGCTGCGAGTTGGTCCGTCACCTCAACGATCCGTTGCCTGGCTTCGTTGACATAGGTACTCGTGGGATAAAGCCGCAGCAATTCCTCGAAAGCCGCCAACGCTTGGCGCGTCACTTTCTGATCACGGTCGGGTTTCTCGATCCGCCGGGCCAGGCAGTTACCGATCTGGTATTGGGCATAGTCTGAGCGGTCGCTGGTCGGGAAACGGTTGATGAAGTCGCGGTACTTGGCTTCGCACTTGATGTAATTGTCGACCCCGCCTTGGAGGAAGTGCGCATCCGCAGCGAGCAGCAGCGCTTCTCGGCCACTGCGCGAGTTCGGCTCGACCTCGAAAGCATGGGTCAAAAGTTGCCTGGCTTTGTAGTACTTCTCGCTGTCCAGCAAGGCCTTGCCTTGAGCGAGTGCTTCGTCGGCGGACAAGCGGAGAACGGGGTCTTCATGGGAACCGCTGCGGCAGCCCGCAGCCAAAAGTAGCGCCAGAAGGCTCGAGAGCAAAAAGAAGATTGCGCGTTTCATCGTTGATCGTCCCGAGTTAGGGGTTTCTGCTGGGCTTGTTCGCGGAGGAGCTGCATTGCGGCTGCGGGATCTGGGACGGCAAAAACAGCAGAGCCCGCAACACACAGATCAACCCCAGCCGCAACCACTTGCCGGATGTTTTCTCGATCGATGCCGCCGTCCATGGCGATCTGGACCTCGCGGTGATCGCTCTGTTCGAGCAGGGAACGCAAACGCTGGGCTTTGTTGAGCACGTAGGGAAGAAATGGCTGACCAGCAAAGCCCGGGTTGACCGACATCAAGAGGACAAAGTCGAGCTGGTCGAAGCTGTCGATCAGCAGTTCCACCGGCGTCGCCGGGTTGAGCGCCACCCCAGCCTTGACTCCAGCTTCACGGATACGCCGCAACAGGCGGTCGAGGTGGGTGGCGGCTTCCCAATGCACCGACAGCCAAGCTGGCCCTGCCTCGAGGAAAGCGTCGAGCAGCCGTTCGGGGTTGGTCACCATCAAGTGGACATCGATCGGCAGGAGGCTTTTTTTGACCAGCGCGCGGAGCACCGGAAGGCCAAAAGTCAGGTTGGGGACGAAATGGCCGTCCATGACATCGAAATGCACCATGGCCGCGCCTCCTGCTTGGCATTGAGCGAGCGCTCCCCCCAAATCGGTGAGGTCAGCGGCGAGAATTGAAGGGGCGAGCAGCATGACAGCAAACTCCCTCACTCGCCCGATGCCACGTCGAGCGAGATCACATCGCCACGCGCGAGCGGATAACCCGCCCGCGGGAACTGGCGCAGGACCGTACCTGCCGGAATGCCGGCATAATTTTCATAACCCACCCGTCCCAGACGATAACCGCGCTCGGCAAAAAACCGCTGGACGGCGTCGTAAGGGCGGTTGATCAAGTCAGGCATGAGGTAAGTCTGAGTCGGACTGGACAAGGCCACAAACAGGTCGACCGCTCCACCGGGTTCCACCCGCGTCCCTGCTCCTGGGTATTGGGCAACCACTGTTCCTGCAGCTCCCGCATCGCTATAAATACTCATCGTGCGCCCGAGAGTCAACCCAGACGCCGAAAGCGTCACCAGCGCGGCTTGCACCGCACTACCTGCAACCGTTGGGACGAGCAAGCGCTGGGGCCCCCGCGAGAGCGTGACGGTCACCGTACTGCCACGCTTGACCAGCGTTCCGGCTTGGGGTTTTTGGGCTAGCGCGTGGCCAGCTTGCACCTCTTCGTCATAGCGGTCGTCGTCGCTCAGGCCCATGCGCAGACCTTGGTCCGCCAAAAGTGCGCGCGCTTCCTCTTCGGGCAAACCCAAAAGTTCAGGCGTAGGGGTCACCCCACGCCGCACAAAGATACTGAAACTGGTGTAAGACACCGCCGCAAAGAGCACCGCAAGCCCCAGCAGATAGCCCAAACAGCCCAGACCACTGAGCACTTTACGCCACATGATCCATACCGTTGCTGCCCCGTCAAGAGCCGGGCATCAGCCCTGGCAGGTTCTTGGCGAGGTCGAAAAAGATCACCACGACCATCAGCATCATCAGAATCATGAAGCCAAATTGCGTGATGCGCTCCTTGAGCGAAATGGACAAATCGCGCCGCAACAGACTTTCAACCAACAAGATGAAAATGTGGCCACCGTCTAGAACTGGAATCGGCAACAAGTTCATGAACGCGATGCTGATGCTCAAGAAGCCGATCGTGTAGAGCAGATCCATCCAACCCTGCCGGGCGGCCCGCCCGCTCCAGGCAGCGATTTCGATCGGTCCTGATAACGCGCTTTGTGGCTTGATGTCGCTCGTGAACAGCTTGCCAAGGATTTGCACCGTCTTGACCACGATGTCGAGGTTGTACTTGGCGCTTTCAACGACCGCTTCACCCAGAGGCAGCCGGCGATAAAACCCCAGCTGGACCCCGATTTTAGCCTTGCCGTCTGGACCTGCTTGCGGCGTCACCGACAAGGTCTGGGGCGTCCCTTGCCGGCGCACCAAGACCGCCACCGGTTCTCCCGCGCGGTTTTCTATCGCCTTGACGAATTCTTCGCCGTCTTCGATCGACCTCCCGTCGACCTTGAGGACCTCATCACCCGGTAAAAAACCGGCATGCTCGGCCGGTCCTCCGGCAATCACTGAGGAAATGCGCAGGAGCATCTTGGGATACAACCCGGTCTCGCCAAATTCGTAGCGCTCAATTTTGGTCGGGGTGATCACTGCCGTGATCTGCTCGGTCTCGCGCAGCAACTCCAAACGCAACGGACGCTCGGGAGAGCTCGCGAAAATGAACGCTGCGTCGTTCCATAGTTCGACGCGCTTACCATCGATGCTGGTGATTTGATCGCCCGGCAAAAGTCCTGCAAGGGCGCCCGCAGATCCCGGCTCCACCACGCCCACGACCGGCGGGATGCCTTGCAGCGCTTGTAGCGGGATGCCGACCATGAACACCGCTGCGATCAATCCGACCGACAGCACCACATTCATCAGGGGTCCCGCCAGGTAAACCAGGATTCGCTGCCAGCGGGGCTTGTTGAGGAACTCGCCGGGGTCTTGGCTTTGTTCACCGGGCAGCTCACCGCTCATCCGGACGTAGCCGCCGAGAGGGATGAGCGAGATACGGTAATCCGTGCCGCGATGGGTGAACCCCCACAGCCGTTTGCCAAAGCCGAGCGAGAACGTCAGCACCCTGACGCCGAAGAGCTTGGCCACCACGTGGTGACCAAACTCGTGGACAAAGACAATGACTCCCAAGGCAAAGAGGAAGGCCGGAACCGCTGTCAAGAAAGTTTCCATCGTGGTTCGATCCTGTTCATCCCAACTCGGGCCCAGTCAAATTTGCAAGACCGATGCCGCGCCAGCGTCCGGAGGCGGTGGACCCGATCAGTGGGGGGCTCCAGAGAAGAGCGCGTCGAGACCCAGCAACCACCACCCGGTCACGAAAACCGGGGCGGCGAAAAGGATGGCGTCGAGACGATCCAACACTCCGCCATGGCCGGGCAAGACGTTCGACGAGTCTTTGACCCCCGCACCTCGCTTGATCAAGGACTCGCTCAAGTCGCCGATCTGGGCAGCTACAGCGGTCACGGCAACGACCCCAAGCACGCCCGGATGGAGCACTCCCAGTTGCCAAGAACTCCACAGCGCCGCTGCCGCCAGACTCCCCAAAAAGCTGGCCACTGCCCCTTCCCAGCTCTTCTTGGGGCTGACCACCGGCGCGAGTCGGTGGCGGCCGATGGCCGACCCCACATAGTAAGCCAAAGTGTCACCCAAAGCGACCACGACCAAAAGCAGCAGCAGCAGGCTCGGGTCCAAACGCTTCAAGACGTACAAGCTGACCGCAGGCAGAGCGAAATACGGAATGCCAAAAGCCAAGAGCCCGAGCCCCGCGCTGGCGTCGCGCATCGCCGTTCGGCTCCCCAGCACCACGCCAGCCGCGGTCAAGACCAACGCGCTGCCCAGGGCGAGTGCCAGAGTCCAAGCCGGAAGCGCCAGCGTGAACCCAGGTTGCAGAACCAAAACCAAGGCCAAGGCCAAGGCCACGGTCAACGGCAGCAAGCAGCGGAGCGGCGCGCTCGGGGCCCAGATGCGGACGATCTCGACATACTCCCACGCTGCCCAGCAGACCAGGCCCAGGGTGAGTCCGAGAAAAAGCCAATCCGGCAGCCAGAAAACCGCGGCCAGCGCCACCCCCAGCACCAGAATTCCGGTAATCAGCCGCTGGGCTCCGTTGCTCATGACGACGCGCCCTGTTCAGTTCGCCAGCCCTGCTCAGCTCGCCAAAAAATCGCTGGAACTGTCAGGAACCACCGCCAGCCCTGTGCAGCGGGGAAGACACCCGCAAGCAACAGAGGTTGCAGGCACCCAAGCCCTCGCACCGTCGGGAATGGCGTTATCCCCAAGGCTTTCATCGCGGGGCAAGATACCACACAAGATCACCCAATTGCCCCCTGGACCCAGCGATTAGCGCGGCCGGGGGAGGAGGGCAAAAGGACCAAGGCGTCCAGGGTCAACCGCGATGCCGGTTGCAAAAATCTGCGCTTTTTAGGGACCAACTGCAGGCTACAATGACCGAGATCACGACGCGCGATGCGACGGGCTCGACCGCGCTGATCACCAACCTGGAGGAGGCATCATGAGGCGAAAAACAGGCATCGTATTTGGGGGATTGGGAGCGCTGATCTGCGCTTGGGCCTCACCGTCCAGCGCGCAGGAGCCGGCAGCGGCTCCGGTCGAAAGGCCCGCGCTCTTCGACCTCACGCGGACGCGGGTCCTCGATTTGACCCATCCTTTTGATGACCGCACCCTCTACTGGCCCACGGCCACCTCGGCTTTTGAACTCGAACGGTTGGCTTATGGCCCGACGGCGGCGGGCTTCTTCTACGCTGCCAACCGCTTCTGCACACCCGAGCATGGCGGCACCCACCTCGACGCGCCGATCCACTTCGCAGCCGAAGGGTGGACCGCCGATCAAATCCCGCTCGACCGTCTGATCGGCCCGGGCGTGGTGATCGACATCGCAGTCCAGGCGGCTGCTGACCCTGACTACCGGCTGACCCGTGAGGATGTCCTGGCCTGGGAAAAACTCCATGGCCTGATTCCCGCAGGCGCGATCGTGCTGTTGCGCACAGGCTGGGGCGCCCGCTGGCCCGACCGTGAACGCTACTTCGGCGATAAGACGCCGGGAGATGCATCGCACCTCCACTTCCCGTCCTACGGTCAAGCCGCGGCCGAACTGTTGGTCAAGGAACGCCAGGTAGTCGCTTTGGGGGTAGATACGGCGAGTATCGACCACGGACCCTCTAAGGACTTCATCGTCCACCAGATCGCGAGTCAGGCCAATGTTGCCGGCCTGGAAAACGTCGCCCAGCTCGAACAACTACCACCGACCGGCGCTTGGGTTCTGGCCTTACCGATGAAAATCGCCGGCGGTTCAGGAGGGCCGGTCCGCATCGTGGCCCTCCTGCAGCCATAGCCTCCTGCGGCCATAGCCCGCTGCAAGCGTAGCGGTCAGCAACGCTCGCGTCTGTCTGCTCTCGCTGGGCGCTGGCTCACGGGCGTTTGCACACGCGGATCGAACCGTTGACGTTGTCGAGTTCGATCTTGGCGGTACCCCGGCCCAGTCGACCTGCGAGCGAGCTGCCGACGTACTGGCCTCGGTCGACTTCGAGGCTTGAAAACTCGCTGTCAATCTGTCCATGAACCGTCGAAGCTTCGACCGCCGCGTTGGCTTCGGTCGGCAAACACACCTCGACAGCACCGTTGACCGAGCTGAGCTGGATCGACTGCGCACGTTCTAAGCTGGCAAAGCTCACTTCGATTCGGCCATTGACGGTTTGGAGTTCGGCATCACCGCCGAGGTCACTGGCCTGGATGCTGCCATTGACCAAGTCCGCCTCGATCCGGCCGGCCACCCCGCTCACCCGCAAGGAGCCATTGACCAGCTCGATGCCGGTCAGCCGAGCGTTCTTGGGTACCTGCAACGTGTAATCCACGCTGGCGTGGGAGGTCAGGCCACTCAGCCAACCGGAGCTTTTCTTGGTGTACTCGGTCTCGATCTCGATGCGATCGGGTTGAGCATGGATCTTGACTGCGGTCGAGTCGAGGCTTTCCTGGGTCTTGCCCCGTTTGATCGCCTTGATCTCGACTTCGTTCCGCTCCCAGCTCGCAATCGTCACATCACCATTGATGTTTTCGAGCGAAATCGCCCCGTCAGCGCTCAACGGGTGGGTTTCACGGACTTCCTCGGTGAGAGATTCGGCCAAGGCAGGCCAGCTGAGGGTCAGCAGCAAAAGGAGCGAGGGGAAAAGGTGGGTACGGATCATAATTCCTCCGTTGGGTTGCTGGTAAAAGTGCCGCTGTTTCCAGCGGTCCACCTTTAGACGCCGGAGGACGGGTCAGGGTTTGAACCGGCAGCTAAGGCGCCGCCAGCCAGCACCTCGCGAATCTTGAACAGGAGATCTTCTGGCCGGAAAGGCTTCTGCAGGAAGCCGGACAGCCCTGCCGTGCCAAAGCCTTCCAGGACTTCCTTTTCCAGGTAGCCGCTCATCAAAATCACCCGCGCTTCTGGATCGAGCTCACGGATGCTGCGAAAGACCTGAGCGACGTCGGTATTCGGCATGGTGCGGTCGAGGAAGACGAGCCGGATCTCGTGCTTGCGCAGCCGATAGAGATCGAGGGCGCTGCGACCGTCCTGGGCGGTCAGCACTTCGAACCCACGCTTGGTCAAGACGTCCTGCGAGACGCTGCGGATGACCTCCTCGTCGTCGATGACGAGGACCGTCCCGCTGCCGACAAAGCTGCTCCAGTCTTCTTCTTCGACCACTACCGGGCGCGCCTTGGCCGCCAGCACCGGGAACAGCACTTCGATCGTGGTTCCACGTCCGGGCTGGCTATAGACCTTGATCGTGCCGTGATGTCCGCGCACGATACCCAAAACGGCGGCCAAACCCAGACCACGTCCGCTCGACTTGGCCGAAAAGAAGGGGTCGAACATCTTGGACCGCGTTTCTTCGTCCATGCCGATGCCGGTATCGGAGATCCCGAGCAGCACATACTCGCCTTCGGCCAAATCGGTGTCGAGAAAAGCGCTGTCGAGGTACGAGCGGCTCGCCTTGATTTTGCTGGTCCTGACCGTGATTACCCCGCGCTCGTCGGTGATGGCTTCGGACGAGTTGGTCAAAAGATTCAAGATCACTTGGCGGATCTGGTTGGGATCTGCAGCAATCGGCGGCAGGCCGTCGCGCAGGTAGAGTTTGAGCTCTGCGTTTTTGGTCACCACCGTGCGGAGCAAGGGCGCCATGTCGTTGACCAGTTCGTTGAGCTCGAGTCGGCGCGGAATGAGTTCGCTCTTGCCCGCATAGGCGAGCAGCTGGCCGGCCAGGTCGGCAGCGCGCTCTGCCGCTTTCTCGATCTGCTCGATTTTCTCCCGCGCTGAGGCATTGGGCGGCAGCTCCAAGAGGGCCAAGCTGACGTTGCCGAGGACTCCGGTCAAGAGGTTGTTGTAGTCGTGGGCAATGCCGCCGGCTAGCACCGCAAGACTCTCGAATTTCTGGGCTTGCTGCACCTTGGTTTCGAGCCGCTGGCGCTCTTCTTCCGCCCGCCGTCTTTCGGTCACGTCGCGGGCAAAAATGACGAACCCGACCGCACCCTTGTCCGGCTCGTGGAGCAAGGTGACGCTCATCAAAGTGGGAAAAGTGGTGCCGTCCTTGCGCCGGTGCGCGACTTCGCTTTGGGCCGCGCCCTCACGCTGGACTTGATTGAGCAATGGCTGCACTTCTTGACGCATCTGCTCGGGCGTGTGGAACAAACTGAGGTGGTGTCCCAAGAGGTCGAACACCGCATAACCGTGCATCCGGGCCCAGGACTCGTTGGCAAATTGCGTGCTGCCGTTCAAGTCGGACACCAACAGGCCGTCGATGGATTGCTCGACCGCCCGTTCCAGCATGCGCATCGCCCCTTCGGCGAGCTGCCGCTCGGAAATCTCGGCCTTGAGCCGTTCATTGGCAGCGGAGAGTTCTTCGGTGCGATCCTCGACCATCCGTTCCAGCTGGGAGCGCAACGCAGCAAATTCAGGCTCGTCTTGCGGAGCCCGTGACGGCAGGCTGGCGGCCAGCGCGAGCAGGAAGTAGACCAACCCCCAAGCCGGCAAAGGGAACGTGGTCCCCCAGCCCAGGAGCTGGTAGATCAGCTCCAAAAGGCCGCCCGCGAGTCCGAGAAAACCGCCTATGGCAATCGCCTGGGCCGCAGGGCGGCGCTGGTGCAGGTCATCGACCAAAAAAGCGGCGAGCATCACCAAAAAGGGCAAGATCCAGGCCCAACGCCAGGCTTGGGTTTTGAGCACCCAGTAAAACGCAGGAAAAACCAGCACGAAAACCGCACAGGCCAAGTGGGACAGCTGATAGGCACGCAGCCAGCGTCCGATCCGGCGTCCGAAGAGCGGCCACAGCAGCTGCGCCAAGGTGGCGATCCCGAGGTGCAGGGTGAAACCAGTCAAGCGGTGAATGGCTACCTGGTGGGTGGTGAGCTTCGCCGCCCAGGGCGAGACGAGCAGGATGTAACTCGCGGTCAGCCCAGCAGCTGCGGCAAACCAGGCGTACTTGAGCAAACGCTCACCGCGGAAGAAGCGCCACGCGTAGTAGCCGCAGATCACTGCAAAAAACACCGCCAGCGCAATCGACGACAGATCATGGTGCAAGAATTGATCGTGCTGAGCGAGGGAGCGGAGCACTGCTGGCTCACCCACCAGCAGGGAGACGCCAATGCCAGCCGACCTCGCTGCTGCTGGCTGGTAGCGCAAAGCCAGATGGATAGACTCAGCCTGCGGGTCGAGCGGCAGGAGGATCGCCTTCGGCCTGGACGGTAAGTAGCTGGCCTGGAGATACGCATCGCGCAAGACGCCGTTCAAGAACAGCTCGCCGTAGTCGCCAGGGTGGCCGCTCAAAATCACGGCCAGGCTGACCGGTTGCCCGGGTGGGTTCAGGTGCGCGAGCTGACGCAGATCTACTTCCCGGCGAAGCCATCCGGCAGCAACTGACGTCAACTGGGGCTGGGAAGACAGCTGGACGGACTGCCAGCCTACCTCAACAAACTCAGGATCGGCCCAGCGCGGATCGTCACCGGGTTGAAAGCGCCACTCCGCGCCCAGTTCGATGACTTGCGAAGAACCCAGCTCTAGGGTTGTAGGTGCGGCCAAGAGCGAGAAGCCGGACGTCAGGCAGAGGGTGAAGAAACACCCCAGGAAGAAAAACCCCAGGCCGAGCTCTTCTTGCGGACTCCGCTTCCGGTTGATCCGATAGCGCTTTGCCATGATTTAGATCAAAAGAATCTCGATTGGATAGATAAGATATACGTATAAATTAATTAAAAGCCTTTCAAGTCTACCTCAACAGCGACAACCCCGGCGGGATGAACTCGCTTTTCAACTGCTGCAAATAGCCGAGAGGGTGGCCGACTGCTTTCAAGCTCACCAGCTCACACAGCCGAACGCTCGTGTCCTGGGCTATCGTGCCCCGGACTCTTCTACCCCGGAGGCCAGCGCGTCGCTTTCGGACGGGTTGGCAAAAACCGTCTGGTAACGGCCGAGGACGACCTTGCCTGGGGGCAGTCCGTGCGGCTTACGGACCTCGGCGCACTGCGTCAAGTGGACCGCCACTTGCCCCCCGCGTCGGGCTTTGGAATGACGGGCGGCCAGAGCCGCGGCCAGGCGCTGGGTAGACCGTGGCAAGTGCGCGAGCTGGGCTGGATTTTTGACCACCACGTGGCTGCCAGAATCCCCCGCGACATGCAGCCAAAAGTCCTGCGGCTGCGCCAGCTTCAGGGTCAAGGTGTCGTTGTCCTGGGCGCTGCGCCCGACCAAGATGATCATGCCGTCGGGCGAGACAAAGCGGCGTGCCACTTTAACCCCGCGGAAAACCCCGGCGTCTGGGTCCGAAGGGCCGGGTTTGCCGCGTTCTTGCTCCATGGTCGAGCCTCAGGAAAAGTCAGTTGCTGCTTTGCGGTGCGCTGCTGGCGAGCGGTGGTGGGGGGGGGTTGAACTTCATCACCCCAGCACCAGTCCACCACTTGAAAACGCGCACCTTGAGCCGTCCGGCCTTGACCGCGGGGTCTGCGTTCGCCAGTTCCGCCACCTGATCCTGGGTCAAGTCGCCGCGAAACAGCACGATACCGCGCAGCTTCTCTTCGGCTGGTACTTCGAATGGGCCGGCGATCAGCGAGTAGCCGTCGTACCACAGCTTGCCCAGGTGGGCGAGGTGCTGGCGCTGCAACTCCGCCGAGGCATCTTTATCGAGTTCTGGCGGGTGATCCCCCCGTTCGAGGAAGACCATCCAGTAAGTTTCAAATTCCGCGGGGGGATTGCCCGTCGGGTCCTGTGCCATGGCAGCCACGATGAACCCACAAGACAGCAGCAAACAGGTCAGCAAACCAATCCGTACAGCAGAACGCATGAAAACTCCTCTACTTGGACCAGTGGATACATACTCGCGTCAGGTGGGCTCGCAGTCGGAGCGCAAGATCTGGTAATCGACCATAGCGGCACGGATGACGCGCTCTGCGTGCTGGGCCCCATACATTTGCTGCACCCGGATCTGCGCTTCGCGTCCGGGGATCAGCTTGTACGTGGCGAAGTAGTGCTCGAGGCGTTCAACCAGGATCTGGGGTAACTCGGCCACATCGTGCAACTCGCCCCAGACATAATCTCCCTCGACCACGGCGATGATCTTGTCGTCGGCCTCACCGCGGTCGATGAGCTGGAGCCCGCCCACCACGCGCGCCGGCACGATCAACTCGGAGCGGGCAATGGGGCGTTCGCTGATCACACAGATGTCGAGTGGATCACCATCCCCGCGTTCAGCACCTGGGCACAGGACCGTGACTTCGTTGCCGCAGTAAGTGCGCGGGATAAAACCATAAAGCGCCGGTGGTTGCGATGAAGTTCGCTGTGGTCGATCCACCCGCAAATAGCCGCTAGCCTTGTCGACCTCGTACTTGATCAGATCAAAGGGAGTGATTTCGATGTAGGCGTTGACATAGCGTGGCGGCTCTCGGCCGGTTTCCAGACCATGCCAGGGATGAGGACGCCAGGGGGAAAAAGTCGATTGGCTCATAGTGCAACAGGAACCGATTTCTACACCCGCTGGCCAAAAATTTCAAGCGCCGACGAGCCGCGTTTCTGTTCACAGTAGCAGTGCCCGCCCTCAACCTTGCCGCCCCAACCCTCGGCCGCATTGTTGAAACTGCACCTTATGCGGCGCCCCCGGCGCCCCCAGATTCGTTGACTTAACAGAAAATTTGCTTTAGACTCAACAGGATCTCCACGAGCAGAAGGAGGTATTGGGTTCGCCAAATCAAGTTGCGTTTCCTCAGGGGAATCAGTAACATGGGTGCATGCCGAAGATTTTTGCCGCGATGGAGAGCGGGGTCGAGATTCGCATTCCAGTGGCCGAGAACCCACGGCTGGCCTGCGGGACAGTAGAGCAGTTGAGTCGAATTGAACTTTCTCCGTTTGGCATTCATTGGCCGGACCTGGATGAGGATCTTTCATTCCGAGGTTTGCTGGAGGGTGACTACGGCCAGCAGCAGAAAGTCGAACCAGGCGCTGGACCGAACAGCCAGGAGTGCCGGGCGTAGCTTCTCGGGTGGCGAAATTTCGCGGAGAGAAACCTTGAGACAAGGTTCTTGAAGTTTACCAACAACTAGCAACAAGGAGTTCTGTGATGGGCTGGATCTGGTTCTTGATCATCGGTTTGGCGG
>CAZCOV010000116.1:0-10528 GCA_964499975.1 uncultured Thermoanaerobaculia bacterium
CCCCAGAAAAAGCCCCGCCCAAAACTGCGTAGACATCTTGATCGCCGTCCTCGTCAAAGTCGGCAAAGGCCACGCCATGCCCTTTTTGCAAATGACCAAAGCCGCCGGCGGTGGTGACGTCCTGGAAGCGTTGGCCACCGTCGTTGCGGAACATGCGGTTGGGCATCAGTGACTGGAAATCGGGAGCGCCGGTGCCGAGGTAAAAATCGAGCCAGCCATCGTTATCGAGGTCACCAAAATTTGAGCCCATGGCATAGAGGATACGATCAAGACCGACTTGCGCGGTCACGTTTTCGAAGGTGCCATCACCCCGGTTGCGGTAGAGGCGAGGTCGTTCACCCGCGACGGGGAGCCTGAGATAATCCGCAGCTACCTCGCTGGCGTCGATCGCCAAGATCTCGACCGGATAGCCTGCCACGAACAAGTCGAGCCAGCCGTCGTTGTCGTAGTCGAAAAACCAGGTGGGAAAGCTGTGCAGCGGTTCGGCAACGCCAGCGCGCGCGGTGACGTCGACAAAAGTGCCGTCTCCTCGGTTGCGCAGCAGGAGGTTGGGCTCGAGCAAACGGGAGAAGTAAAGGTCGAGCCAGCCGTCGTTGTCGAAATCGCCGGCCGCTACGCCTTTGACGTAGCCGACTACCGCAACCCCGGCTGCGGCTGCCACCTCGGCAAAGGTGCCATCCCCGCGGTTGTGATACAGCTGGCAAGGGTGGCGGTTCTTGCCCACAGACTCGTTGCCGATGACCAAATCGAGCCAGCCGTCCCGGTCAAAGTCACCCCAGGCCGCGGTCTGGGTGGGGTGGAAGCTGAGCAGACCCGCGGCTTCGGTGACGTCTTCGAACGTGGCATCGCCGGCATTGCGCAGCAGCGAGTTGGGGAAGCGTCCATTTTGTGCCAGCCAGGCGCCGCGCAAGACCAGCACGTCGTTGTCGCCATCGTTGTCATAATCGGCATGGGTCAGGTTGAGACCCCCGGTGATCCCCGCAAGGCCCGCTGCTGCAGTGCGATCGGCAAATCCGTCGCGATTTCGCAAGAACAAGCGTAAAGGATCCGCAAAGCCCCACGAGGACACCAGCAAGTCGAGGTGCCCGTCGCCGTCGAGGTCGTCGCTGACCACTCCCCCTGAAAGCCCAAGCACATCTATTCCGAGCTCTGGCGCGCGGTCGACAAAGCGGGGCAGATCGTGCTCGGAAGCAAATGCGCTGGGGGGGATTCGCCACGGGGCGGGGACGCCCGCGGGGTATTCGCCCACGGTCATCACCGCGAGGTTGAGCAGCCAGCGGGCGTTCAAGTCGTCGGGATGACGCGCGAGGATCTCCAAATATTCTGCGATGGCCGCGCGCGAACCTTCCTGCAGCTGGTGGACCCCACCGCCAGCGATCGGCAGCAAGCAAGCGTCAGCCGACGGGTGCGCCAAGCAATTCGCTTGCTCCCCCCAGCGCAACAACGCGATGGCAGCAAGCCTGGCTAGGCCGTCATGGAAAGCGGGCTTGAAAAGTTCAGCATGGGCTTGCGCCAATGGCTTGACCACTCGCAGCGTGTCCACGGCTTCCTGGGTCTTGCCCGCATGGAGGAGGGCGCGTGCGAGGTCGACTTGCAAGCTGATCTGGCTGCGCAAATCCGGAGGTTGGGGGATTGAGCGCAAGACTGCAACCTGGCGTTCTGGCGAGAAAGCGCTTGGCCCGGCTTCGACCTCCTGCGCGATCTGACGCAGCCGTTCTGCCATCCGTTGATTGCTGGCTGGCGGTGCGGGCGGGATCTCGCTGCTGCAGGCGGTGAGCAGCAGCCATCCCCAGAGGAGGGCCTGCACCCGCCCTTGCCCCAACGGTGTTCTGTGCATTGAGTCAGCGTAGCACAACCGCGAGGTGCAGGCCTAGGACAGGATCCAGCGGCCCAGCGGCCAGCGGCTCCAGCGGCTAGCGCGCCATCAGCAACCGCGAATACAGTTGAACGGGCTTGCGCCGATCGCCGGACCGCCCGGGCGCGGCCAAGCAAAGTAGGCACGCAGAGCGGCAGCAATGAGCTCGTCGCGCTCTGGCGGGTTCGGGGCGCGGCGATCCAGGGCAGCCTTGAGATCGTCCGGGAGCGCAACTACGGTTTCAGGGAAATATTACGGCGATGGATATGGTTGGGGCAAGCGGCAGGCGAGCTCGGTGTTTGGGCTGGACGGCTCGGGACACATAACGGCCTTGCGGATCAACAGTGCCATCCGGCGAGCCCTGACGGTCCAGGTGGGATTGCGACCATGTAGGGGCAGGCCCCCGTGCCTGCCCTCCCCGTCGCAGTCAGAATTGCCCTATCGGCAGTTGTCGTTAGGGCGAGTTGGGCGTTATTGGGGCGGTAAAACAGGAAGTTACTTAGAAGACACCCCCGGCTACCCGATTAAGCCTCGCTCTTCGCATGCAACAGTTTGAATCAGAGTCGAGACTCACCGTACTCAGGGTCACGATACTGACTCCGGACTACAAGTATCCGAATCGTCGTACCATCCTCTCGATAGATCACGGAGTAGGGAAAGTCTTGGAGTATGTGAACTCGCCGAACGTCGTCAGCAGGTGTACCGAGGTGGGGAAACTCAACGAGCAGCTTCACTACTCGGTCGTACTCGTCAAGGAACCGGCCGGCGAGCTTCGGTCCACCTTCCCGTCGATAGAAGCTCGCTGCTTCGAGGAGATCTAACTCCGCGCCTCGATGAATGCTGTATGTCACGCCACGGCAGCCCGTATCCGCGCAAGTGCCTCCGGGCCAGAAACCAGCAGGGATGGGTCTGCGTCGGCCTGCGCGTCGCGCTCGGCAGCCAAGGCGTTCCACTTCGCGTCTCTCGCCCTGTCAGAGTCGAGGCTGGTGATGACCTGAGTTAGCAACTTAGCTCGGTCTGACGAGGTGAGTTGGAGCACCTGCTGGGCAAGAACTTCAACGGGTACGGGCACGGGGTCTCTCCGGTTGGAACACGCGTAGCTTGCCACGCGGAAATTTGGAACAGACTGTCTTCATACCTTTCTTCCCTGGTTCGATCGTCTGGTTCAACGGTACACCAATTGGGTTCAGATGTATAGCCCCCAAAGCTGGAATTCTCCACGCCCGCGATTCGAGCGCAGACGACCGAAGTCGCTGCAACTGCGGGCCACCTCGGCTCCGATCTTGGATCCACCACCAGGTTTCAGTCAGCTACCGGCCAAGCCAGCGGATCCGACCGCGCCTCTTGGGAGTTTGGACGGCTTCGTGCGATCTGTGATGGACCACAAACCCCTCACTTCGGACTCCACGATCCGAGCAGTCGGCCGAGTGCGGGCCGGCCCTACCTCTGAGGGTGGATTGCAGACCCAAGCCTGAACCGCGACCCGCGCATGGCTTCCGAAGGAGTCAAACCTAGCAACGGGCGAAGCCGGTTGCGGCCCGCAACGCGACGCTCCCTCAGAGACCGCGAAGGCAGCTGTCCGTACTTGCGCTGACCGCCGGTCCGGCAAGCTTCCGCTGCGGTCGTGGAGCGCCAGGATTGAAGAACGGAAGGGCCACTCCTGACTGTTTCAAATTCAGCAGGGAAACTGGTTGCACGACGAGCGGACGTACGAAACGCAAGCGAGCGACGGCGAGATGGTTGCCCGGCAACCCAAACATTCATGGAGTGATGCGCTGAAAGCTGAAGGTGTTTATCGGGCATTTTTCACGCAACGCTCGGTTTCTCGGCGATCCCAAAAATTCGATCGTACTGAATCACGGCTCTTTCAATTCCAAGCCCGGCGAACGCTTCGACGCTTCACCGGCGGACGACGAAGTCGGCCGTCCGAGTGCAAGCGCCGGGTTAGCCGCCGTTTCTCGATCAAAACGGGCAGCACTGGAGCTCTACCGAGTTAAGGGCTGTATCATCTCCCTCCTTTCCAAGGTCTTGCTCTATGCGGACCCTCACGCCACATACAAAGTGGTTTGCCGGACAATAAACCGGTTTCGTCCAGTCACCCCAAAAGCCGCCATGAGGGTTAATAACTGCTGCGGAAGCCTTGTTGGGGCGCTGTCTAAGCGCGACTCTCCGAATCTCGGGCAAACTTTGGAGTTCTGTTTCGTATTGAGCTTTCAAGTCCTCAATGCTCTTTGTAACATCCTGCGCCTTCTGGGCTAGCGCTTCAGCTCCCGAGGCAGCTGTCTCAGCTCTTTGGCGGTATTTTTCCTCTGCCAAGTCGGCAAGACGGTCTTCGATAGTCTTATCGATGAAGAGATACGCAGCGATTCCAAGGATAAGAGCGGCGAATGCGAGAACTCCTATAGCCTGATTCCGCATCTCGGCGGCGCGCTCTATCGCAAATAGTCGGGTATCATGAATGCGTTCGATCAGCTCCAGTTTCAGATTACCAGTGCTGCTCTCAACATTCGATTGTGTACCCTCTAGCATGTTAAGCACTCCTTTCTGGCCGGCGGCTAACCTATGATTCTGCGTCAAACAAATCTCTCGACAAACAGGTATATCCGACAACCTGCCGGCGCATAAGCACTTGAGTCTTCCCCCCGGTCGACCCTACTCCCTGCTGCGTGAAAGACTTACCACGGTAGCGCAATTTTCTGGCGTGTCAAGCGGCATTTGGATGTCGCATAAGCCGCCAGGTTCAGGAGACGGTGCGGCAGGGGCTTAGGCGACAAGGTTGAGTGCGCATATGTCTCTTTTTCTCCTGCTCAAACTATTGAACATACTGGGGTTAGTTGGAGATTGCTGAAGTTTAGCCGCAGAGCCGCTGTCGGCGAAGCGGCGGGAAAAGGGGCTTCTCCGCTCTTGCGACGTCGCGGAGTTCAGGCGTAGGACGGGATCCAGCGGCTAGCGAGTCGCTCATCTGACAGCCAAGTGGGGTCGAGCCCGAGAGCGGGTTCAAGCACTATCCGATTTCACTGCATAAAATCGCAGAAGATAATGCTCTTGTGAGCGGGTTGACCGCCCAGAGGGCTCGCTGATTCGGCTCCTGCAACTCGCCTGATGCCGTGAAAGCGGCAGACCCTGACCTCCATCCAGCTTGGCAAGCCACAGGCTTATCCTGGCGATCGGAGCGTACCCTGTGTACGCTCCTCTTTTTTTTTGGAGGGAGAGGTTGCTTTGAAGCCTTGCTTTTCCGCTCATCGTCGTTTGTAGGAAGGAATCCGAGTGGTCAACGAGGTTTTCACCTGACCCTAAGACAGCGAAGATCGCTCGTTCATTGCAAATTATCCTGATTTAACAGTTTATCATGACGAGCTAGGATGATCATGGGTGGATGGTAGATATGAGCAACAAAAAACGAACCAACGACTGGTTGCAGTATGGGTTGCCGCAAGAGAATCGTAACTTGTCGCATTCAAGTACCGAACAATCTGTTCAAGCACGCGCGCCTCCGGGGAATTGACGGCGCATTCCGCAGCAAAAAGAAACCTCTAGCTGGCAATATTGGATCACTTGCGGTTCTTGCCCATGGTGGGCAACACCTCGAGTTGATCTTCGAGGGGAGCGCGCTGCCGTGCCCCCCTCCCTTTTCTTTTCTTTTTGGGTCTGCAAACGAGCTTTGCTGAAATCTGTTGAGGAGTGGTTATGGGAGTGATGGGTTTGCCTTTTGCTAGGCGCGCGCTGTTGGCGATGCAGCTGGCAGCCATGCTCATGGGGGAGGGACCCCATCTCGGTCATGCGCAGTGCTGGACCATCGCTGATAGCAACAAACTGACGAACAGTGACCAGCTGGTGGCGGTCAATCCGACGACCGGGGTCAGCTCGGTCATGGGACCGCTTTCGACTTTAGACGTCGAGGCCGCGGCGTTTTCGCTGGATGGCACCACGCTGTATGCCATGGACGGTGGTCAGCTCGGGGTTGTCGACCGCACCACGGGTTTCTTCACGCCGCGCAGCGCTCTCGTGGGCACGGGCAGCGGCAGTGCGGGGTTGGTGGTGTTCTCGGATCTCGATGGTTTGAGTTTCGACCCGCTGAGCGGGCGGCTCTACGGGGTCCAGCGCACCGATGGACCGGGTACGCCCGACCTCTTGCTCCAGGTGGATCCACTCACCGGCGTTCGCGTTAAGAACGCGTTTGGCCCGGGAATCGACTACCGCGAAATTGTCCCGGTCTTGGGTCTGGAATCGATCGATGACCTGGCTTTTGATCCGGCGGATGGACAGCTTTATGCGCTCGCGAATGACGACCCGACGGGTTTTGGCGATCATTTGATCCGCATTGACCCGAGCACGGGCGCGACCACAGATGTTGGACCCCTGCGGGTGGTAGACGTCGAGGGTTTGAGCTTTGACGCGCAAGGGCGGCTGTGGGCGAGCAGCGGACAAGACGGCCCGCTGGCGCGGCGGGACAGCCTCTTCGCGATCGACAAAGCCACGGGTTTGGCGTCTTGGGTGGCACCTTTGCCCAGCCTGTTTACCGACTACGAAGCGCTGGCTTGTCCGGGGCCGGCTCCTGCCCAGCTGGGCGATCGGGTCTGGCTCGATCGCGATCTGGACGGCGTCCAAGATGTGGGTGAACCTGGCCTCGGCAACGTGGAGCTGCGGGTGCTCGATCCAGGCGCTGACGGCCTTCCCGCCACCGCAGACGATCGCCTGGTGGCGAGCGTGCGCACCGATTTGCGCGGCTTCTATTTGGTCAGGGACTTGCAGCCGGGCGATTACTTTGCAGCGGTCGATGAGACCACGGTAGCCAGTGGCCTTTCCCCGTCTCCGGGAACCACCAACCCCAGTGGGGCCGTCAGCCTGGCGAGTGGGGAGCAGCGGCTCGACCTCGATTTCGGCTTTGCCCCAGCCGACGGACTGGGACTACTCGGCGACCTGGTGTGGAGCGACAGCGATCGTGACGGGCTGCAGGAGCTCGGAGAGCCGGGCCTTGCCGGGGTGACGCTCGAGCTCAGAGATCCCGGCCCGGATCGGCAGCTCGGCACGGGGGATGACCACGTCGTGGCCACCACGGTAACAGACGCTGGGGGGAGCTATTTTTTCGCCGGAGTAGCGATCGGCAGCTATCTTGTGGTGGTGACGGATGCTGCCGGGGTCCTGACCGGTTACACCCCCACCCAGGGGCCGCAGAGTTTGGGTGGATATCAAAGCTATCCCTTGCGGGTGACTCGGCGTTCGCTCGACTTGGGGGTGGATTTTGGTTTTTACCAAGCGCGGCCACAAGTCAGCGATCGCTTTTGGCTGGATCAAGATGCCGACGGCATCCAGGATCCGGACGAGGTGGGCATCCCGGGCGTCAGCGTGTTGCTGCTCAACAGTGCGGGTGAAGTCCTGGCCAAGGCCATCACGGATGCCCAGGGGGAGTTGCGCTTCACCGGCTTGCTCGACGGCGACTATTGGCTCAAGGTGCAGGACTTGTGGGGGGTTTTGGCGGGTGCGCGCGGCACCACACCGTCCGCCCAGGTGGCAGCTCTGCCCGTGACGGTGGCCGGTGCTGACCTGGACGGGATTCACTTCGGCTACAACCGTTCGGGCGAAATCGGCAGCATTTTGTGGAGCGATGGCAATGCCGACGGCGTGCGAGATCACGGCGAGCCAGGGTTGCCTGGCGTTCGCGTCGATCTTTACGACGATAGCGACGGCAACCACAGCTTTGACCCCGCAGAGGACGACTGGCTTGCCTCCACCTGGACCGATGGGAGTGGGGAATACCGCTTCACGGAGCAGTCGGCTGGCACCTATTTTGTGAGCGTCGACCCCACGCAGCCCGTCCTGGTGGGCTTCGTCCCCACCACTCCGGACCAAGCCCCTGGCCCGAACGCTGCGGGGACCCAGATCAAGGCGGTTCTGGCCGTTGCTGGGGCGAGTTTCCTGCAGGCCGACTTTGGCTACTTTGCCAGCGCCTTGCCCGATGTTTCGGGCAATGTTTTCCACGACTACGACCGCGACGGCGCCGATGACGGCAACCTGGAGCCAGGCCTTCACGGCGTCACCTTGGCGCTCGTCGTCGCGGGTCCCGATGGCATCTGGGACACCCTCGACGACCAGGAAGTGGCCACTGCCCTGACGGATCTCGAGGGCGATTACCGGTTTGTCGATGTTCCACCCGGCAGCTACCGCGTCGCGGTCACGGATCAGAGCGGCAGGTTGCTCGACTTCATCCTCACCAGCAGCTTCGATGCCTTGCCGATCACGGTGGCGGGGAGTGATTTGCGCGATCACCATTTTGGTTATGCGCGCGATCCCGCTCCCGGCAAGCTCGGCGATTTGGTGTGGCTCGACGCGGACCGCGATGGCAGCCTGGACGCCGCAGAGTCAGGCCTCTCCGGGGTCGGGTTGCAGCTGTTCGACCTCGGGGCTGATGGGGTGCTGGGCAGCGGCGATGATCTCTGGCTGGGAACTGCGGTGACGGACGCCCGTGGCGCTTACCAGTTCACGGGTTTGCGCCCTGGGTTTTATGCAGTCGACCTCGACTCGAGCACCTTGCCACCAGGGCTAGCCCCGACCGTGGGCACCCAGGACCCTTCGCGGGTGGTCGCTTTGGGGGCGGGCGAATGGGTTGACGACCTCGACTTCGGCTACAGCTCGGCGCTCGGCAGCGCCCTGGGCGATCTGGTGTGGTATGACGCGGATGGGGATGACCACCAAGACCCAGGAGAGGTTGGCTTGCCCAACGTCCGGGTTCAAGTCAGCGGTCCTTCCGGAACGTTCACGGTGCTGACCGCGGTCGATGGGAGGTGGTTGGTCCCTGGGCTGTTGCCCGGCATCTACAGGGTGGAAGTGGACCCCATCACCTTGCCGGTGGGAATCCCTCCGGTGCCCACCAACGGCGCGCTGGTGCGCACCGCGATCCTGACGGGCGGCTGGGACAACCTCACCGTCGACTTTGGCTTCACCGGCGGACTGACCGGGTCGATCGGCGATACGGTTTTCTTGGATGAAAACGGCGATGCGGTGCAAGCCCCTGGTGAGCGCGGCATCGCGGGGGTGAGCTTGGAATTGCGCGACGGGGTGGGCAGGGTGCTGGCCACCACCATCACCGGCGAGAACGGGGACTACGACTTCGTCGGGCTGCTGCCCGGCCGGGGGGTGTTCCAGGTGATCGTCACGGATCTAGCAGGCGTTCTGAACCAACTCAACCTTTCACCCGGCGCAGATCCTGCTCCGGTAATCCCTCTGGCGAGCGGTGAGAACTACGATACCGCGGACTTCCCTTACACCACGTCGCACTCCTCCGTGGCCGCCAACGGCGCGCTGGGCAACCTGGTGTGGCATGACCACGGCAACGGGGTGGTCGATCCTGGCGAACCAGGCATCCCCCAAGTGACCCTCGACCTCTGGCTCGATGTCAACGGCGATGGGGTGATCACTCCGCGCTTCGACAACCTGCTGCGGTCGGCGATCACCCACGAAAACGGGGAGTACTTGTTTAAAGGGCTGCCACCGGGCAACTATCTGGTGGAGCTCACCGACTTATACGGTGTCCTGGGCGGTTTCACCCAGACCCTCGGTCCCCAGCCAGGAGACGATGGCAACAGCCAGAGCGATCCTTACCCAGTGACCTTGAACGCTGCTGCGCCCAACAACTTCACCGCCGACTTTGGCTTCTTTGCTCCCCTCGACTTGGCCCTCCGGGGAACCGTGTTCGAGGACGTCGACCGCGATGCCGTTCTCGATGTGACTGATTTCCAGGAGCCTGGCATCGAGCTGCGCCTGTTCCGCGACCTCGATGGCGATGGCCTGGTCGACCCTGACGAGCCGCTGCTGGCGGTCACGCATTCGGGCCTCGGCGGAACTTACGAGTTCACCAACCTGCCGCCAGGGGCTTACGTGGTGGTGGCGAATGCCGCAGGCACCCAGCTCGACGGTTATGAGCAGACCACCCAGACCCTGACCCAGGCGGTCCAGCCAGTGGTGCTCGTGAACGCCGACGCGACCGACAACGATTTTGGTTTCCACTTGCCCACCACGCGGGTGCTGGTCACCCAGTTCAGCGCGCACGCGGTCGACGGGCAGGTTGTGGTCGAGTGGGAAACCGCAACGGAGGAGGGGAGCCTGGGCTTCGACCTTTATCGTTGGGACGGCGCCCAGGGGGAGTACCTCAAGCTCAATTCCGAACTGCTCCTCGCGGTGCCAGGCGCTGCCCAGGGCAGCCGCTACTCGTTCCTCGACCCCTCAGCTCCCGCCCAACCTGCGCTGGTTTATGCGCTGGTCGAGGTCGAGGCTGCGGGTTTTACCACGGTCCATGGGCCCTACCAGGTCGAGCTCCAGCTGAGGGCTCGCGGGCGCAGCCAGGCCGCTCCTTTTGCCGCCCATCCGCGGCCGCTCAGTCCTGCGATGGCGGCTCGGCTGGCGGCCCAGCGTCAAGCCAGGGCAGAGCCCAGAGCGTCCGACCCCCAGGCTGTGGTGCAGCTCGAGATCGCGCTGGGAAAAACCGGGGTTTACTCGCTGGAAGCCACGGCTCTGGCAACTCATTTCGGAGTCCCGCCCGAAGCGGTCATGGGTTGGCTAGCGCGGGGTGAACTCGCCTTGTCCTGCCAAGGTCGCGCCGTGCCCTGGCTGGCACAGGGCTCATCCTTGGTGTTTTATGCAGAGGCTATCCGCAGCACCTACACGCGCTACCAGGTT
>CAZCOV010000116.1:10538-16250 GCA_964499975.1 uncultured Thermoanaerobaculia bacterium
ACGCGGCCGGCGCATGATAGCCACCGACCGCCAGCCCCCCGTCGGCCAGAGCGAACGGGGTAGCTTCGTCGACTTCGAGCGATTTGAAGAGGACCTCGTTCCCGTCACCGCCCTGGCGCTTGATCCTGAACAAGGGTTCTGGTTTTGGCAGCCGGTAGTTGCTGAGCACTCCGCGTTGGGAGTGCAGACCTTCTCGCTCGAACTGCCCGGGGTGGCCACCACCCACAGCCCTGCAACTTTGGGGGTGACCGTTCAGGGCGTGACCCAGGACCCCACGGCGGATGGTGATAGTCCCGAATATCGAGCCGAACTGCGTCTGAATGGGGCTATCATCGGCGAAATCGCCTGGCATGGACAAGGCCGCCAGCGGCTGGAGCTCTCCTTGGCCCCCAGCGCGCTCCGCACCGGCGTCAACCAGATCACGGTCACGGGTTTGCGGCATCGCCCAGACCGCCCCAGCGCGTTTTACGTCGACGCCTTGGACTTGCGCCGTGCGCGGCTCTACCAGGCCCACCAGGATCAGCTGACTTTCAGTGCTGAGCGCGCCAAGACAGTCGCCATCACGGGTTTCAGCCAGCCGCAAATCCTGCTGCTTGACATCACCGATCCGCTGACGCCGCGTCAGATCCTCGGAGGCCAGGTCGAGCCTGGTGGGGTAGGGCAGTTCCAGCTCCGCTTCAAGGCGCAGCCCCAAAGGCGTTACTTCAGCTTGACTCTGGGCGCGTTGCGGGCGCCGGTGCAGATCACTGCCTATGCTCCGACCGACCTCCAAGCGAGCCACCATGCGGTCGATCACTTGATCATCGCACCCGCCGAGCTGATGGGCCCCGCAGCACAGCTCGCCGCCTACCGTCAGAGTCAAGGGCTGCGCGCGCAAGCGGTCGATCTCGCAGACATTTACCGGGAATTCAACCAAGGTGTGGCCAGCCCATGGGCGATCCACCGCTTGCTGGTCCACGCCGCAACCCATTGGGCCAGGTCTCCGCGTTTCGTGCTGCTGCTCGGTGCGGGTCACTTCGACTATCACGAGCGCTGGGGGCTCGGCGGCAACCTGATTCCGCCCCTGCTGGTGACCACGCCTTGGGGTCTTTATGCTGCTGACGGCGAACTCGCTGACCTCGACCGCGACCACCGACCCGACGTGATGCTCGGGCGGCTGCCGGTCCTGACCGCGAGCGAGGCCACGGATTTCATCGCCAAGTTGATCGCCTACGAAAGCGCGGGGGGAGGCTCCTGGCAGCAGCAGGCGATCTTGGTCGCGGACGCGCGCGATCCGCGAGTCGGCAGTTTTGCGGACGACAGCGAGAAGCTGCTGCAAGCGCTCCCGCCAAGGATCCAGGTCGAACGGGTCTATCTCGACGTTGAGAGGGTGGCCACGGCTCGGGCCCGGCTGCTCAACACCTGGCAAGCTGGGGCCTTCTGGGTGAACTACGTTGGCCATGGCGGCCTCGATACGTGGAGCGGTCAGCGCTTGCTGACGCTGCAGGAAGTTGCGAGCCTCGCCAATGGATCCCGCCTCCCTTGGGTCAGCAGCTTGAGTTGCAATATTGGCCGATTTGAAGTGCCAGGTTTCGAGTGCCTGGCCTGTGCCCTGGTCCGCCACTCGGCCGGCGGTGCGGTTGCGGCCCTGGCTCCATCCGGACAATCCTCTCCAGCGGACGCAGCACGCTTCGGCCAGTTTCTGGCAGCAGCGGTCGACTCTGCGACCTCCACAACCCTCGGTGAAGTGGTCCTGCATGCATTCCTCGACTGGGCTGCGGGGGCGCGTAACCCTGCGGCGTTGCGGACATACCACCTGTTCGGGGATCCGGCAACTCAGCTCCAGCGTCCTCTGAAATAATAATAGATCTATGACGATGAATAGATACTTAATGGGCTTGGTCGATCTATGGCGTCGATTTAGGGTCCGTCATGTTGATCGTTATCTTGGAGATTTAGACTCTTACCTCGCTGCCAAGGGTGCAGCAGCTGTTTCGCAGAAGCTGACTCATTGGCAAAAACCCTAGTTCCAGCCGTTCTCGCTGCGACCGCTCTGTTGTGCTACTAGTGTGTTGGCCAGCAGTTTCCTAGTGTTGTGAATACGATCCCGTGAATACGATCTCGTGAATACGATCCCGTGAATACGATTCTGGGAATTCCTGTCAACAACGCAACAATCCACAGCGCAGCAACTATCGTCGCACGAAATTTTGACTGGACTCTTGACGTTGACCGACCTTCCCGCTATTCTACCGACCGTTTGGTTGGAACCAAAATGACGTTCTCTGGCAAGAGATTGCGATTTCTAGTCTTGGGCACTGCGATCTGGGTCGCAGGAACACCTGGCAGGTGTACCCCGAGTTACCACTCGTCCGTTGGTAGTCCAACCACCCAGAGGGGATGTTCCAGTAATTCTTCCGGCAGAGGACAGCAATGCAAAACCTGGCTCAACAGTACGATCCCCAGCCTTATCTCCACCTCCAACCCGAATCCACGCTCGTTGTGGCTCTGGTTCAGCACCTTGCCAGCCTCGGCGTGCGGCATGCCTTTGGCGTCAGCGGCGGCGCGATCGCCCTGCTGTTCGATGCGCTAGCTGAAAGCGAGATCAATCTCCACCACTTTCGTCACGAATCCGGTGCAGCTTTTGCGGCAACCGAAGCTTTTTTTGCCAGCGGAAGACCTTCGGTGGTTTTCGCGACCACGGGCCCCGGCACCCTGAACGCCTTGACCGGCATCACGGCTGCCAAATGGGAAGGGGCCAAAGTGATCCTGATTTCCGGGGCCACCAGCCCGGCTCAGCGGGGGCGCTGGGCTACCCAGGAGACCAGCTCTTATACCTTGCCGCAAGACGCGCTTTATACCGCTGGACCACTGTTCGACTTCGCGGTGCGCATGGAGCACGCTTGCGAGTTCCCCGAAGTCGCTCGACGCCTCGCCGCCGGCTTGGCGCGTCCCGGCGGCTTTGTCGCTCATGTGTGCTTGCCCATGGGCCTCCAGGCCGCCCGCCTCGAGGCTTTCCGGCAGGCGCGCACCACGGCTGCGGCCCCCACGGTCAGCAGTGAAGATATTGCCCAGTGTGCCCAGCTGTTGCAAGAAGGGGCTTTTGCCCTCTGGGTTGGGTTCGGCGCGCGGCATGCGGCCGAACAAGTGCGCACCTTGGCCGAGCGCGCAGCAGCTAAAGTCTTTTGCTCCCCACGCGGCAAAGGGATTATGCCGGAGGATCACCCCCTCTTTCTCGGCGTCACCGGACTCGGAGGTCACGATGCGGTGATCGAGTACATGGTGCAAGAGCGGCCCCAGCGGGTCCTCGTCTTGGGCACCCGCCTGGGCGAAGCAACTTCCTTCTGGGACGCGGACATGGCGCCCGCCGAAGGCTTCATCCATGTCGACCTCGACCCCGAAGTTCCGGGCACGGCTTATCCGGAAGTCGCCACGGTAGCCATCCAGGCCGAGATCGGCCATTTCCTCGGCTCCCTGCTCACTTATTTCCCCGACCAGGGCGGCTCGAGCAAAGTCGTCCGCTTGCCCAAGAGTCGTCGCGAGTTGGCGATTCCCCTGCGCCGCACCGAAGCTGGCTTGGTGCGGCCACAGGTTTTGATGCAAGCGATTCAGCGCCAGATCGTCGCGCGGACCGACGCTTTGGTCCTCAGCGAATGCGGCAATGCTTTTGCCTGGTGTAACCACTACTTGCGCTTTGCCACTCCCCATCGCTACCGGGTCAGCACGCTTTTTGGCTCGATGGGGCACTGCACCTCGGGAGTGGTCGGGGCGGCCCTGGCCCAGACTGGTCGCAAAGCGGTGGCAGTCGTGGGCGACGGTTCGATGCTGATGAATTCAGAGGTCAGCACGGCGGTCCAATACAGCGCGCCCGCGGTCTGGATCGTGCTCAATGACTCCGGCTATGGCATGTGTCGGGATGGCCACCGAGCCCTCGGTCTTTGTCCTGCCCACACCGACTTTCCCTGCGTCGATTTCGTGGGCTTGGCCCGTTCCATGGGGGCTGACGGCTGTCGGGTCGAGCGCGAACCCGACCTCGCTGCTGCCCTCGATCGGGCCATGGCTAGTCGACATCCTTTTGTGCTCGATATCCGCATCGACCCAGATGAACCTTCCCCTCTGCTCAAGCGCTTCGAAAGCCTGATCCAGCAGGGGAGTTCGAAGAACGTCGCGGGTTGGGACCCCCGTTGATGGATTTGCGCTCGTCCGCCTTGTCAGAGCCCGAACTTGTGGACTTGGTCCGTCGGGTTTTTGCGCCGCGGTCCACGGATTCTCACTTGGCCTTGCTCGTCGATTTGCCCGATGACGTGGTGCCTGATGAACCGCGGTGGCGGGCGCGACGGGAACTTGCTGCCAGCTGGTTGCAGCTGCTCGAAAGCGCGGAAGCAGCCCTCGGTCTCATCCCGCGGATGTGGTTCTACCGCAATGTGCGGTGCAACAACGCGGACCTACCGGCGCTGGCCTGGCCGTTTCTCGGGTCGCTGCCCGACCACGCTGACCAGCTCGATCCGCGGGCTGGGGTTGCCCTGTCCCAGGTACTTGCCGAGCACCAGATCCTGCTCGCGATGACCCAATTTTCCGCCACTGCACCGCTCAAGCTGGCGGCCAAGCAGATCGGCTTTCGCGCGGCGACCATGCCGGGTTTTTGCGCGGAAATGCTGCCTGCGCTCCGTCTCGACTACGCCGAGGTCGATCGTCGCGTGATGCGCTTCAAGAACCTCCTCGATTTGGCGGTTGGGGCAGAGCTGCGCTTCCGCGTTGGCAGCCAAGAAGCCCGGCTGTACCTCGACTTGCGCTATCACCCCGGCCACGCTTCGAGCGGTCTGTGCCGCACGCCGGGTACGGCTGCGAACTTGCCTTCAGGCGAGGCATACATCGTACCCTACGAAGGCGAACGGCCCGGGGACCCCAGCCGGTCGGCTGGCACTTTGCCCGTGCAATTTGCGGACGAAGTCGTGTTTTTCCGCATCGAGCACAACCGCGCAGTGGCGGTCGAAAGCCGTGGACCGCAAGCGGATCGGCAAGCCCAGCGGTTGGCGGAGGAACCCGCTTACGGCAACCTCGCCGAGTTCGGGTTGGGCGTTTTAGCGTCGCTGGGGCTCGCCCCGATCGGCGAGATCTTGCTCGATGAAAAGCTGGGGCTCCACATCGCTTTTGGCCGCAGCGATCATTTTGGTGGGCAAGTCGGCGCAGCGGATTTCAGCCGACCCGAAGCCGTGGTCCACATCGATTGGGTCTACCTACCCGCGACCCAGCCGCAAGTCAGCGTGCTCCAGGCCGACCTGGAAATGCCCGACGGACAAAGGGTTGCGCTGATCCGTGACGATCAGTACGTGATCTCGTTTTGACCGATAGTGAGAGGCGACGATGAGCCGATTTTTCAACGACGCTTTGGGCCTTCGCCCCGGTTTAGACCCCGCGAGTGTAGTGCTTAAGACGCAAGACGAGCAGCAAGTCGTTGCCGGGACCATTCACTTCGCAGTGCTCGCCACCCTGGCAGAAGTGGCTGCAGCTCGCGCGGTCGGCGCGGCCGTGGTCCCCACCTCGCTCGACCTGCACCTTTTGACCCGTGCCCAGCCAGGGGAATTGGTGGCGCGCGGCGTCAAAGTCACGGTTCTTACGAACTCCTACGCGGCGACGGACGTGGGCGCCGTGCATGCGGGCTATGCACCGTACCGCAGGGCGCTCCTGCGGGCGGGCGTGCCAGTGGTGGCCGTCGCGCTGCTCGTGGGGCAG
>CAZCOV010000117.1:0-16198 GCA_964499975.1 uncultured Thermoanaerobaculia bacterium
TGGTAGGGAGGGCGGTTCTCGTCCATCACCTCAGGATAACACCGTTCACGGGCTCAGGATTCGTGACGTCTGGCGCGCCCCGTCGTCGATGGCAGGTGGCTCGGAGAAGGAGCGTGCCCTGTTCACGGACGTCCTAGCGCAAATCTTCTGGCGTGTCAATCGGTATTTTCGATGTCGCATCAGCCGCCAGGTTGAAGAGACGGCATGTCCGGGACCACAAAAAAAATTTGAGGGGTTTTTCTCCACTGGCCCGCTGGTGGGCTGAGAAGGACGGGAATGACCTGTCCCCCAAAACCCGCTGCCCGGTTCGGGCGGTTCAGCCAGAAGGAGAAGATATGGACGCATCTCCCCACAAAGCGCAGCACGGGTATGGACGGCTCGCGGCTCTGTGCCTGGTCCTGGCGCTCGTGAGCCCTCCGGCGCGAGCGATCATCACCGGGCCTATCCCGCCAGAAGCTTCTTGCCCAGCGCCTTGTCACAACTATGCCTTTGCTTACGACTTCATCAACCTCACCGGTCAGAACGTGAACGGGATCGGGCTCAACTTGCGCGGCCCCAACACTGTGTCGGCGTTTGCTCAAGGTCCGCAGAATCCGTTTGGCCTGCCCACCCACAAGGGCTACGACACCGGCGGCGGCTACTTGGTCCGGTTTGGTGCTAGCACCTTGCCACCTGGGCAGTGGGCCCATGTCGGCATTTGCAGTGACCACGCGTTTCTCGACGCTGTGCCCCGCGGCAATGACTCGGCTTTCCATTGGCTGCTCGACGATGAGCCGGTGCGCAGCTTGGATCCGCCCGCCATTGGTCATGGGCTGCGCCCAATTTCGCTCGGCAATGGACTGTTCCAGCTGGCGCTCGAACTGACCCAGAGTGAGTTCCGTCCGCTGGTGGTGCTGCGCGTCGACTGGACCGTGATCGATGGTTTCTTGCCGGTCGAGCAACTCAGCTGGCCCGCGCTCGCTGGGCTCCCGTGGCAGTCGCTGCAACTGGCGAGCAACGGGCTGCCGGCACCCGAGCCCGAGCAGGGTCCATCCCGGATGGTGCTCGAGCTCCCCGGACAGTTCCATTTTGCCGATCCCCACAGCGTGCTCGTCCGCTTTGAAGTGGGTGATCCGGCAATCCCAGCCGGCGAACCCGCGCAAGTCCGCGGTCTGGCCCAGACCTCGCTGCAGGCGCTGCTCCGGCCCGCTTTCTTCGCCGAACGCGCGCGCGAAACCGCCGCTGGCATGCTCGGTGGCCTGGCTGAGGATTTTTCGGTCATCAGCGCTACCGAGACCCGTTTCGAGCTGCTCGGGACGACCGCACAAGTGTTCAAAGTGGAAGCCCCGGGGGGAACGCTGCACCGCGTGGCGCTCGATGCGGCGGGTCTCGCGGTCGACGTCGACGGCCTAGCCGCGCAGGAGGAGATTTTGGCGGACGCGATCTACGGCAAGCTCGATCCCGCGCTCGCCGAACAACTGGTGGTAGCTCCGCCGCAAGAGCCGGTTGGCGTGATGATCTGGCTCCACCTCCCGGCAGAGCTCCCTGGCGCAGAACCCCAGCCTCCCCCAGCGGACAGCGACGCCACGCCGGAAGAGATCGACGCCTACCTCGCGGCGGTCGACCACTACCACGCGCAGCGAACGCAGGCGGTGACCGAGCCCTTTGCTGTCCAGCTGAACAGCTTGGGGAGTGACGTCGTGGCCCATGAAATGGCGCCCGTGGTTTTTGCTCGTCTTTTGCCCCCGCAGATCGTGCAAGTGGCGGGCTGGCCGCAAGTGAGCAGGATCCGCGCAGCTTTGAGCTTCGAGCAAACCCTCGAGATCGCCGGACCCGTGGTCCGCTCCAACCTGGTGCACAGCCAGGGGGTGACCGGGAACGGTATCCGCCTCGGGGTGATCGAGGTCGGCGGTATCGTGGTCGGAGGCAATCCGTTCCTTGCCGGGGTCACCCAAAACGCGACCAATGCTTGTCTCGACCCGCACAGCACCGCGGTTGCCGGGGTCATCGCCAGCACCCATGCCACGCGTACGGGTGCAGCTCGGGGTGCCGCCCTTTTTGCCGCAGGGTCTTGTTTTAGGCGTCCCAACATCGACAATGAATTGATGCAAGCCGCGACATGGGCGGCCAATCAGGGCTGCCTGGCCTTGAACTTGAGCTTTGGTGCGATCGGCCGGGTTCCCACGCTCAACAACATCGACGGCTTCTATGACGACATGGTGATCAACAACCGGCGGACGGTGGTGGTCGCGGCCGGCAACTCCTGCCCCTGCGGCATTGGGGGTGGCATTATCACCAGCCCCGGCCGTGCTTACAATGTGATCACCGTGGGTAACTTCGACGATCGCGATACGGTGGAATGGAGTGATGACGGGATGGGCCCCTGCTCCAGTTTCGTCGATCCCCCGTCAACCCGGGGGGATCGCGAGAAACCGGAAGTGTCGGCACCGGGAACCAACATCAACTCGACCACGCACGGAGCTCCCTGGACCGGTGGGGTGGGAAGCGGCACCAGCTTTGCTGCTCCGCAGGTCACCGGAGGCGCAGGTCTCTTGTTCGAGCGCGACCCCACGCTCCGCGTCTGGCCGGAAGCGACCAAGGCCATCTTGATGGCGACCGCAGTCCACAACATCGAAGGCAATAGCCGCTTGAGCGATCAAGACGGGGCCGGCGGCGTCGCTTTGGATGAAGCCTTGCTCACCGCTTTCGATGGCGAACGGCGACGGTGGGGCGCTCGCGCTTATGGCTGCACGCAGCCCTTCAACCTCGACGTGCAGACGATGCAACTGCTCCGCGGCCGGCCGACCCGCATCGCCATCGCTTGGGATCAAGAGCCCACCTACGCGCGTTACGCCAACGAACCCAGCGCCGACCTCGACTTGTCCATCCTCGACCCCACCGGCGCGGAGATCGCCCGCTCGGTGAGCTGGGACAACACCTACGAGATCGTCGAGTTCACAGCGCCCTTGACCGGCCAGTACCGGATCCGCGTTCAGCGCTTCCGCTGCACCCAGTCGCCGCGTTGGCTCGGTTGGGCGTGGTGGCAGGGCGCGCAGATCACGGTCGACGGCGTGGGTTGGGACGCCCAAGGGGCAGGCATGGAAATCGCCGACTTGAACGGCAATGGCACTCCCGACATGGTCTTGATGGCTTACGATGCTCCGCCCGGAGCCAACGCGTTCCGCTACAAGATCGGTTGGGACCTCGACGCCAGCGGTGAAGCCAACGCGTGGTCGGGTTATCACGAAGTCGCCGGCGTCGGTGACGAAGGCCAGGGAGCGAGTGTCAAGGTGGCGGACCTCGACAACAACGGCCAGCTCGACATGGTCCTCATGGCTGATGACAACCCGCCGGGGGCCAACACCTTCCGCTACAAAATCGGCTGGAACTTGAACACCGGGGCCACCGCCAACTGGAGTAACACCATCACCGTTGCTGGGGTGGGTCATGAAACCCAGGGAGCGGGGCTCGAACTCGCCGACCTCGACGGCAATGGCCGACTCGACATGATCCTCATGGCCTACGACAACCCCCCTGGACAAAACACGTTCCGTTACAAGATCGGGTGGAATCTGAGCAACAGTGGCCAGGCCAGTTCGTGGAGTGGGACCCAGGTGATCGACGGGGTGGGCCACCAAGCCCAAGGCGCCGGGGTTACCGTCGCTGATTTGGACCGCAACGGACGGCCGGAGATGCTGCTGATGGCCTATGACAACCCGCCGGGACCCAACACCTTCCGCTATCGGATCGGCTGGAACTTGAATCTGAGTGGTACCACTTCAACGTGGAGCCAACCGGTCCACGTCTGGGGGGTGGGCAACGAAGCTGACGGTGCAGATCCCCTGCTCTTCGACGTCGACAACGATGGCAATCTCGATTTGTTCTTGATGGCTTATGACGATCCGCCCCAAGCCAACACCTTCCGCTACAAGGTCGTCAACCCGTAGCTCGTGGGAGTGGCTCTGGGTCCGCTGGGCGTTCCGGCGGACCCGCCTTCTCCGCGACTCACGCAATTTCTTCAGGAGAGCCACAATGACTAGGAACGATCGTTGCTGGCTGCTCGCTGCCCTGCTCGTCTTGCACGCGGGGGCTCTTTGGAGCCAAGGGCCGGCGATCAGCGATATCGCTCCCAAGCTGGGCTTGGCGGGCGACACCTTCATGATTTTTGGTAGCAACTTCGGACCCCATCCGCAAGATCACGCCCTCTTTTTCAGCGACGGGGTCTCGGGCTTCACCGCCACCGTGATCAGCATCGAGTCGGCCGGACTGGTCGCCCAGCTCAACCCGATCGGCACGGTCACCACCGGGGAGCTGCATCTCGCAGTGGGCGAACGGTTGGCCTTGCCCGATGCGGCCCTGCTGCGCGGCAATCGCCTCTACGGCTTGACGAACATCAGTTGGTTCGAGGGCATGCCAACCACCGACGCCGCGTTTTCTGCACTCGCTTTGTCTCCGGGAACGGTCGCTTCCAAACAGAGTGACCCCGCGACAGGAGCGCTGCGGAGAAGGCCAGGCGGGGGGCGCAAAGGATTGCCGTTCACCCCACACAATTTGGTGATCTCACTCAATCCGGTGGCCACCGGGGGCTTGGTCCGCCTGCTCGACAACCCGATCTTGGTCGAAGCCGCAATCGAGACGCTTTGCCCGCCGCCGAGACCCCGATCGGTCATGGGTGGCCTGCAGCTGCTGCAAGAGCGCAGGATGTTAGTGGCGCAGCTGCGCTTGCTCCTGCTCACCGCTGATCCGGAAATGGTCACCAGCAGCGTGCTCGCCGCTGACCTGGCCGCTGCCCTAAATCAGGAATTCGCGCCTTTCGGCTTGATCGCTACTGCAGAGGGCGAGGTCCTGGTGATCGGCACGACCGACGATTGCGCGCTCGCGGATGGGGTCGCGGTGATCAGCTTGAGCGCTGGGACGTGAGACCTTGGGGCGATCAAGAGCCGTCCAGGTAATGCGCTGCGGCTGCGGCGCGGCCCCAGCGGCGATACAGCTCGAACAACTCCTGCCGCGCTTGCCGGGTCACCGGATGGTCGTCGCCCAGGCCGTTTTGCAGCAGGGGATAGCTGGCGAGCAGCAACGGCTCGGCTTCGGCATAGCGTCCCAACGCCAGCAAACAGGCTCCCAGCTGACGTTGGCTCGCAGCCACCCGGAGGTCTTTGGGCTCCAGTCGCAGGGTCCGGATCGCCAGGGCTTCGCGGTACAAGGGTTCGGCACTCGCGGGATCCCCCTGGGCGGTCAGCACATCGGCGAGATTGTTGAGGGTGAGGCTGAGTTCGAGATGGTCGTTGCCGAGCAGTTGCCGCTGCAGCGCCAGGGCCTCACGTCCCAGCGGTTCAGCCTGCGCATAGTCGCCCCGCGCGTAAAGCACGGCCGCCAGCTGCCGCAGGGCGGTGGCCACCGCGGGGTGTGCTGCGCCAAAGACCGTCCGCCGAATCGCCAATGCCTGACGCGCCAACTCCTCGGCCCCGGCGTAGTCCTTTTGTTCGTACAGCACTTTGGCCAGGCTGGTGCAAGTCGTGGCCACGTCAGGGTGCTCCTCCCCCAGCACCCGGCGCTGCAAAGCCAGCGCCTCGCGGTAAAGCTCCAAGGCTGAACCCTGCTGTCCCTCGGCTGCCAGCACCGCAGCCAGGTTACTGAGCGATTCCGCCACCGCGGGATGCGCGGGGCCGAGGACCGCCTTGCGCAAGGTCAGGGCTTGGCGCAGCAGCGGGTCAGCGCGCCGCGGGTCGCCGCGCGCGTAGGCGATGACCCCGAGGCTGTTGAGGGTTTCTGCCACCGCCGCATGGCGTTCCCCCAGCAGCTTCTGACGCAGCGCCAGAGCGTCACGCAAACTCTTTTCGGCTTGAGCCAAGTCGCCCTGGACGAAGAGCAGTTCGCCCAGGCTGTGCAGGCTTTCCGCCACTTCCAGGCTCGGGCCCCTGGCTTCCTGCCGCAGCTGCAGCGCTTGTTCGAGCAGCGGACGCGCGTCCGCGTAAAGCCCCAGCTGATGGTAGCTGCGCCCGATCGCGTCCATCAGCATGGCGCGGTCCGCAGGTTGGCCGCCCAGTTCGCGAGTGATGCGCGCGGCACCCTGGCGCAGGATCTCGCGTGCGGTCACCGTCTCACCGCGGGTGACCACGGGGTCGGCCAAGTGGAAGATACTGATCAGAAAATCGCGGACCTCTTCTGCCCGTTCTCGGGCGCGCTCGGCAATCCTGGCTTGGCGGACCGTGGCCAGAATCCCGCCGAGCAAACTCATGGCGACCAACCCCGCAGCAATGACCCCGGCGCGGTGCCTTCGGACGAACTTGCCCATTCGGTAGCCGAGGGCGTCAGGGCGGGCGAGCACGGGCAAACCATCGCGGTACCGCCGCAAGTCCTCGCTCAACTGCTCGACCGAGGCATAGCGTTGTTGCGGATCCTGGTGCAGGGCTTTGAGCAAGATGGTGTCCAGGTCGCCGCGCAGCAGGGGTGCGCGCTCTGCCACGGCCACCGTGCTTGGCCGCGGCGGCGAGGTGGTGCGGATGAGGCGCTCCAGGTCTTGGAGGGTCCGCCCTTCCAGGGCATGAGGATGGCGGTCGGTCAGCAAAAGGTAAAGCACCACCCCCAACGAGTAAATGTCGGTGGCCGTGCTCAACGGCTCTCCGCGCATTTGCTCTGGGCTGGCAAACTCTGGGGTCAAAGCGATCACTCCCGGTGCGGTCCGCGCCTGACTGCCGGGCAAAAGTCCGGGATCGAGCAGCTTGGCGATCCCGAAATCGAGCAGTTTGGGCACCCCGAGCTGGGTGACGAGAAGGTTCGAAGGCTTGATGTCACGATGGATGACCAGGTTCTGATGCGCGTACAACACCGCCGCGCAAACCTCGCGGAACAACTCCACTCGACTGAGGAGCGAAAGACCGCGGCGCTGGCAATACAGGTCGATCGGTTCGCCGTCGATGTGCTCCATCACAAAGTAGGGCAAGCCGTCGTCGGTGCTACCGCCGTCGAGCAGGCGGGCGATGTTTGGATGGCTGAGCGAAGCGAGGATTTGCCGCTCCTGACGCAATCGCTGCACGACCTCTTCCGTTTCCATCCCGCGTTTGATCACTTTGACCGCGACTTGCATGAGGTACTGGTTATCGTCGCGTTCGGCCAGATAAACCGTGCTCATGCCGCCGCGCCCGAGTTCGCGCACAACCCTGTAGGGGCCGATGTGCGCTCGCCCGTTGACCGCCGTGCGCGCGAAAGCCGTGCTGAAAACCGCGTCGATTGCGGCTGTGACCCGCGGTTCCCACTGGCTGTCTGCAGCCAGCAACGACTCGACCTCGCGCTGCAGCGCGGGATCGTCGCTGCAGGCCGTCGCTAAAAAGCGGGGGCGTTCGTCCACCGTGAGCGAGATGGCGCGCTCGTAGAGGTCTTGAAGGCGTTGCCAGCGCTCCGGGCTCATGTGCTGCTTTCCACGGTCTTGCGCTGCCCCAGCTCGCGTCCGAGCCAGGCTTTGGCGATGCGAATTTCGCGCTCGACCGTGGCCAAAGAGAGTTGCAGGACCTCCCCGGCCTCTTCGTTGGTGAGACCGCCGAAGAAGCGCAGCTCGATCAGCTGGCCTTTGCGCTCGTCCTGAGCCATCAGCTTGGTGAGCGCTAGGTCGAGCGCCAGCAGATCCACGGCGGACGACCCCGGGGGGGCGCTGCCGAGCTTGAGCCCGAGCTGCTCACGCCCTGCGCGATCCAGCTGACGGTGCCGTGCATGGTCGACCAAGATGCGGCGCATCAAGCGCGCAGCCAGGGCAAAGAAATGATGGCGGTCTTGCCAGGCAACTTCGACCCCGACCAAACGCAAGAAAGCTTCATGGACGAGGCCGGTTGTTTCCAGGGTGTGCCCCGCGGTCTCGCGGCGCATGTAAGCGCGGGCGATCTTGCGCAGCTCGGGGTAGATGAGGGGTGTGAGTTCAGCGAGCGCCTGTTCATCGCCGTCGCTCCAGGCCAAAAGCAGGCGGGTGATCGAGGGGGGAGCTCCCGGCGAGGATCCCGGCGGGTCAGCTGTAGGTTTTGGCGACATGACGAACCGACTGCTCGACCATTTCCGCGAGCGTCTCAAGGTCGATGTCGTCCAGGGATTTGATGTACAAGCAAGATTTGCCGATCTTGTGCTTGCCCAACTTTTTCAGCAGCTCCCCATAACGGCTGAAGCCTGCCATGATGTAAAGCGTCATGTTTTGCTTGCGCGGCGAAAAACCGGTGACAAACCAATCGCCTTCGCGTCCGCTCGCGTATTTGTAATGATAGCTACCAAAACCGACAATGCTGCTGCCCCACATTTTGGGCTCGTCGCCGGTGATTTTTCGCATCAAATCTACGAGTGCGAACGAATCGCGACGCTGGCGTTCATCGGTGACGGCATTGAGGAAGCCTTGCACATCCCCATCATTGAGTTTGGTTTTCAGCTCCGCCATACAGTTCTCCTTGCCCTGAAATCTAACGGATGAAAGGCGCTGCGTCACCATGGCGCCGTCGGCCCTCAGTGCAGCGAAACGACCAGGATCGGGATAGGGTCAGCGCTCAACCGCAAGCGGCTTGGGTCCGCGCTGCGCTTTCGTGATGCCCGCGCAAGAAGGTTTCTGGACGGCTGAGCTCTTTCGCCAAGTTCCAGCCTTTGCGCGCGTCGTTCAGGGTGACTTGTCCGGTGACCAGGGCCCCGGCGAGCTGCAGGTACATGCGGGTGCGCCCGCGGTACCGGTAGCGGACCTCGAGGGCATGGTGCCACAGCTTGGAGTATTCGGCATAGAACTCTGTGAGCGGCAGCCGGGTCGGCAGCACGGAGTGGACGATGTCGTACATCTCCCAATCGCGGGTCGTCACATTTTTCTCAACATCGTCCCACAAGTCAGTGCCGGGGAGCGGGGTCAAGACGGAAAAGCCGCTGTTGTAAGTGCCGTGAACGGAAATCCACTCGCGCAAGCGGCTGAAGTCTTCATAGTCCCAGTCCGGGTCGACGATGAAGTTGCAGGTGAAACCCACGCCCAGTTCTTTTAAGATTTCAATCGCCCGCAAGTTGTTCGACGCCTTGTTTTTCTTGTTGACTGCTGCGAGTCCTGCATCGTCCACTTTTTCAACGCCAAGGAAAATGGCGAGATGACCGCAGTCTTTCCACATCTCGATGAGTTCGGGATGGCGGCAGATGATGTCAGTGCGGGTCTGCACCGTGAAATATTTTTTGATTCCCGCGGCCTTGATTTGCCGCGCCATTTCTTTGCCCCGTTTGACGTCCATCCAGAAGATGTCGTCGGTGATGAAAACGTTGGGCGCCTCGATCGTGGCCAGCTCTTGCACCACCCGCTCCGGACTCTTCTCGCGGAAAGTGCTTTCATGAAACTTCCACACCGAACAGAAGTTGCACTTAAAAGGGCAGCCGCGGGCGGTTTCGAGGAGCGCGAGGGGCTTGCGGAAATTGATGAAGTAGTGGGGGGCGTAACGGCGCAGCAAATGGCGCGCGGGCAAGGGCAAGCTGTCGACGTCACGCCGCGCTGGAGCGTGTCCGGTGACGACCGGACCACTTTTGCGGTTGAGCTGGAGCCCGGGGACTTGCTGCAGGTCGGTTCCGCGTTCGAGCGCATCAACGAGCGGTAGCATGATTTCTTCGCCATCCCCGATCGCCACGGCGTCAATCGCCGGGTCGACGAACCAGGCTGGGTCCCGCGAAGCATCGTGACCGCCGATGACCACCTGGGTTTGCGGCAGCAGGGCCTTGATCCGCTGGGCAAGCTGCCGGGTGCGGAAACGTTCGGTCGTGAAGTTGCACTGAATGCCGACCAGATCAGGACCGAAAGTCTGGCAAGCCGCGAGACCGTTTTCGAGACCGTCGAGCCGCAAGTCGAGGATCTGGCATTCGTGCCCTTCGGGTTCGAGGGTGCCGGCCACGCAGGCGAGCCCCAGAGGTTCGACAAAAGTGATCATTTCGAGGCCGAGAATGCCGCTGCTGGGAGGCTTGATCAGAGAGACTTTCATCGCTTGAATCCTCTGCCTGGGGTCAGGCGACCAGACGCACGAAACCAGAACTCACGAAGCCAGAACTCACGAACTGTGCTGGCAGCGGGGCTGGAATCGGGTTGAAGCGGAGCGTTTTCATCGGGCTGGATCATCGGGCTGGATTTCATCGGGCTGGATTTCATTGGGCTGGATTTCGTTGGGCTGCCTAACCCTAACCTAATTGTGGCTGCAGCCTACACCAACCGCGGGTGAAGGTCAAAGCGACTTCGGTTAGGCTTCTATGGATGAAAACCCACGACGACACCTATTCGAGAATCTATGCCGTGGTCCGCAAAATCCCGCGCGGACGCGTTGCGACCTATGGTCAAGTCGCGACGCTGGCCGGACTTGCGGGCCATGCGCGGCAGGTCGGCTATGCCCTCCACGCGTTGCCCGCGAGCACCACCGTGCCCTGGCATCGGGTGATCAACGCCCAAGGGATGATCAGTCTGCGGGCGACTCCGGGCCACGAACCCTTGCAGCGCGTGTTGCTCGAAGCTGAAGGCGTGGTGTTCGATACGCGCCAGCGGGTCGACCTCCGCCGTTGGCGTTGGCGTCCGCGCCAGACCGGGCTGTAATCCCCCAGCCCCCACTGACGTCACTTGCTCGCTTTTGCACCTGGGTGAAGAGACCGCTGGGGCGATAGAATGCCTCAAGGTGCGCGGACGGCGTCTGCGCTCAAGTTGAGGGCGACGGGATTGCACTGAAGGAGGAAAAAATGCGCGTTCAGCTGTTCCAGATATCGCCTCAGAAAATCTTGGTAGCGTTGCTGTGGCTCGCTTCCCTGGCGCCGTCTGTGGCTTCAGCCCAGCGGGTCGAGGTCACGCCTTTTGTCGGGACGCGGTTTGGTGGGCAGTTCACGACCGACCGTTTCCTTTTCGACGAGTTTCTCGACCTCGAAGTCGATGACGGTGAAAGCCTGGGGATCGTGCTTGATTTCCGGATCAGCCGGGATCTCTACTTCGAACTCAATTTGAGCCGTCAGGAAACCGCGCTGGAAGAGGATTTCGGCTTCCTCGATCCTGGAGTGGATCTGTTTCCCCTCGACGTCAACTACTACCACGCGGGGATCCTTTATCAGTGGGCTCCTGGCCAGATCCGTCCTTTCGTGGTTTTCAGCCTGGGCGCCACCCACTTCAGTTTCGACACCACCGGCCTCGACGATCTCGCGCGCTTCTCAGCGAGCGCGGGGGGAGGGGTCAAAATCCTGTTCAACAACCACCTCGGCTTGCGCTTCGAGGTCCGGGCTTTTAGCACCTTGATCGATGAAGGCGACGAGGTCTTCTGCGATTTTTTGGGTGACTGCTACGGCGCAGACGGCACTTACCTCATCCAGGGTGAGGTGCGCGCTGGAGTGGTGCTGGCGTTTTGAGCGTCTCCTCAATCCTGCGGTGCGTCTTTTTTCGCAGTACGAAGAGAAGCGGGCAGGCGCCCCTGGTTCTGGAGCGCCTGGCGCAGCAAGAATTCGATTTGCCCATTGAGGCTGCGCAACTCATCAGCTGACCAGCGCTGGAGGGCGTCATAGAGCAGCGGGTCGAGCCGTAGGAGAAAAGCCTTGCGCTCTGCCATCGTGGGCCGACTTCGGGGCACTCAGTATAGGGTGCCGGCGTTGATCACCGGGCTGGCCGCCCGATCGCTGCACAACACCACGAGCAAGTTCGAAACCATGGCGGCTTTGCGCTCGCCGTCGAGGTCGACGATTTTCTTCGCGGCCAAGCGATCGAGCGCCATTTCCACCATACCGACGGCGCCGTCCACGATCTTCTGCCGCGCTGCAATGATCGCACTCGCCTGCTGACGCTGGAGCATGGCGTGTGCGATCTCCGGGGAGTAGGCCAGATGGCTGAATCGCGCTTCCTGGACAGCCACCCCAGCTTGCTCCAAGCGGTCCTGGATTTCCTTCTTGAGCTCTTCCGCCACGAAGGCCGTATTGCCGCGCAGGGAAGTTTCATGATCCCCGTCGTGGGAGTCGTAGGGGTAGCGGGTGGCCAAGTTGCGCAGAGCTGCTTCGCTCTGGACATGGACGAAGTCTTCGTAGTTGTCGACTTGAAACATGGCTTCGGCGGTGTCGACCACCCGCCACACCACGACCGCGGCGATTTCGATCGGGTTGCCGTTGGCATCATTGACTTTGAGGTGCTCGGTCTCGAAGTTGCGCACTCGTTGAGAGATCGCCTTCTTGGTCAAGAACGGGTTGGCAAAGCGCAGACCTGGGACTTTGGCAGTACCGCGGTAGGCCCCGAAGAGGAGCAGCACTTTGGCCTGGTTTGGTTCGACCATGAACAAGCCGCTGAGCAGGAAAATCGCCACCACCATGACGATCACGCTCTCGATCACTTGCCCGATGTTCCCCGCCATGGCGCTGGTGATCAGCCGGTAAAGGCAGAGAGCAACCAAGGCGAGCAACACGAGGACCACGAGGATTCCGTTCCACGTCGGGTGTTCGGTTTCTCGGATGGGGTCAGCTTTGGGGTTGGGTGGGTTCATGAAGGACCTCCTAGATATCTAAATGATATCACAAAGAAATCAAATTGCAAGCCATGGCTCTCGACGTCTCGACACCTGCTAGATCTCCTGCCAGATCTTCGTCAGCAGGGGATATTTTCTCCGCTGCCAGTTGGGTCAGCGATGCGTTGCCGTCGACCAGGCAAGGGTGTTGCCGCTTTCGAAGCCGTCGACGATGAGCGGAGTTTCGGGGACGGTGGAAAAGGTGCGGGCGACCCGGGTCAAGTTGCCGGCCAGGTCGGCAACTTGGACGTCGAGGCGTTGCTTGAAGAGCGCGGGCAAGGGTGGACCGAGCACGATCTCGTAGATGCCGTCCCCCACTTCGACGGCTAGGTCCGCTAGTTCAACGCCCGGCGCGCGCCCCGCGACCGTAAAGCTCGCTTTGAGCGATAGCGTGCTCCCGTTGATGCCGGTATAAGCGTCCGCCAAGCCAACCCGAAAGCGGGTGACGGGGTCAGGGTTGTAGCCAGGACGCGGCAAGCTCACGGTCAAGGTCGGGCGTTGGTCGTCGAGGAACCAGCCGTAATTGGCATTGCTTCCTTGTCCGGTGTTGATCGGGCAGCCGAGGTCGACCCAGCGGACGAAGCGCAGCTTTTCTTCGTTAGAGAGCGCAGGCACACCGCTGCCCGGAGGTGGCATGGCGGTTCCAGTGAAATCGAGGTCCGCGGCATTGGGGTCAGCACCTGCGGGAAGGGTCGCGGGGTTGCCTGGGATGGTTTCGGTGGGATGGTCGGCATTGCTCCAGCCATCCAGCCGTTGACCGAAGATTTTCCAGAGCAAGAGGCTGCGCCGGCTCTGGAACTTGCGGACGTAACGGCTGGCGTTGGTCTGTCGCCACGTGCCCGTGGCGATCACCGGCGGGTGACCCCACTGAGCATCCTCGTCAGCTGCCAGTCGGCGGTAGTCGCCGGGCAGGTCATCGTCCAAGGTGAGATCGTCGAGCACCAGATTGCCAGGTGGACTGGGGTTGCTTTGGGTGTGGCAAGGCACACAGCTGCGCTGCAACAGGGGCCGGATGTCGCGGTAAAACTCGAGGTTGACCGCAGCGGCTGGCACCACTTCGAGACCGGGGTCACCCGACGGGTTGTGGGTGATGAGTGGGGTCACTTTGGCGAGGTCGTACACCGGATAGCCCGGTTGGGCGGCTGCGGTTGTGGCGAAATCGAGGGGTGTCTGGCTGTGCGCGTGGCAGCCGCCGCAGTTGGCGCGGAGCTCCCCCGGACGCACTTGATGCCAGGTCTGCGCCATGTTGAGGACCATGCCTTTGCGGTCGAGGGTTTGGAAAGTGAAGGGGGTGTCGGCCGGGATTTTGGCGAGGAAGCTGGTGTCGGGGTTGCCTTCGGGGTCGAGGATGGGGGTCCCGCCCGGACCGAACTTGCGCAACGGGATTTCCCCCAGGATGCGCATGCGCTCGCCCGCATGGTTGACAAAATGACGCCCTTCGTTCGGACCATACGAACGGTGGGTGTTGGCTTCGAGCGCGACAATGCGCACCGCCCAGATGTCGCTGTTGCGGTACTTGCCAGCGTCGGCGCCTTGCCACTCCCAGTTGCTGCTTTGCCCATTTTCGGAAGTGTTCAAAGCGTCGAGGCCGTCGAAGGTGTTGCTCCACGGGGTGACGTGTCCGGGGAAACTCTCACGCTTGTAGAGGCTGCTGGAGCCGACGAGACCAAAGGGGGTTCCGGCTGGGAGCAAGGGGTGGACGCTGCCATCATTGGGCAACCAGGACATTTCCGTGGGCGCCGCCACGCCATGGACCGCGCTGTACGGCACCAGTGCCCGGGGCCAGGCTTCGTTGTAAGCCGGACTGTTTTTGAGCAGGACCAACTCGTTCGGACTCCAGATTTCGTCCGCGCCGGGCAAGAGGTAGAGCCCGCTATCGTAGTAAGGCAACGGGGTCGGCCGGTTGAGGTCATTTGCGGGTCCCGGCGTCCAGGCGACCAGCAGGTCATTGCCCGGCGCGGCGGCTGGATGGGTGAACTTGCCCACCCGCACGCTGCCCGCTCCCACCGGTGCGGCTTCGTCCTCGGCGTGGGTGAAGGGGGTCAGCGAGTACATGCCGCGGGGGGTGAAGGGCATGCGAAAGGGATAGAGAAAGCCCTGCCCCACGGTCTGCAAGATCTCGGGATTTTCTGCGGGAAAAGCGCTATGGAACGGCGGCTCACCCGGCGGCGGGTTGAGCGGCACGCGGTAGAGCGCACCAAAGCCGTTGTTGTTGAGGTTGTAGTAGTCCTCAATCACCAGGTCGCCATTTCCCAGCTGGGTCATGAAGTGGAAGGCTTGCGGTGACTTGAACGCGCTCACCACCGGACCCCAAGCGCGGCCGTCGGGGTAAATCGACCAGATTCCCCACAACCGGGTATCGCGCAGTCCCTGGTCTTCGTGACTGCTCCAGATCAGGCGGCCGTCCTGAAGCACGGTGGGGTGGAGCGCGCTCGAGATCGTCATTGGCCCAATCGGCGTGACGTTCTTGCCGTCGTCGTCCATCACAAAGAGCTGAAGGGTCGGGCTGGTGAAGCCTTTCTGCGGGGTAAAACCATGGCGATTGCTGGTGAACGCGACCTTGCCGCCGGGCAAGGGGCAAGGTCCCAAGTTCAAGACGCCATAGCCCAGACGATTGAACTGGGGTGGTGGGTCGACTGGGTTGGTCTCGTCCCAATGACCTGCGCCGGTGTTGGGCGCAAACTCGCCGAAAGTGAGTTGCACCACCCGCCGGCTGGGGACGTGGATGCGGAAGATGTCTGCGCCGCGGTAGGGCAAGTGGTCGCGCTGCGGGTTGAGTTCGCTGAGGCGGAGGTCGTAAAAGTAGCTGAAATAAACCCATTGGCCATCGAACGACACGAACGGATCGGTGACTCCACCGTTGCCGCCGGCAAACAACACTTCTTCACTGCCGTTGGGGTGGAGCAGCATGAGGTCGGTGCCCGGCTCGAGCCGCGCCGGATGGAAGACCTCTGGCCAGATGGTGTTGGTGTTGTCGCCATAGCGGGGCTGGCGGATGTAGACCACGTCGTAAGTGATGGCCTGGGCTATGGCCGCAGCACCAACCGTCAGCGTCAGGCAGATCGCGACCAAACTCAGCTTGCTTGCGCGCACCCGCCCGGCGCTGCGCCAAGCGCTTTGATTCCTGGGATTCATACAACCTCCAAACCCACCCGGGCCTGCGGGCGACATTCAGCCGTGCTTTCCCCACCGCTCATTGTAATCGCGCAGCTTGACCCGCGGAAAGCGCCGGCTCATGTGGCAGCCCCAGCTGGTAGCCGAAAGTGTCAGGAAACCAAGTCGGGCTGTCGAGAAGTTCAAAAAGTTTAGTTGGACGAATTGCTGCCGGTAAGGCGGGCTGCTACTGCAGGCGGTAGCGAATATGGTAGCATCTGGTTGTGATGCTTGTGCGGGCGGTCTTGGATACCAGCGTGATCGTCTCGGCTCTGCGCTCTCGCAGAGGTGCCTCGTTTCGGCTGCTGGGTTTGGTTGGGGAGGGCTTTGAGCTCTGTCTCTCGGTGGCACTGACCCTCGAGTACGAAGACGCCGTCCACCGGGCAACGTCGTTGCCGTCCTCGGTAATCGAGACCATTCTCGGCTCCCTGTGCAGCGTCGCACACCAGCAGGCTATCTTTTTCCGGTGGCGGCCGACGCTCACGGACCCCAACGATGAGATGGTCCTCGACTTGGCCGTTGCCGCGGGCTGCAGCTACATCGTCACCTTCAACCGCCGTGACTTTCGGCGA
>CAZCOV010000118.1:0-16162 GCA_964499975.1 uncultured Thermoanaerobaculia bacterium
AGCCCAGCACCCCGGTCATCAAATTGTTGAAATCATTGGCAATGCCGCCGGCGAGAACCCCCAGGCTTTCGAGCTTTTGCGCGTGCAGGATCTGGGCCTGCAACCGCTGCCGTTCACGTTCAGCCTCCTGACCTACTTCCGCGAAACGCAAGCGATCGAGAGCTACGGTCACATGCTCGGCCATGGCTGCGAGGTAATCGACCGCCGCAGCAGAGGGTGGGCGGCAGCCTTCCTCGCCGCGAGTGCCCATGCCGAAGATCCCAATACCGTGATCGAGCAAAGCCAAACGAACGTTGATCAGCGTCCGGCTGCCCATGGTTTCGACCCATTGCGGATCGCAGCGCGGGTCGCTGCGCGCGTCAACAATGACGAGCGGGCGTTCTGCGCTGAGAATGGCCTGAAATAGCGGGTCAACCGCGAGTTCGAGCCCGGTCAAGCCAGGGACGTGGTGCGGTCCAGCGAAGTCCGAGAAACGATAATGGAAGCGGTTTTGATCGCTCTTCAGGACGTGAAGCCAGGCATGCTGATAGCCGAGGCGCTGCGCGACCTCCTCCTGCATCAGGGCGAAGAGTTCTTCGTAAGAGGCAGCGCCGTGCAGCCGTTTGACCCAGGCGAGCAGGTGGCGCTGCTGCTCATCGCGTTCGATTTGCGCTTGCTGGTGCTGCTCAATCCGCTCCTGCATCTGGTTGAAAGCTGCAATGATCAACCCAAACTCATCCCGCGAATTCCAGGTCGCCCGGGGATGGGTCTGGCCTTGGGCTGAACCATGGATGGCGTTTAGGAGTGCGGTCAAGGGGCGACCCACAATCTGGCGATTGATGAACAGGGTACCGCTGACCATGGCGAGCACCACCAGCGAAAGGACGAGTAGGTCAAAGACCAAGTCGGTCTCGACCTCTTGCAGCAACGGCTGGGCCTGGCTAAAAGTGATCACCAGGGTACCCACCACCGCAGTAGTGCCGACGACCGAGGTGTCGACGACTGGGGTGTCAGCCGAAACTCTGCCGCGGGGATTCTGGATCAAGACCGTGACGTCTTGCGCCTCAGAACCCCCAGCCAACTCGCCAGCGGTCGCCACTGGGTGGCCGTTCTGGTCGAGGATGCGCACCCGCTGCACTTCCGGGTGCTGAGCCAAGGTCGACGCTAAAAGTTCGAGGGTAGCGGGCGAGGCGTCGTTCCATGCCCTGCCGACGAGTGCAGCATAGCGCTCGGCGACAACCCGTTGCTGGTCTGCCAGTCCACGCTGAACGCGTCGGCGCTCGAGCTGGCCGGAGATCAAAAAGGCGGTGGCGAGCGTTGGAATCGTGACGAGCAAGAGGATCGTCAGACTCTTGAACTTGAATGAACGCTCTGTTTTGAGCTTGCTCAGCTTGCTCACGACGCACTATCGACAGGCGACCGACTGGGGCGGCAACCGGCTATGGCGACGCGTGCAACCGGCAGCCACCGTCAAGTGGTGCCGGTTCACGCAATCTCCCCGACCAATCTCCCCAGGGCAACTTACGGAATGAATTGAGCTCGGAAATTCGACCAGCTCCAGCCTTCGGTCAGGGACTCGACCGGACCGCCGGGCTGACTGCCAAACTGGATGAAGGTATAGCTCGTCCCCAGCAGTCCCACATCCGACGGTAAGTCCACGAAATCAGCGACGTGGACCTGGCCGGACAGGGTGCGAATCTCATAGCCTACGACTTTCGCGATGGTGTCGTATTCGTAATGGACGCGGTAAGTCTGGCCTTCGGCTAGGCCTGGGCTGGAATAGGTCTCGACCCCGATGGGATTGCCGAGCGGGCCATTCGACTGGAAAACCACGCGATTTTGCGTTCCGCGCGAGTTCATGTAGGCCATCATGTCCTGCCACTGTTGCCCGTTGTTGAGCCAGAAAATGCAATGGAAGCCATTGGGTCGGTCCGGATCCCACGTCGTGATGGAGACTTCAAAATCGACCACGACCCGCGCGAACTGCCGATACTCGGCGAAGGGCATGTCGTACTGCCAGTTGGCGCAGCGGCGGCAGGTGAGGAAAGTGCCGGGCAGCTCGAACGTGACCGTACCAGTGGGTGGAGGGTCATTGATCCCCTCGATGCATGCGGCTTCGGTGCCGACCGAAATGTTGCCCCCCGCGGTAAACGTCGAGGTGACGACACCATGAGCGTCGCCTTGGAAGACCCATTCGATCGACCCAAAATTGACCGGCAGCTGGAGGTCAGTATTCGACATTTCGAAAGCGACTTGGTCGCTGGTGATCGCCACCGTGCCGACCTGATTGCCGGCTTCATCAAAGACGTTACCAGCCACGACAGGACCTTCGGCTGGGCGGTTCTGCACCAAGAAAGCGATCTGGGAAGTGCCCCCGAACGCCCCGCCGCTGAAGAAACGATGGCTCCAGCGTCGGCACTCAGCCGCAGACACTGGCAAGAGCGCGCCACCATTGGCTGCTTCTGGTGGTTCGTAGCGGAAGTAATCGCCGGAGATGACGGCTGCCGGCAGCGCGCTGTTGGTGACTTCAGCCACCATAAAACCGGTGGCGACCGGGTTATTGCCTGTGGGCAGCCCTTGCACGTTGCGCAAGTTGACGGTGCGCACCGCATGCGCGGCGAGCGTCAGGTCCTCGACCAGCACCGCCGTTTGGCTGGTGCCGCGGAAATAGCGGTAACGGACGGTGATCGGTTCTGCGCTGTTGTTGCGCACGGCATAGAGCGTGGTTTCACCGCTCGTGTCGTTGGTTTCGACGTAGTAAAACGGCAGGATTACGGCTGGCCCAGTCGCGAGCTGTTGAGGTTTCGCCGTGGCGGTCACCCGCACGGGAACAGTTCCAGGGTGGAACTCGACTTGAACTTCCGCAGCAGCCGGAAGTGCGAGCAGGGTCAAGGCGAGGGAGCAGCGACGAAGCGCCGAATGAGTCAGCAGTGTCATCTCAAGGTTCCTTCCAAAGATCGTAGATGGTGAATCCGTGGATTCGCGGTTACCTCAGCCAAGTTCATGGCCGGTTCCAAGGGCATCGTGCAAGTGCAAGGTTCAGGTGTAAAGTTCAAGTACAAAGTCCAAGTACATCGGGGGTGCAGATTCATGGGTTCTGCAAGATTGTACACTGAAAACAGATCGCGGGACGAGTCAGGACAGAGCGACTCTTCCCGTGGTTGGTCATACCGGTGGACCAATTGGGGTCATTCTCGCCGCCAGTCGAGATGAAGCTCCTGCGCCTCGGCCGCCGTCAAAGTACGGTCGAACCAGTGCGGTTTGAGGTGTTCCAGGACTTTGTGTTCCCTGAACCAATCGCTATAGAAATGCTGGAAGAGGAAGGCCACGAAATGCCACGGACTTAAAGGCGCAAAAACTGGGATCCGGCATTGCCGTAGACCTGGGGTGTTGCCAAACAGCGTGAAGTGCGACACCGGATGTCCAGGCGCGCTGGCGTGCTTGTCGTAGTCAAAGCGAAAAGCACCGCCCAAGCGCATTTGGTCCGTAAAGGCATCCGGAGAAATTAGCAACAAATAATCCTCTAAGCCCCCCAGCTCGAGGACGAATTCTTGCTCGTCTTCTGGAATGGCAATTGGGCACGGGATGTAAGCATAGCGGTGCTTGACCAACTGATTTCGCTCAAACTCGAAGGACATTTGGACGAAGCTATGGTCAGTGAAGCGGACGAGATAGTCCCGGCGTTTGAGGATTTCCAGGTACTCAGCCAGACTCGCATGCTCCAAGTGAATAGTGGGCTGATCGACAGGTCTAGCCCAACTCAAGCGCTTCCTATCACCTCCAAGCCTTTCCGCGACCACACGGTTGCTGTCGGCCAGCATGTGAGCTTCGGCGAGCGTGGCAATGACCTGCCGCAGACTCTTCTCAAGATCCGGTGGGGTCATCGGCTCATCCCCGCGCTAACTCAGTCTTGCGCAGAATCTGCTCCCACTTTGGGCTGGATCTGAGTCGCTCTAATTCTTCCTCACCGAGCCCGAGCAAACGGTCGAGGAGATCCTCGCGCTGTCTCGCTTGGCGGCGTTCTTCTTCGCTCATGTCGCGATGGAGACGACGGAGTTTCGCGAGCTCTAGATCGTCAGGAACTCTGAGCTCAAGCTGGAACTGGTGCCGCTTCACCGCGGAGATCTCCTCTTCAAGTTCCTTCATGGGAGGGCCAACACCCCAGATCCTCACCCAGGCGCGGCTGCGGGTGATGGCGGTGAATAGGGTGTTGCGCTTGCGGCCGAGTTCTGGCTCATGGCTAGCCCACTGCGCATCCAGCACGTAGACCATGGCGGCCTCATTGCCTTTGGCTCGATGAACGCCGGAGATGGTGATGCTGCCTTCTTGCTGAAACTCATCGGCAGAGGAAGTCACCCCCGCGATATGGGCGTCGAGGCCAGCGGCTTGCAACCTTGCCTGCAAACGGCCACCACAGCTCTTGTAAGCAAAAGGATCGGGGACAATCACTAAAATGTCCGAGGGCAACAGTTCATCCCGCTCCACGTTGTCTCGGATCGCCTGGATCACTGCTGTGAACTGGTCGTCATCGGTTGGAAAGGTACGACACTCGACTGCATCGTCTGGACCTATCAGACGTGCAAAGAACTCAGGAGTGCTGTCAGACCTGCGACTTAGGGTGACCCTTTGTCGTTTTTTTGTGAGATCGCCCCTGACGACTTGGTACCCGATCGCTTCCCATAGATGGGGCTGTTCGAGCCACTGAACCAGACCTTGCTTGCGGTAAATGCCAAGCCCCAGGGCGTGAGCGGTCGTCAGTGCCCAGGGGGTGTTGCGATAGCATTTGGGTAGCACGATGTCTTCTTCGGGGTTACCGGCTGCATTTTTCAGGTTGACGCGGGGCTCTCCTCGGGTGTCCTGCCCGAATAGCCGCTCCGGAGACGCCATCGCATACTTGCCCAGATTTTGCAGCTCGTCATATGCCCAAACCACGCGGTGCGGCGCTTTGCTGCCGTACCAAGCCAGTTCGAAAAACGAAGGTGGCAGATCCTGGGCTTCATCGATCAACACAGCATCAAACGGCGCGGTCAGGTGGTCGGCATCAGCAGAGCGCAAGGCAGCAGTCAGGCGGTCACATGCTCCAAAAAAGGAATCACCGCCGAACAATCGTTTCGCCTCATCCAACGACAGTGGAGCCTGGCCATGATACCTGGCCATGAAAGAATAGAAGCCGGGAGCCCGGTCAGAGCCCCACGCATGCAGGATTTTCAGCTTGTCCCAGTCGGGTTCATCCTCCGCCTGTTCAAGGTAAAAGCGGCGGATCAGGTCCTGGAACTGTTGCTGTAAAGAGCGGGTATAGAAAGTGACCGCGATCGACCAGTCCGGATGTTCGGCGTGCAAATAAGCAGCCTTGAGTGCCAGCACAATGGTCTTACCGGAGCCAGCCAACCCGCGGATGCGCTGTGGCCCCTCTGGGCATTCGACGGCACCCTTTTTTTGATGGGCATCCAAATTAGCGATTTCTTTCTCGATATCGCGGAGCGTAGCCCCGCGCGAGTCTTGCCGTTGGATGTTGAGCCTCCGCTTGCGCGGCTTGATGGTTCTGACCCGCTCCAAAGTAGCAGTGAGCTCTTTGAGCAGCGACTCTTCTTTGACCTCTGGGAGGCTACTCAACACTTGCTTGAGATCTTGCTCGTCAGCGACCCGGACATAGGCAGCGAGTTCGGGAGGCGGCTCTTGCCGGTTGACCCTTTGGACAAAAAAAACGGTATGAATCGGTATGGCGAGCTTTCGCTCGCGCATGAGATTGGGATTTGCGGTGAGCTTGGCGGAGACAGCGGCGTGAATCTCGTCGAACTCCTCCCTCAGATGCTCCCACTGTTTGCGGTCGCGCGGGATCGGCCGATCGGCGGTCGGCCAAAAAAAGCCGATCACACCATGCTGGCTGTCGAGCAGCGCATCTGCTCGCAGCACTGTTTCCCCGGGAAAGATCGGGTAACCAAACCACAAGGTCCCTTGGATAGGCAAGAACTCCAGGGCGGTGCGCAGCTGCCGGTCCAGCCCGTCATGGGTACGTGTACCGTAGACGATTTGCAAGCTCATGGGACCACCTCGTGCGAATGCGGCGGTTGTTCCTGCAGACCGTTCCAACGAGTGTTCCTCTCGTGATCTGCCGCACCATGAGGATAACGAAATTCTACGAACTCAGCAAGGTCGCGGGGAGCGGGCTCTGTAGGTCGATAGAATCACCGGAATCTGCGCATCCAAAACTACGGTGACTCACCTGCCTCAGCGTATAGGCGTGCTTACCGACGCCGCAACCTCCATCTCTCAACGACATCTTTCAACGATATTCAACGCTGGAGCAGGCGCTCGAGGTCTTGCAGCAGACGGTCGATCGACCCTGGGGCAAAAGCTTCGTAGTAGCCGCGAATCGCGCCCGCAGCGTCGACCAGCACCAGGTGGGTGCTGTGGACGAGCGGAGCATCCGCGGTTGCCGGCACCACTGCCAGCTTGAAGCTGTTTTGGGTCAAAGCGTGGATGGTCGGCTCGGGGCCGGTGAGGAAAAACCAGCGCGCGGACGCTCCCAGACTCTGCGCCTGGGCTGCGAGGATCGCGGGGGTATCGTGGACGGGGTCCACAGAAAACGACACCAGCCGAACCTCGCGCGCCGCGACACGGTCCACGCGCTGCAGCTCCGCGTTCATCCGCGGACAAATCGCCGGGCAGCGCGTGAAGGTGAAGCTCGCGACCCAAGGTTTTCCCAGGAGATCTTGACGGGTCAGCGGACCCCCATCTTGACGGGTCAAGGCAAAGTCTTGAACCTGGCCCAAAACCGGTAGCGGAGGTGCGGTTTGACGCCACCAGGTAGTTGCCAATAACACCAGTGCCACGACCAGCAATCCACCCCAGACCACCAGTTCCCGTCCGGGCAAAACACCGGGTTTGGCTTCAGGGCTCAAGCTCATCGTCCGCGCTCCCGGGCCTTCGCGCAACCCGCAAGACCTTCTCTCAAAACAGTTTGTTGTCCAGCACCAAGAGGATCAGCGCCAGAGGCAAGTAGAGCACCGAAAACAGCAGCAGACGCCTTGCCGAAGGCGCCTCGTGCGAAGTCGCGAAACCCAAGGCATAGTGGAGAAAAAAAAGTCCCAAAACCAGCGCGCCGATGAGGTAAGGGAGTCCAGCAAAACCGAGCACGCTGGGCAGCAAGCTAACCGGCAAGAGGGCTGCTGCGTAGAGGATCATTTGCCGCGCGGTGCGCTCCCCCGGGGCGGCTGGACCCAAAGTCAGGAGGGGGAAGCCGCCGCGCTCGTAGTCGCTGCGGTAGAGCCAGGCAATCGCCAGGAAGTGGGGCATCTGCCACAAGAACAAAATGCCGAACAACGCCCAGGCGATGGGTCCGAGCTCATTGACCGCGGCCGCACACCCCATCATCGGTGGGACCGCGCCCGGAACCGCACCGACCAAAGTGGCGAGCGAGCTCTTGCGCTTGAGTGGGGTGTAGATCAAAACGTAAGCGAGGAGGGTGAGCGCCCCCAAGGCTGCGGTCAGCCAGTTGACGGCTAGCGCGAGGTAAAGCACGCCGGCTAGCGAAATCAACAGGGCAAACCAACTGGCCACTCTGGGATCGAGGCGTCCGGCAGGGATCGGTCGCTGCGCGGTCCGCCGCATGCAGGCGTCAGCTTGCCGTTCGATCACTTGGTTGAAAGCGGAAGCGCCGCTCGCGACCAGGGCAGTGGCGAGCAAGGTGTGGAACAGGAGCCAGAGCGAAATCGGCGACGGGGCCGCCAGCAGAAAGCCCACGGCCGTCGTCATCACCACCATCAAGGTGATCCGCGGCTTGGTCAGCTGCGCAAAGTCACTCCACTGCAAGCTGACCGCGGTCATCACCTCAGTACTCAAGTCGGTATCCCCCACTGCAGCAGGTCAACCTCAGGCCACTGGGGCTTTTTCCGCCCCGAGGTCACCGAAATCGTCGAGTGCAGTAGCTTCGTCGTCATAGACCTCGAACAAGGGCAACACCCGCCCGATCTCCAGCACCTTCTTCACCCGTCCGATCAAGTTGAGTAGCTTGACCGACGTCCCCAGCCGCTGGGCCAGCCGAATGCTGGCCACCAGTTCGCCGATCCCGGCGCTGTCGATACGGGAAATCTGCGACAAGTTGAGCAGGATCTTCTTCCACCCCTCGGCAACGAGCTCGTCCATCACCTCGCGCAGCAGCTCATCGCCGGTCCCTGCCACCAGTTGACCTTGGAGGTCGACGACGATCACGTCGCCTTTTTTGCGCACTTCAACATGCATAAGATATCTTCTCCTGCTCGCATTGCCAGCTTCCGGACTGTCCGGCCCGCTGATCGTAACATCCTAGTACAGGCGAACCGCAATGGGGACCCTGGGTCCGCGGGGTGATTTGGCGCCAAGGTCGGCGCAGCAGCTCACGCAGCAGCTCAAAAAGGGAAAAACAGCGGGGTGAGCAGGACGATCAGGAGCAAAAAAATTCCGGTGAGCGGGGTTCCAGCCCGCAGGTAGTCGCGGGTGCGATAGCCGCCCGCCCCCATGACCAGCAAATTGACCTTATGGCTGAAGGGGGTCATGAAGGCAGCTGAAGCGGCCAAGCCGACGCCCATCATCAAAGGATAAGGACTGAGCCCGAACTGCTCGGCTGCTTTGAGGGCCACTGGTGCCAGCAGTACCACCGCGGGCGCGCCATCGATGCATTGGCTGAGCAGGCTGGATAAAACGACCAGCGCGCCGAGCACGGCATAGGGTCCGAGATCCCCAGCAAACTGACTCACCCCGCGTGCGAGCAGCAAGGCTACCCCAGAACGCTCCATGGCCAATCCCAAAGGCAAGAGCGACGCCACTACAAAAATCGACCGCCAGTCAATCGCCCGGTAAGCTTCTTCCATGGTCAACGCCCCGGCCAAAACCAGACCGGTCGCGGCGATGAACGCGGCCACGTGGATAGGCTGGTAACCGGCCAAGACCAGCGCGATCATCAGCGCCAGGCCGGCCACTGCGAGTGGCCCCTTGCGCGTGCGTTTGGGCGGCTGCGCACTTTCCGCGAGGACCACGAAATCCGGGTCAGTGGCGAGTTTCTGCGTTCGCTCCCAAGGACCTTGGAGCAGCAGGGCGTCCCCCACCTGCAAACCCAGGTTGGCAAAATCGCGGTGGATGGGTTCGCCCCCCCGCCACACCGCGAGCACTTGCAGGCCATAGCGTTCGCGAAATTCGAGCTCGCCCAACGTCTTTCCCGCAACCAACGAACGGGGTGCCACCGTCGCTTCGAAAACCCCCACCTCGTCCGATTCGAGCGCTGCATCGCTCACCGCTGCGTCGAGGTGGACCTCCCCGACCTCGAGCAAGCGGAGGATCCGCTCGGGCTCTCCCGTGACGATCAAAGCATCGCCTTCGCGGATCACTTCGCTCGGCAAGACCGCGAGCAGCATTTCTTCACCGCGCAAGATGCCACCCACCGTGACCCCCGCGAGTTCGCCGATCCGACTCGCACCGATCGTGGTCCCGGCCAGGGGTGAGCCCTTGGGGATGCGGATCAAAAACAAGTGCTCTTGCAACTCCTGGACAGCTGAAAGTCCAATCTCTTCCACCTGCAAGTCAGGATAGGTGAGCATCTTTTCGAGATGGGTGCGGGTCCCCAAGGCGAGGATGGCATCCCCTTCGGCCAGCGCCACTTGCCCCAGCTGCTGGCTGATCACCTTGCCCGTGCGCTCGATCCCGACCACCACCACGCCGAAGCGCTCGCGAAACTTGAGCTCGCGCAGCGTCCGTCCGAGGAGGGTTGCACCTGGGACGAGCCGAGCGCGGATGCCCCCCACACCTTGCGTTGGCCGACGCAGGGGTTCCGCCGTAAATCGTTGGATCTCGGCTCCTTGTACCCGCAGCAGCTCCTCGAGATCGGATTGCCGTCCGAGCACCAACAGCACGTCGTCGGCTTCGAGGCGGGTGCTCGCTTCAGGTGCCAGCCGTTTCTCGAACCGATCGCCGAGCTCAGGTGCCAGCCGTTTCTCGAACCGGGTGCTCACTTCAGGTGCTGCTTCAAGTGTTGCTTCAGGTGCCAGCCGTTTCTCGCGGTGCCGTTTTTCCCCAGGCTCTTTTTCCCCGCGTTTCTCGCTGGAGCGCAAAATGCTGACCACTTGGACCCCGAGCGCGGTGCCCAAGCGCGCCTCGCCCAGGGTCAACCCGGCGAGCCGCGAGGACTTGGGGATGCGGATCGAAAACAGCTGCTGGTTCAGCTGATAGAGCTGAGCCAAGTCGCGACGCGCTTCAACCGCGATCCCGGATCCTTGGGCGGGCAAGAGCCGACGTCCCAAAGTGACCATGAACAAAGTTCCGCTGATCAGGATCGCCAGCCCCAGCGGGGTGAAGTCGAACAGGCTGAACGCGGTGAACCCACCGCTTTGCAACATGTCCGCAGCCACGATGTTGGGAGGGGTCCCGACCAAGGTGATCGTTCCGCCCAGGATCACTCCGAAAGCGAGGGGCATGTACAGCCGTGCCGGCGACAGATTCGCTCGACGGGCAATACCTGCAACCGCCGGCATGAACACAGCAGCAGCTGCGATGTTGTTCATGAACGCTGATAGCGCCCCGGAAGCCAGCATCACGGTCAGGATCAAGAGCGCCTCGCGATTGCCGATCAGGGTGTAGACCTTGCCCCCGAACTGCTCCGCAATGCCGGTCCGTCGCAACGCGGTGCTGATCATGAAACTGCCGATCATGGTGATCACAGTAGGTGAGGAAAAGCCGGTGAACGCCTCGGCCGGCGACAGAAGTCCGGTCAAGACGAGCAGCGCGAGCACCAGGAATGCGGTGAGGTCGACCGGGATTTTCTCGGTCAAGATCAAATAGAGCATCCCTGCCAACAAGCAGAGGAGCCAAGCGATTTCCCACGTCATCCCCGCGATCCTATCGCGGGGGCCGGAGTCGAGCAACTGAACTCAAAGCCCTGGGCTAGTTAGCCAAGGCAAGTGCGGTCACTGACCTCGATCGACCAGGTGACGGCCTTCTGCCAGGAGGCTGTCGATGCGGTTGAGGTGGCCTTGCGGATCGGACACCAGGCTGCCTCCGCCCATCGCGTTGTCGAAGCGGGAGATCAGCTGGTCGAGTTCGTTCCACGCTGCGCGGCCTTTGGCGCAGGAGGGGAGTTCGCAGCGGCAGGTGGTTTTGGCTTGGGTGAGGTCGAAGCGCAAATCTTCTTTGAGCTCTAGCCACGCCTGAACGTCCGCGCGTCGGTCTTCGTAGTGGCGCATTTCACTGCCGAAGCGGTCGGTCAAAGCGGAGAGATCTTGGATGCAGCGGAATGCCGGATCCGAACGACGGCCGAACTTCTGCTCCAACAAGGGCCAGCCATAGGTGTAGGCGACCACGATCAAGCCCACGAAAAAGATCAAGCGGAACAACCGGGAGAAGACGCTGGAGTCGGCCATCAAGATCGGCATGAACCTATTCTACAACGGTTCTCCCTTAAGATCGACACCCAATCAAGCTGGGTCACCGACGGCGCGGTGACCCGCTCGTCCCACGTTTGACGCAGCAGCCTAGGCCGCGCGCCGATTGCGCCACAACGAAGCGAGGACGGAGATCGCCAGCAGGCCCATGACCACCCCGAGCGAGACTAAGGCCGGGATCTTGTAGAAGTCGGTGATGGTCATCTTGACGCCGACGAAGACCAGCACCGCCGCCAACCCGAGCTTCAAGTAGTAGAACTTGTCCATCACTCCGGCGAGCACGAAGTAGAGCGAGCGCAGCCCGAGAATCGCGAAAACGTTCGAGGTGTAGACGATGAAGGGGTCTTGCGTCACGGCAAAGATCGCTGGAATCGAGTCGACCGCGAAGATCAAGTCGGTGCTTTCCACCAGGATCAAGACGAGAAACAGCGGAGTGACCCACAGCCGTCCATTCTGGCGCACGAAGAAGTGGTCCGCTTGGTACTCCTGGGTCACCGGCAGCAACCGCCGCACCAGCCGGAGCAGCGGGTTTTGTCCAGGGTCCATCTCGGCATTGCGAAAGACCGCCATTTTGATCCCGGTCAAGATCAAAAAGCCGCCAAAGATGTAGATGATCCAGTGGAACCGGCTGAGCAGCGCGGCACCGGCGAAAATGAAAATCGCCCGCATCACCAAAGCGCCGAGGATGCCCCAAAACAAGACCCGGTGCTGGTAAGCCTTGGGGACGGCAAAGTAGCTGAAAATCAAGGCAAAAACGAAGATGTTGTCGACGCTCAGCGATTTTTCGATCAAATAGCCGGTGAAAAACTCGACTGCCGGCACAGCGCCGCGGAGGTGGTAAATCCCCGCATTGAAGAGGAGGGCGAGCGCGATCCAGACCGCGCTCCAGATCGCGGCCTCGCGCAGGGAGACCTCATGGGCTTTGCGATGGAAGACGCCCAGATCGAGGGCGAGCATGGCGAGGACGAAGAGGTTGAACCCTAACCACAATCCCCAAGAAGTTTCAAGCATGACCTATCTCCTCGAGAAGATAGGCCGTGGACGCCCCAACGACGACGACCACGGCACGGGTTTAGTGTCGTGGTGGTCTCGCCGTCAGCGCGACTGATCAGGAAGCCGGGAGCTGGTGCTGTGCCTGACCCCTGGGTCAGGTCCAGCTGGGGCTCCGTCTTGACGACCGCCTGACCCGGACTTCCTGGTAGCTACTCCCCACCGAGCAGGCACATTGAACGCGAATCGGGTTCGCTTGTCAAGCAGGAGTTTGGGGCCACAGCGCCAGCAGGAGGCTGCCGAGGGCCAGCATTGCGGCAAAGGGGAGGGCGAGACAGCGGGCGAGGGGGCGACCGCCGAAACCGGCGATCAAGACGAATTTGAACCCTAAGTTGGCCAGCGCTGCTACCAGGATCAGCCGCCAACCGGTTGCGGTGGGGAGTCCTTGATCGCGCATCAACTTGGCGGTCGAGAGGGCCAGGGCGTCCACGTCGGTCAGGCCCGAGAGGGCAGCTAGACCATAGAGGGCGTGCTCGCCGAAATGCTCGCGCACTGCCGCGACCGCGAGCAAGACCAGCGCGTAGAGGCCGGCAAAGAGCATGGCCGAGCGCAACTCCGAGGGATTGCTGGGGTCGATGACCGTGCTGCCATGGGGGCGGTCGTGCCATCCCACGAGGAGCGACGCTACTGCCATGCCCACCACCATCACCGCCAGAGGCCAGCCGAGTTGTCCCAAGAGCTGAGGGACCACCACCGCCAGCTCGACGAAAACCCGCACGAAAACCACGGTCCCGGCGAGCAGGATGACCAGGGTTGCCATGCGCATTTTTTCGGGCGAACTGCGGCTGCCCCGGGCATAGCTGGCGGTGGTGGCGGTGCTCGAGATCAAGCCGCCCAAGATCCCCGCGAGAACGGTGCCAGCCCCCGCCCCGAATCGCTTGTAGGCGAGGTAACCAGCGAGGCCGAGACCCACGATCAAAACGACCATCCACCAGATTTCGCGCGGGTTGAGCACCCCATAAGGACCGAAAGCGCGATCTGGGAGCACCGGCAAGATCACCAGCGAAATCAGCACGAACTGGATGATCGCGCGAAAGTCGGCGTCGGTGGTGTGCCCAGCCAGACGGTGCAAGCTGTCTTTGAGGTGGAGCAGCACAGCCACGCCGCCACCGAGCGCGACTGCGACCGGCATGGGACCGACCACGAGCAAGGCGCCCACGCCATACATCAACAGCATGGCGACCTCGCTCGTCTGACCGGCATCGAGTTCTTGTTTTTGCTGGAAGGCGATCAAATTGGCGGACACCAAGAGTGCGGTTAACGCCAGCAGGCCGAGACCGAGCAGGTGACCGCTGAAAGCGAATGACAGGTGGGCGCACAGCGCTCCCAAGACGGTGATCAGCGGAAACGTCCGAATCCCGCCGATCAGGGCATTGGTGCGCTGGCGCTGGAGGCCGACCAGCAGTCCCAACCCCAAGGCGATCGCCAGTTGGTGGAAAACGGTGGTGGCGTCTGCCATGGCACCCGCTGCCGACCAACCCCTCAGAGGGGGGGCCAGAAGGCAATCCCCAGCCGCAACAGTCCGCTCAGGAACAGCAGCACAATTCCCGGCACCACGCTCAAGGAGCGCTCGCGGATCATGCCCAAAGCGAGACCTGCCAAGAGGGCTCCCCCAAAGGCGAGCAGCGGTTCGCCGGCCCCCGTCAGCGCGGCCAGCGTCGGCGGCGCGACCAGCAGCGGCGCGGCCAGCCACGGCGCGGCCAGCCACGGCGCGGCCAGCCACGGCGCGGCTAGCCACGGTGCGGCGGCGGCGGTCAACAACGCGTAGAGCAGGGCAGCGATCAGGGTCGGCCAGGAAACAAACCAGCGTCCGCCCAAAGGTTCGATGGGGAAATCGAGGACCAGGAGGCCATGGGTCAAGCCGCGAAAAGTGAGCTCGAGGCCGAGCGCGGCGAGCCAACATCCGAGCGCGGTCGCCAGCAGGACGTCGGCGGAGTTGAGGGTTGGCGGCGGCGGCACCCAGACCCCGCCCACTAGGCCCGGCAGGAGGACCGCTGGGGCGAGCGCGAGCCAATCGTGACCGGCCGAGCGTCGCCAGCCGAACAACCAAGTCCAGCCGCGCGATAAGCGGCGGGTCAAAACCGCTGCTCCGAACGTCAAGAGGAGGCCGAAACCGCCCAGCTGGAGCGCTGTGCTGACCGGGTCCGGACGGACTCCTCGCAGCCAGCGCCATCCGCCGATCAAGCCACCGGCCAGAGCCACCAGGCCGCAAGTCCACAAGATCGCGGTCAAGAGGCGCTGCAGGCGTGCCCCCAAAGTCGGCTGCTCATAGGCCAGTTTGAGGATCTTGCTCACTTCGCGCGGCAGCAAGCCAGTGCCTTGGGGACGGGGGGAGCCGCCGATGTCGTCCGAGCCGCCCCAGCGCTTTTCCGGCGGATGACCATCGACTGCGGGGTCGAGCAAGTTGAGCCAGGCATAGGCGTTGGCCAGCGCGATCCCGGCGAGCGACGCAGCGCGCCGCAAGGTGTAATGGTTCGGCTCTTTTTCCAGCGCAATGATCCCCAGGCGTTCGCCCCAGATCTTCTTCAGCCGCTGCTCGACCTCATAGATCCCCGCCTGATCGCGGCACACCACCGCCACCCGATCGCGTCCGATGTTGACGTGGCCATACTCTTTTTCGATTTCCGGCACGTCGCTGAAATCAGCGCCAGAGAAGACCAACTTGTCGATCGCAAAGAGCATGTCGAGGCAGTACTGCGCGAGGTCCGCCCAGGCCCCAGACTGGCGGGCAGCTAGTTCGCGCTGGTGCAGCTGGTCGAGCCGCGCCCTTTCGGTGTGCAGTTGATCTTGCGTCAAACCGCAAGCTTCCGCGACTTCAAAGCCATTGGCGTCGATGGCACCTTCGAGGCGCAGCAAGGGAAAGACCACATCGCGCGCGGCCGGGCTGAGGGCGCGGACGCGGCGGTAGTTGAGCAACACCCAGATCGCGAACAAGGTGTCGAGGTCCGGTTCGTTGACGTAAATCGTCCAGTCGCCTTTGTCGAGGTCGAGCCCTTTGAGCACCAAGATCAGCGCTTGCTCGCAGGTGGCGAGGGTGAAAGCGCGCTGGCAGCCGGCGTGGTGGTCGAGGTTGTAGAGGTGGCGGAGATCGTCGACCAGCGGGGAAAACTGGCCGGCGCCGTCGAGCAGAAGGGTGAATTCGCCCAGCTTGCGCGCTTCGGACTCAGAAAAGGCGAACCCGCGGTCGCAGCGGACGCCCAGCCCAGGAGCTTCCTTGCAGCGCAAGATCCGCTGCCCGTCAACTTCGCGGATTTCGTAGCGGTTGGGCAGGGGCTCGGGTTTGGCTTCCTCGCCCGGCCAGCGCGGTGGGTCCTGCAGGCCGTGGCGAAACGGGGTGATGCCCGACCCGCGCCGTGGCAATCTCCCCGTCTGGCGCAACGGGTCTTGCGCCAACGCGCCCTTTGCTTGTTCGGCTTCGTCCACGCGCACTGGTCCTTGATGAGGGGCTTTCGCCGTAAGATAGTCCGCGAACTTGAGGGATTATAGCGCACCCAGAGGCGCCCCGCACGCCCGGCAAGGGGAACCAGGGGAACCGGTGCCGCGCAGGTTACCAGACCGGGAACCGCGAAGGGTAGACGGGCGGCCGACGGACTGAGCCCCCCGAAGAAAGAAAGCTGTCCAAGTGATCCCTGCTCGGACGCGCCGGCAGTCGGCACGACTTCCGCCAGGACTGCGTGCTCATGGGTATTCCTGAAGTGACCGTGTGCTCCGCTTTCGTGAACCGC
>CAZCOV010000119.1:0-8439 GCA_964499975.1 uncultured Thermoanaerobaculia bacterium
GCGGGCAAGATTTTCCACGGAGGGGCTCCGGGCACCGACTTGCCGGTCGAGGTGTTGCAGCATCCGGTGTTGATGCCGGTGTGGTGGTCGCTCGCGCTGGGCGCTTGCCTGGGCGGCAACGGGACCGCGATCGGCGCTTCGGCCAATGTCGTGGTGCTGGGCATCGCTGAGCGCTCGGGGCACAAGATCTCCTTCGTGCGCTTCATGGCCTACGGCGTGCCGGTCACGTTAATGACGCTTGTGGTCGCGACGATTTACGTCTATCTCCGCTATTACTGATCCGCGACGCCGGAAAAGTGATGGACTGAAAGTGATGGCTGTTGCATGAGGCATGTCATGAGCCGCTTGCCACCCGCGCGTCCAGATGCCCCCAGTTCGGTCAGCGTGGCCGAGCTGAGCAACGAAGTCGACGAAGCCCTGCGGGAAGAGCCCCAGCTCTCCCCTTACGACCTCAGCGAACTCCTCCCCGATGCCAGCGAAGCCACGGTGGCAGCCGTCGTGGCCCAGCTGGAAGCCGCGGTCGCCGAGTTTGTGGCCAGCCGCGACGAATTCAGCGCGTCAATGTCGCCAGCGGTTTTCTTACAGCGGATGCGCCTTTATGAGGAGATCACCGAGCAGATGGGCCGGCTGTCGGGCTATGGCAGCTTGTGGTTTGCCGCCAACACCCAAGACACCGAAGCCCTGGCCTACCGCAATCGCATCGACCAGGTCATCACCCGGCTCGACAACCGCATGTTGTTTTTCGAGATCTGGTGGAAGAGCTTGACCGATGGCGAGGTCGAGCGCCTCTTGCCGACGGCGGACGAAGCCGGCGATTTTCGCCATTTTTTGCTCGAGTTGCGCCGCTTCAAGCCGCACACCCTCGACGAAAAGAGCGAGCAGATCCTCAACCTCAAGAATGCCAACGGGCCGCAAGCCTTAGTCACCCTCTACTCGATGCTGACCAATCGCCTCGAGTTCCACCTGGAAGTGGACGGTGAGGTCAAGACCCTGACCGAAGATCAGATGCGCAGCCTGTTCTACTCGCCTGACCCGGTGCTGCGCGCTGAGGTCTGTCGCGAGCTGTTCGCGGTCTACGCGCGCGAAGCCCCGGTTTTGACCCAGATTTATGCGCATCGCGTGCGCGACTGGTACAGCGATTACGTCGAACTCCGGCACTTCGACTCGCCTATCGCGATCCGCAACCTGGGCAACAGCATTCCGGATGCTGCGGTCGAAGTGCTGCTCGAAGTGGTGCAGCAAAACGCGCCCCTGTTCCGCGAATTCTTTCAGCGCAAGGGCAAATTGCTGGGCATCTCCCCGCTGCGCCGTTACGACATGTACGCCCCGCTCGCTACCTCGGACCGGCAAATCCCCTTCGCGCAAGCGGTCTCGACCGTGCTGGAAACGCTGCACGAGTTTGATCCCCAATTTGCCCAGCTGGCCCGCCGGCTGTTGCGCCAAGGACACCTCGACAGCGAAATCCGCAAAGGCAAGCGCGGCGGCGCGTTCTGTTCGACGCTGTCTCCGCGCTTTACCCCGTGGGTGCTGGTCAACTATGCCGGACGTCTGCGCGATGTAACCACGCTCGCGCACGAACTCGGGCACGCGATCCACAGCATGCTCGCCGAGCACCACTCGATCCTCACCCAGCACCCGTCCTTGCCGCTGGCCGAGACCGCGTCGGTGTTTTGCGAGATGCTGATCAATGAGCGGATGTTAGCGGAGGAAACCAACCCGGTCACGCGGCGGGAGATCCTCTCCTCTTTGCTCGACGACATCTACGCCACGGTGATGCGGCAAGCCTATTTCGTGCGCTTTGAGATTGCCGCTCACCAGCGGGTTCGCGAAGGAGCTTCGGCGGACGAGCTCTGTGAGCTTTACGCCGCCCACCTCGCCGACCAGTTCGGCGACTCGATGGTGATTGCGCCGGAGTTCCGTTACGAGTGGATCAGCATTTCGCACATGTTCCGTACCCCGTTTTATTGCTATGCCTACAGCTTCGGGCAGCTCCTGGTGCTGGCGCTCCTGCACCGCTATCGCCAGGAGGGCGAGGCGTTCAAGCCGGACTACTTCCATCTCTTGCGCCAGGGTGGGGCCCGCCGTCCCGAGGAGATCTTGCGCGAGATCGGAATCGAGATCACCGACCGGGCTTTTTGGCAGGGTGGGTTCGACATCGTCCGGCGCATACTCAGTGAACTCGCAGCGCTCGACCCGGCCTGAGCCCCGTCCGGCGGACTCAAACGCACAACTCGCGAGGGAACCGCAAGGTGTCGCTGGCGCAACCTCCTGCCAAGCCCCAAGCATCGGCGAGCGCGTCCCACTTGGAACCGAAACCCGTGGCCGTAGCGCTCCAAGCCTTGGTCGCGGCAACGGAAGAACTGCTGCGGCGGCATCCGTTGGGCTACCTCGCGGCGGGACCCACCCAGCTGGAGTTCACCGTAAAATTGCCTTTGGGGGCATCCGGCACAGCATCGTCCGGCACAGCATCGCCCGGCTGGGTGGCAGCGGTGGCCGAAACCGAGGCCCAGCTTGCCGCAGAAATCGACTCGCTGCTCGCCCATCGCGCGGTGTTTCAACCCGGGCGGGTGCTTTGCTACCGCTGCGCTGCCGCATCGTGTGAGCATGCCGCGCCGACAACCTCGCGCCAGATCTTTGCCGGCTATGGACCGAGCGGGGTTCCGCGCTTCGTCGATTGGGGACAATTCTTGCTCGAACGGCAAGATCCGCGAGTCGACGCGCTCTATGAACGTCCGCTGCGGCTGGTCACCGCGGTGTTGTCTGGGCGCGAGCTGACCACCGAATTGCTCGACGCGTTCCGCCACGAAAAAACCGGCTACCAGATCCACGGTCAAGTGTTGGCTGGTTGGTTTGCCGTCGAAGCGCCGGGCGGTCGTGAGCATCCGCTCGCTTTGAGCTTCCAGGTGATCTCGACCGCTGGCCGCGCTGGCCGTCGGCGGCTCGGGCTCAACCTGCTCGGGGTGGGTCCTGAAGGCGAGCCCTTGCCCGAGCTCTACCATCGGTTGGAAAGCTTGCCCTGGCCGCCGGTCCTGCATTGGGCCCAGTCGGTTTTGACCAGCATTGAACGGGCGCAAGGCAGCAAGAAAGCCTCGCCCGAAGTGCTTTCCAGCCGCATCCAAGGGCTGCTCGCGGGGATGGCTCGCCGCCTCGAACAACGACGCCGGGCGCGCGAGTTGCGCACCGAACACGCAGAAGCGCGTCACCATGCGAACGAAAGGCCGACCCGCATGGCCTTGCAGGACCTCGCTCAAGCCAGCCGCGAGGACGTGCTCTACGACGTCCGGCGCAAGACCCTGATCGTGCTTGGGGAGCGGGGGCGGGCGCACGTCTTCAACCTCCAGGGCAAGCTCGTGACCTCGATCCGCTATTCCCCCGAGTCGATCGCACGGAAGCGTGAGCAGACGATCTGGCGGCCGGCCAAAGGCGAAGAAATGACCGCGCTCGAACCGCTGATCCGGCGTGCCAGGTAGCTTGTGGAAGCTTTTGCGGAGCGGGAGCTCGGTACTTTCGAACGAGCGCAGACCTTGGTCGGCCGCATCGCGACCCTCAATGCGGTGGTCGTCTTACGGCTCCTTGCTGGGCCGAGCTCCCAGGTTCTGACCCAGGCCCTGACCTTGCTCCAGCGTCGCCACCCATTGCTCCGGGCGCGCATCGAGCCGCGGGGACGTCGCCTGTTCTTCACTCCTGGTGTGGGTGCAACCGCCTTCCGCCAGCTACCTCGTCAGGACGATTCCCAGTGGCAGGCGGTCGCGGCCGCTGAGCTTGACACCCCTTTCGCGTTCTCAGCGGGCCCGCTCTGGCGTTGCACGTATCTCGTCGCTCCTGACCAGCCTACGAGCGAGTTGCTGCTCACCTTCCACCACGCGGTCATGGACGCAACTTCGGGTTTGGCGCTTTGCCAGGAACTGTTGTCGCTGAGCGCGGCGCTGGCGGCCCAAGGTGTGGACGCGAGCCCGGGCACGCGCCAGCTGGACGAGGGAGATTGGCAACCCAAGGAGGACGCCCTACCCCTCTTGCCCGCGACCGAAGCGCTTCTGCCTGCGCGCTTTCGCGGCTGGCGGCGATTCTTGCCCCTGGGCTCGTTCCTTGTGCGTCAGCTCGGTGCCGCCATCGCAGACCGCTTTCAAGGCTGCGCCATGAAAGACGCGCAGCAGCGGACAGCACGGCTGCGCGCGGGCGCTCGCCCTGCCTGCCGGGTCTTGACCCGGGAGTTTTCTCCCGCGCTGTCGCATGACCTCGTCCGTTGCGCGCGACGGGAGCGGGTGACTTTGAACCACGCGCTCAATGCGTTGCTGGTCCTAGTGGTCCATCGCCGCCGGGCCAGCCCTGCGCCTTGCTGGCGCCACTTCAATTTCGTCAACCTTCGCCCTTATCTCGAACCCCCGGTGGGGCCTGAGTCCTTGGGCAGTTGTTTTGCCATGCTGCGGCTCAAGGTCCAGCTACCCCAGCCGGCAGGACCGCTGGCCCCAGAGCAGGTCTGGACCCTGGCCAGACAGCTGCAAGCGCACAGCCAGACCGCGATTCGCCGGGGTGAACCTTTTGTTGCCTTGCACCTCAGTGCTGCCTTGATGCAGCTTTTGGCGCGCGTCCCACACCTGCGCATGGGCGAGAGCGCCTTGAGCTACACTGGGGCACTGCCCCTGGTTGAAACCTACGGTCCCACCGAGCTCCGAGCCCTCCACGCCTTTGTCTCCAACTGGGCGATGGGACCCCTCTTCACCGCCCAGGTCCGGATGTTCCGGGCACGGTTGTGGTGGGATTTCCTCTACCTCGACCTCGATTGGGGTCCCGAGCCAGCCCAGCAACTGGCGGATGATCTCGAAACCTTGGCCCAGGCAACGGTCACGCCCCCGGTTTCATGAAAAATGGCCAGTAAAAACCCCAGATTTCTCTACCAGGTTTCGTGCGATTGATGGATAATTAAAGAAGAGATATAGTTTCTTTGATTCGAATATTTTTCTACTTGAGACGCGATAGTGATCTTTTTGTGACGCGAAGATGTGATCCTACAGGTTCAACGCTGAACCGATGCTTTACGGTTGGGGACGAGCCGCCGGGAGTTCCTGCTCGCCAATCTCCCGAGCTGTTGTGATGGTTTGATCTTGCTACTGACCCATGGGTAGCTCAAGTTTGCTCTCCCACTCGACTGCTTTTTGCACTGTTTTTGTCAGCCAGAGCTCCGTCAGGAGTGCTTGGCCAACCCTTTTGGCACCAGCGTTTTTTGGGGACTGGCGAGCGATGAGGAGGAGTCATGTCAGAGTTGCGGATTTGCCTCTTGGGACCTCTGGAAGTCTACTGCGGTGAGAGCCAGCTCCCTGCTTTTCCTACGCAGAAATCGCGAAATCTCTTTGCCTATCTGGCGCTGCACCGAGATCGTTTCTGGGACCGCGAGACCTTAGCCAGCCTGCTTTGGGAAGACAACTCCCCGCAGTCCGCGCGCAAATGCTTGCGCACCGAGCTGTGGCGCATCCGCACGGTGCTTCAAGCCGCCAACGGCAACGTCTCGCAGCTGGCTTTCCGACAGGGCAGCGTGGGGCTTTTGACCTCGGGGATCTGGCTCGATGTGGGTGAGTTCGAGACCCGAGTGAAAAACCTCGCCCGGTCTGGGAGCAGCATGAGCGAAGCCGAAAGGGAACAGCTCGACGACTGCATCCAGCTTTATCGCGGTGACTTTCTCGAAGGCTGCTACGAAGACTGGGCCGTAGCTGCCCGCGAGCGCTTCAAGAATCAGCTGATCGCGGCCCTCAACCAGCTCATCGCGCACCACCGGACGCGCGGCGAGTGGTCCACGGCCATGGTCTACGCCAAGCAGGCCCTGGAATACGATCCCTTCCTCGAACATGTCCATCGCGAGCTGATGCTGTGCTACTGGAAGATCGGGCAGCGGGCTGCGGCTTTGAAGCAGCACACGAGTTACGCCGAGTTTTTGCAAAAAGAGTTGGGGGTCGAGCCGATGCACGAAACGCTCGAGCTTTACACCCAAATCAAGCTTGCCAAGGGGGAGTCGACCCGCCCAGCCGAGCCCAGCCGACCAGAAACACCCCTCGGGAGCGTCGCGCAACTGCTGACCCGCTTGAACGTGGTCCAAGACCACTTGCGCGAACTCGAGAGCGCGGTCCGCGAAGTGGCGGCCCAAGTGCGGGAAATCGCGCCGCAAGAAGTCGAGTAAGCCCCGCGTTCCACCGGCCCGCGTTCCACCGGCCGGGCACCGGGCCGTGCCGGCCGCCGGACGCGCTGGGGCCAATTGGCCGAGCGGGTGTCGAAGCTGTGTTTTGAGGTAACATTTCACCAGCTCATGCGCCTATAGTGAAAGTGCGACCCTGCACTACCCAACCTGTAAGGAGCAGCTGATGCAAGTGCAAAAACGTCACCGGAGCCTGTTTTGCTGGGGAACCATGTTGCTGTTCTTGATCGCTGGCAACGCTCAGGGCCAGGAGAGCGAAATCTCTTGGGTGACCGGGCCTGCAACCGTGACCTTGGGCGATGACGTCGCCGAGATCAAGTTACCTGCCGGGTACCGCTTCGCCGATGCCGAAGCGACCCGGACGTTGATGCAGGCGATGGGCAATCCTCCGAGCCAGCAGGAAGTCGGTCTGATCACCCCGGCGGGTGAAGCGAACTGGTTCGTGGTTTTCGAGTACGCCCCGGTGGGCTACGTCAAGGACGACGATCAGGCCGAGATCGACGCGGATGCTCTTCTCAAGTCGATCCGCGAGGCCACCGAGCAGGCCAACGAAGAGCGGCAAAAGTTGGGGGGTGGTGCCCTGCACGTCACCGATTGGAGCGAGCGGCCCCATTACGACAGCGCCTCCCACAACCTGGTCTGGGCGCTGGAAGCGGTGGACGAGACCAGCCAGACGAGCGTCAACTACAACGTGCGGCTTCTCGGTCGGCGTGGCTACATGTCGATCACCCTGGTCACCGAGCCCAACCTGCTGGCGGCGCAAAAGCCCGAGGTGCAAAAATTGCTTGCCAGTTTTTCCTACCAGCAGGGCAGTCGCTATGCCGAATTCGTCAGCGGGGACAAGCTGGCAGGTTACGGCCTGACCGCGCTGGTCGCCGGGGGTGCAGGCGCTGCTGCAGCCAAGCTCGGCCTGTTTGCCATTTTGGGTAAATTCTTTGCCAAGGCCGGGAAGTTGATCGTGGTCGGACTGATCGCTCTGGGGGCCTTGTTCAAGCGGATCTGGGCCTCGCTGCGCGGGCGCAGCACGGCGTCACAGACACCGTTGCCCTAAAACCTGATCGCGCGCATCAGCGCTGCTGATTCACGGCGGACAAGATGATTGCAATCGTCCATGAGTTACTGCCCTTCGTCCTCTTGCTCTACCTCCTGGACGGCTTGACCTATGTGCGCTGCAACCACTGGCTTTTCGTGTCCCGACTCGGGGGTGGCTTCCGGCAGCAAGCGGGCCTCTGGCTGGTTGGCTTGTGGCCGGGGACTCGCGTCTATGCTGCGCACCGGCTGCCCGTTGGACTGACTCCCGAGGGAGTCTGGCTGGCGTCAGAGCCCTGCGTCACCGATGCCCGGCGGTGTGACTGCGGGAGCTATCGATTCTGGCCCTTTGCCACCTTGCCGCCGCTGGCGGTGGAGCACCACACCCTCCGGTTGGGGTCGGGTTTGTCGCTCCCGTTTCCATCCCCTGCACACGCGACCCATTTCTTCAACCAAGTCCACGAACTGCAAGGGCTGCCCGCAGCAAAGCGGGGGCCTCGCTTGGTGGAGATGAACGCAGCATCCAACGATGTACAAAGCTTCGTGGAACATGAGCAGTGGCTGGCGAGACTGAGTCAGCCGTTGCCCGGGCTCAGTGCCAGCCTGCTCGGTGCTGTTTTCGTGGTCTTGCCCCTCTCGACCCTGTTCCAGGGTGAGCTCCTGGTCCGCTGGGTCAGCTCGCTCTTGCTGGTGATCGGTCTCGGCCACCTAGTGGTCTGGAGTTTTGCTCTGAGGCTTGGTTTGCGGCTGCGGCGGGCTGGCTTTCCCCTCGGTCTGGGAGTCCTACTCCCCATTTTACTGTCACCGCCGGCTACTTGGCGGGCTCCGGTCTCCTTACTCCGAAACCTCTGCTATCGCTACGACGCACTGGCCATGGCAGCGGCCCTCCTACCACTAGAAGCGGTCGTTCCCCGCATCCGTGCCGAGTTTCATGTCATCCGCCATGCGCTGAATCAGGCGGGTGAGGCGCCCCCCGACTGGCGCTGGCTATGGGAGGACCGAGAAGCCCGCCTGCGTGCGTTGGTGCAGGCGCTGGATCTCGAGGTCGACATGGTCTTGCAACCCCCGCCGCCGCAAGACCCCCATGCCACAGCTTACTGCCCCCATTGCGAAGGCGAGTATCGGCAAGCGAGTGTCTGGTGCAGCACGTGCGACCTGCCCCTGCTGCTTTACCCGGCCAATGCTTAGCGGACGCAGGGACGCGAACACCTTGCGGTTACGGATCA
>CAZCOV010000119.1:8449-15943 GCA_964499975.1 uncultured Thermoanaerobaculia bacterium
CGAAGCTGCGCAGATCCTGGATCGGCAAGAACGGCACTTGCTGCGGGTTGACGTACTCCTCGACTTGCCCGGACACCGTGTCGGTCACCTTGAGCGTCACTTCCAAGTTGGTGAGGCCCGCAGCAAACACCCAGAAGCGATGGAAAGGCGCCAAATCGCAAGCGTTCAAGACCTTGGCGATCACTTCGACGTTGTCCCGGCTGAAGAACCAGAAGTAGCCGGTGTCGCGGGTGAGCGCCACTGCCTGACCCTGGCCAGTTGCGCCTTCGAGCGTGCGCCAGGAAGCCTCGACTTGGAAGCGGCCTTGACTGAGGCAGAGGACGGTCGCCCCCGGCGTGCAGGTGCCAGCCGCCAAGTTGGCCGCTCGTTCGGTGGGTTCTCTGGCGGGTTCTTGGGACGACGCGAGCCACAGCTGCTCCAGGCGCTCGGCATGGCGTGCGCGGGACGCGGCTTGTGCGGAGTCAAGCGGGTTGGCATCGCAGGTGGCAAAAGCCTGGGTATCAGCGACCGGAGCGAACGGAGTGCCGAGCTCGTTGCGGTAGGTGCGCGACGAGTTGGTCCAGGTGTCCGTGACCTTGAGCTCTGCCGCCAGGTTGGTCAACCCGCCGGCAAAAACCCAGAAGCGATGCGTCGGCAGATTGCAAGCATTCAACACCTTGAGCACCACCTCGACGTTGTCCCGGTTGGAGAACCAGAAGTAGCCCGATGTATCGGTGAGTGCCACGCCGTTGCCCGCCCCCTGCAAGTGCGCGAAATCCTCCCAGGCGACTTCGACCTTGAAGCGCCCGTGGTTGAGGCAGAGGGTGGTCGCCGTCGGCACACAACCTGGGTCGTCGGCGTTCGCGAGGGCGAAGTCGACATCGTCCGTGAGCTCGCCGCTGTCGACGGTAACTGCGGTTCCCTGGGTGGGATCGCAGAACCCTGCAATGGCTGGTCCGGCCGGGCATGGGATGTCATTGTAGATTTCATCGACCGCGCCCAAACCGTTGTCCGTCGCAACGAAATAAGTGCCGGGCGAGAGTGACAGCTGGTAGAAGCCGGTGGGGCCGGTAGCGGCACTCGCCTGCCCGCCCGCAGCGTCCCAGAAGTCGACGATCACGTTCTGCATGGGTTCCCCACTTTCCTCGCGGGTCACCCGGCCGCGGATCCCCTGCGCCAGGCTCAAAGCAAAATCGACCGTGGTTTCCGCGCCCAGACGCACGGCGATCCGGTTTCCGGTGGTGGGATCGCAGGCACCGGCTGGGCAGGGCAGGTTGCGGTGCAGTTCGTCGCGGAACCCGTAATAGTTGAAAGTGGTCGCGAAATAGTTTCCGGCTGGCAGGCGGGGAAGCGAGTAGCGGCCGTCCCCATCGGTCAGGGCAACGCTCACAAAAAATCCTGCACGATCCCACAAGCTGACGTTGACGCTGGACAAAGGCACGCCATCGTCCGAACGGACGGTGCCCCCAATCGAGCCGCCGCGCGCCAGCGCGAAATCGAGCGTGGTCACGGATTCGAGCGCCACGGTGACCGGAGTTCCCGCGGCCACCGGCGCGCAGCCTGCTGGGCTGCAGGGGCGGTCGCGGTAAAGCTCATCGACGAAGATGCTGGTGTTGCGGGTGGCGACGAAATACTCGCCGGGTAGGAGTCCTGGAACCTCATAATGCCCGAAGCTATCAGTGTAGGAAGCAGTGAAATACAACCCATCGGGAGTCCACACCAGGATCTCGACGTTGGGCAAGGGATCTCCTTCGTCCGAACGGACAGTGCCCGCCAGGGTGCCCAGCCGCTGGAGCACAAAGTTGGCGGTAGCCGCGTTCCCGGCAGTGACCGCGATCGGCGTCCCGAGGGTCGGCCTGCAACCGGACCGAGAGCAGGCGATGTCGTCAAAAACCTCATCGAGAAAGGGTTGAGATTGGAAATTGTAGGTGGAGGCAAAGTAGGTCCCGGTAGGGAGCCCGCTGACCTCATAGGCACCTTCGAACAAGGACACCTGCGCCGAACTCACAGATCTGCCGGACTCATCCCAAACCGTCACCCCAGCGTCGGGTACGGCAGTCCCTGCAGTCGAGCGGACGGTGCCTGCGATCGTGCCTCCGGGGGCCAGCACGAATTCGATCGCGGTGACGGAATTCACCCGGGCTTGCACCAAGGTGCCGGTCTGACCCGCACAGCCATGGAAGCGATCACAGGGGATGTCGTCATAAAGTTCGTCGAGAAAACCCACGAAATTGAGCGTGGAAGCAGTATAACCCCCGTCGGGTACGCCGCTGATCGTGGCGCGGCCGAACGAGTCGGTTGAACCTGACAAATAGTGTTGCGCATTGTTCAGGTTCACCGTCACCCCCGGCAGCGGGAGGCCATTTTCCGCCCGCACCGTGGCAACCACCATGGCCAGAGGTTCGAGCACAAAATCGACTTGATTCACTCGTTCGAGGCGGACCCGAATCGGGGTTCCAGTCGTCGGGTTGCAAGGTTCGCTATTAATGCAAGGAATTCCGCGATAGATTTCGTCGCGGAAGTTGTCATAATTTCGCGTTTTGGCGAAATAGATTCCAGGTGCCAGCCCGCGAACTTCATATTGCCCCGAGATCTCGGTGTAGGCGGAAGTCACCGGCTGGCCCTGCGCGTCCACGATCTGCACTTCGATTCGCGGCATTTGTTGATCATTGGGCTGGCGCACCGTACCGGCGATCACACCACCCACTGCCAGTGCGAAATCGACGGTCTTCACCGAATTGAGCTCCAGCGCGATCGGGGTTCCGCGGCGCAAATCACAGCGGCGAAAGGCTGGACATGGAATGTTGTTGTACAGCTCATCGAGGTAACCCGCTTGGTTGCGAGTCAACAACAAGTAATCGCCAGGATAGAGGCCGCCCGTGGTGTAACGTCCCTGGAGATCGGTATAAACGGTCGTCACCTCCCGATTTTCTTGGATATCCAAAACCGTGATTTCGACGCCACTCAAAAGTGAACCATCTGCAGCGCGCACCGTGCCCGCAAACCTTCCCAAGCGGTCGAGTGCAAAATTGATATGGCGGACGAGGCCACCGGCGCTCAGCTCGATCCGCGTCCCGCGGTTGAAGTCGCATTCGACGCTCAAGAAACTGCGCGAGCACGGCTGATTGTCGTAGATTTCATCGCGAAAAGTGGTGACACTGTAAGTCGTGACGTAGTAGGTCCCAGGGCTGAGCCCTGCTACGTGATAGATCCCTTGCGCATCGGTCGATGTGATGTCTGCGGTCTCGACGAACTCGCGGACCGCCCAAATGTAGATGGTGATGTTGCTTAAGGGCAAGCCGGTCCGGGTTTCGGTCACCACGCCAGAGATCGCACCGGGGGTCTCCAGGAGGGCGTTGGAGTTCGTCCCTGGATCCGCCACCAGCGAAGTGGTCAAGAACAGCAAACAGCACAAGGTCGTCAGGGTAGGGGAGAGGGATCGGCGCATGGAGTACCTCAGGATTGGGCGCTGGGTGGGGGTTTCAAAGTCAATCAATGCTCTCCAGCTCGTGATTCGCAATGCTCCAGAAGCATAACCAGTCGCAAAGTTACTGTCAAGGGTGTCCCAAGGCAGCAGCGCAGCGTGCTAGGCTGCTTGCACCATGAGCCACTTGACCTGGCTGCATCTCTCAGACCTCCACGCGTGCAATCCGCGAACCGGTTGGGATGCCGCGCGCGTGACCGAGACGCTGGTCGAAGATTTGAAACGACTTCAGCAGGACCATGACCTGCGACCCGATTGGATTTTTTTCACCGGGGACGCGGCTTTTGGCGACATCGGTACGAAGAAAGCGGAGAAAGTCGTAGGCCAGCTCAAGATCGCAGGCGATTTTCTCGACGCGGTGCGTTGCGCTTTTAATCCCCCAATCGAGCGCGAGAACCTGTTCCTGGTGCCGGGCAATCATGACGTCTGCCGCGGCGAGGCAACTCCTGAGCAAGCCGCGTGGCTGGATCAACAGGGGTCGATTGCGCCCGTGCAGGGCATGATCCAGGCAGGGGCCAAGCAATGGCAGCGCTACATGGAGCGGCTCAAGATCTACCGGAAGTTCCTGCAGGACGCAGGGCTGAAGCATCTGCTGCAAGACCCCCAGCGCTTGATCTACGCCACGGTGCGCGAAGTGCGCGGCCTGCGGGTCGGCATTGCGGGGTTCAATACCGCTTGGTCCTGTTGCGCCGGAGACAAGAAGGGACAGCTGTGGATGGCGGGCAAGTGGCAGCAGGGCACGCTGCGCCAGCAGCTTGCCGGAGCCGATTTTTCGATCGCCCTCTTGCACCATCCCCCGGATTGGCTGGGCGAGTACGAGACCCCCGACTTCGGCCGGGGGCTGGAGCAGGATTTCCGTTTCTTGCTCCACGGTCACGAACACCGCGCATGGGTGCTCGCGACCCAGAGCGGCTATGCGGTGATCGCGGCCGGCGCGTGCTACGAGAGCTCGGAGAGCGAAAACAACGGCTACAACGTGGTACGGCTGGACCTTGCTGCCGGGCGCGGGGAAGTCTGGCTGCGGCGGTTCGAGGCTTCTGGCGGGGCGTGGATTCCCCGGTATGTACCGAACCAGACCGATGCGCGCGGGGTCTGGCCGTTGCAGATCGCGCCACTCGCAACCCGGAGCCAGCGAGCCGCGCAGAGCCTGCCCAAGGCGTCGGCTGGGTTGGTTGCCGCGATGCCGCAGAGCGATCTCGCGCGCTACCTGCAGCGGCTGCGCGCCGCCCACCGCGACATCAAGCTCGCGGGTTTTGAGACCAAGGTGCGGGTGCCGATCCAGATTCAAGACGTCTACATTCCGCTGCGTGCCCGCGTGCGGCATGTGGTGAGCGAGCGCGACCACCAGCAATTCGGCACCTTGCGCGAGGTGGAGGCCGCCGTGGGTGGAGGCGAGGAAGAGCGCGAACTCGCTTTCGACCAGACCCTCACGTTCGCCCAGCAGCACGGTTTTCCCGGCGCCGTGGTGTTGGGCGATCCGGGCAGCGGCAAGAGCACGCTGCTCAAGCATTTCGTGTTGGCCGCAACCGACCCGCTGATCGGCCCGGCCGCGCTGGGGCTCGCGGACCCGACGATTCCGGTCCTAATCGAGCTGGGCCGGTTGAAAGACCCGAGCGCGGGGCTCAAACCAGCGATCGCCGCGGCGGTCGCGCAGGCCGACATCGCGCTTGAGGGGGCGAGCTTTGCCCAGGAGTTGCTGCGCCAGCCGCTGCTGGTGCTGGTCGACGGGCTCGACGAAGTCGCTGACCCGCAGCAACGCGCCGAGGTGTCGCGCTGGCTCGAGCAAGCGCTCACCCAGCTGCCCGAGAGCAGGTTCGTGGTGAGCAGTCGCTATGCTGGATACAAGGCCGATGCGCGGCTCGACGGGCGTTTTCTCGAGCTCCACGTGCGCGCCGTGGAAGAGGACGACGCGCGTCGCTTCATCGCCTCCTGGTACCAGGCCGTCGAAGCGCAGGCCGAGCTCGGGCGCGATGAGCAAGTGGCCGCGCGCATCGCCGAGGAAGCGCGCGCCGACTTGGCGACCAAGATTTTCAATCCGGAAGATGCCCGCACGTCCAGCTTATGCCGGCTGGCGCGTAACCCGATGATGCTCCAGATCCTCTGCCTGGTCCACCGCGACCGCCCGCAGTTGCCGGAGCGGCGGGTGGAGCTTTACCGCGAGTGCGTGCTGGTGTTGCTCGAGCTGTGGCGGCGGGCCAAGGGCATGCCGATTTTGCTCGATGCACCGCAGGCGCTGGTGCTGCTGCGTCCGCTGGCGTGGCACCTGCACCGCACCGAGGGGCGGCGTGAGGCCGCTTTGGCGGAGCTGTTGCCGGTCCTGGCGGAACCGCTCCGCGCGCTGCAGCGCGATCCGGGTGACGGTGCGCAGCTACTCGAAGCGATCCGCGAGCAGAGCGGGGTCTTGGTTTCGGTCGGTCAAGGGGCTTACGGCTTCCTCCATTTGAGCTTCCAGGAGTATCTGGCCGCGCTCCACGTGCAAGACCGCTTTGCCAGCGACCCCGAGATGTTGGGCGAGCTGGCGGAGAAATTTGGCCAGCCGTGGTGGCGCGAAGTGATCTTGCTCGCGCTGGGGTTGGGCAACCCGTCGGTTTTCGCGCCTTTGATGCAAGCGCTGCTCAAGCGCGGGGTGCTGCAGCGGGACGTGGCCCTGGCCGACCACTGTTTGGGCGACGCGCTGGTGACCTCGGCGGTGCCGTTCCTGCAGGCGCTCGCGGCTGGGCTCGCGGATGCGACGGAGCGCTACCATGCACTGCGGCTGTTGCGCGCGCTACCGGGCTGGCAGGAGGAGGTGGTGGCGGGGGAGCGCGGGCAGGACCTGATCGAGCGGTTGGCGAAGTCGGAGCAGGACCGCGAGGTCTTGGGCATGATGTCGGAGCTGCTGGGCCGCGCCGCCCCGGCGAGTTTCGTTTCTGGCCAGCTGCGGGAGCGGGAGAACCCCCAAGACGGCTCGGTGCTGGTCTACGTGCCCGGTGGCGAATTCGTGCTGGGCGCCGAGGACATCTCCGCCAAAGAACAACCCATCCACCGGGTGCGGCTGAGTGCGTACTGGATCGGCAAGTACCCGGTCAACAACGCGCAGTACCAACGCTTTCTCACGGCCAACCCGAGCCAGCGGAAGCCCAGCTCCTGGGATGATCCGCAGTTCAACCAGCCCGAGCAGCCGGTGGTGGGCGTGAGCTGGCTCGACGCGCTGGCCTATTGCCGTTGGGCCGATCTCGCGCTGCCCAGCGAAGCCCAATGGGAAGCCGCCGCCCGCGGGGCGGCCGGCCGGAAGTATCCGTGGGGCAACGAAGACCCAAGTCCTGAGCTGGCGAACTACGATGGAAATCATGGTCGGACGACGCCAGTTGGGGCGTATCCCCAGGGCGCGGGTCCCTTTGGCACGCTCGACCAAGCGGGAAACGTCTGGGAGTGGTGCCGCGATCTTTGGGTAGAAAACGCTTACCGCGACCGTGACGGCAAGACCGACCCCTGCGCGTCGGGCAATGACCGCGATGAGGCCGATGAGTCTGCCTGGCGTGTGGTGCGCGGCGGTTCCTGGATCTACCGGTCCAGGTTCCTGCGCGCGGCGTTCCGTAGCAGGAGGCTTGCCTGGGGCCGGGACCGGTTCGTCGGGTTCCGGGTGGCTGCGGGTGGGGGTTCCGAGCACGATTTTTGAATTTTGGCTTTTGAAAATTGAGCCTTTCTTGTCTTTTTGATTTTCTTCTTGCGCTCAAACAAGACCTATGCAAAAGTTCTCTGCATGAGCAGTGTCGGCAGAGCTGTAGAGTCGCCAGTGTGTTGACAGTGTGTTGACAAGAGGCTCTGTTGACAACAAAGTGTCGACACTTTGTCAACAAGAGAACAACTTAGTTCGGAGTAGGAGTAGGGTGGGCGCCAGCCCACCTGGAGGGGAAGAACTGAAGACTGCGCGAGGTTGTCGACAAAACTCGGCAGTATTGTCAACGCAACTGTGGCAACGCCCAGTTTGTCGACAAGTTTGTCGACAAAAATGTCGACACTGTCGACAAAAACCCCAGCAGCACGACCAA
>CAZCOV010000120.1:0-15917 GCA_964499975.1 uncultured Thermoanaerobaculia bacterium
GTGCTGTGCGAAGGCAGCGTGATCGGCCGCGGGTGCTAGATTCACCACTCGGTGATCGGGATCCGTTCCATGGTCCGCGACGGAACCGAAATCGAGGAAAGCATCATCGTGGGCACCAGCTTCGATCAGCGCTCAGATGCCGGCAAAGGGCCGATCGGCATTGGCCGAAACTGCCGGATCCGGCGTGCGATCATCGACCGCGGTGCGCGCATCGGCGAAGGTTCGCAGTTGCTCAACACCGCCGGCATGGATCATGCGGACCACGAACAGTATTGCATCCGCGGTGGGGTCATTGTGGTGCCCTCGCGCGCCGCCATCCCGCCGGGTACGGTGATCTGATCCGTTGAACAAGACCCTGTGCAAATAAGACTATGGCCAAAACCGGCGATCTGAGCCCGCCTGCAGGATCTCCATGCAACCTTTGAAAATCTGTTTCGTCGCTTCAGAAGTCGCTCCCTTTGCTAAAACCGGAGGCCTCGCTGATGTTGCCTCGGCGCTGCCCGCCTACTTGACGCGTCAAGGCCACGACGTTCGTTTGTTCATGCCGCTCTACTCGTCGATCGACCTCGGGCGCTACCCGCTGGTCGCGGTCGACTTCTTGCGCGACATCCCCGTGCGCCTCGGCCCTCATGTCTTTCCTTTCTCGGTGTACGTCCGCAAGCTGCCCGACAGTGAGCTCGAGGTCTATTTCATCCACTGCCGCCAGCTTTTCGAGCGCTCGGGCATCTACACCGGCGAATGGGACGAGCACCTCCGCTTCGCCCTGCTTTCGCGTGCAGCGCTCGAGTGCTGCCAGCGCATGGGGTGGGGACCCCACATCGTCCATTGCAACGACTGGCACACGGCGCTGGTCCCGCTCTACTTGAAAACCCTCTACAGCTGGGATCAGCTCTTCCGCAACACCAAGACCGTGCTGACCATCCACAACATCGCCTACCAGGGAGTTTTTCCGGCGGAAGTGGTCGGCAATCTCGGACTCACCGACTATGCCGGACTGCTCTTCCAGCAGGATCTCGCGGCAGGGGCGGTCGGCTTCCTCAAGACCGGGTTGCTCTATGCCGACGTGGTCACCACGGTCAGCCGCACTTATGCGCGCGAGATCCAGACCGAAGCCAATGGCCGCGGACTCGAAGGCTTGCTGCGGGAACGGCGCAAAACCGTGATCGGAATCGTCAATGGGGTGGACTATCAGCAGTGGAACCCGCAAACCGACCCCTACCTCAAATTCAACTACGGCATGGACAACGTGGCGGAAGGCAAGGCGCTCAACCAAGAGCACCTGCTGCGCGAACTCAAGCTCACCTACCACCCCAAAGTGCCGGTTTTAGGGGTGGTCTCCCGCCTGACCGCGCAAAAAGGGTTCGATCTCTTGTTCGATCCGCTGCCCGAGCTGTTGCGCTACGTCGACGTCCGGGTGGCCGTCTTGGGCAGTGGGGAAAGCAAGTACGAGGACTTCTTCCACCGGCTCCAGCAAACGTTTCCGCACAAGGTCTGTTTTTACCGGGGCTACAGCGAAGAGCTGGCGCACTGGATCGAAGCCGGGGCCGACATCTTCATCATGCCCTCGCTGTTTGAACCGTGCGGCCTGAACCAGATGTACAGCCTTAAGTACGGCACGGTTCCGATCGTGCGCAAGACCGGGGGCCTCGCGGACACCGTCCAGCTCTTCAACCCCAAGACCGGTGAAGGGACCGGCTTCGTTTTCGAACACTTCAACAGCGAAGGTTTCACTTGGGCGCTCAAGCTGGCGCTCAAGACCCGCCAAGAACCCCTGGTCTGGGATCGCTTGCGCAAGAACGGCATGGCCCAGGACTTCTCCTGGGAACGGCAAGGGGCAGAGTACGAACGCCTCTATCGACACCTTTTGACCTGAGTCCGCGCCGAGGGACGCAAAAAGGTCCGCAAAGAAAGGCCAAAAAATAAGCCTCTCGGTTCTTGTGCCGAGAGGCGGACGGAAACTTGAAACTCGACCGTTTTCTTCCCGATATCTTGACACCTCGGAGCAGCCCCCCAGCTGCTTTTTCCCGGGTGGTCATCTTCCATCAGGGAAGCGTTCTCGAGAACGCCAGGTCAGTTCATTCTCTAGCAAGAAGCAGGCCAACTCGCCAAGGGTTTTTTGTCGATATTAAAAGATCCATGACAAGCGTCAGGTTACTCATTTTTCCATGCTAATTTTTTTATAAAACAACTTTTTAGTAAAGCTCTAGGAAAAGTGTAATGCTGAGCGGAAACCTGACGCATCGAGCTTCTCAGGGCTGGAACAGCCCATTCTCAAATCCGATAATCAGGTAGGAAAAGCGGGCGGCGAAGGGGCCTTGTCGTTCTCCGGCAAGGGCTCGATCGTGATCGGGGCGCCGTTCAAAGCGGCATTACCGGACAGCCAATCGACGCTCAACTCATCGGTCAAATCATTCGCGCTCACCCCGGGGTGCTGGGCTGCGACCGCGAGTTCGATGCCCGCGCGACCGTGCCCCCAACCATGGGGCAAGCTCGCGACCCCCGGTAGGATCGTCGGGGTGATTTCGACCGGGGCGACGATCTCCCCCACTCGCGAGCGGACCTTGACCCGGTCACCGGTGCTAATTCCCAGGCGGGCAGCATCGCTGGGATGGACCAGCAGGGTACAGCGCTCCTTACCTTTGACCAGCCGCGCAGCATTGTGCATCCACGAGTTGTTGCTGCTGAGATCGCGGCGTCCGATCAAAAGCATGTGGATACCCTGGCTGGCCGCGCCACTGCTGGCCGCGCCACTGCTGGCCGCGCTGTTGCTGACCGATTCACGGCAGTGAGCGCGCAGCCGTTCGAGATCTCTGACCAGTGGCTGTGGTGCCAGCTGGATCCGCTGGTCCGCGGTGAACAGGCGCTGGGGCAAACAAGGCTCGAGCGGCCCCAGGTCCACGCCATGGACCGCCTGCCGCAGCCTTTGCAAGCTGAGCCCGCGGGAAAAAGGGAGAAAACCCGCGCCGTAGGGCCCCAGACGCAGCAACCCATCGAGCAGTCCGGCAGGCTTTTGCCAGTGGACCCACGCGCGCCAGGCGTGCGCTTTGAGCCGCGTCCACGCGCCGCGGGCCAGGCGGGTTTCCAGCTCGAGCAAGATCTCCCAGTCGTGCCGCGTGTCCGCCCCTGGGGCAAACAGAGGGGCCGAATAGCGAGCCGTGTTGCGCACCGCCAGGGCATTGAACACCAGATCGTAATGATCGCGTTCGAGCGCGAACGTGGGCGGCAAGATGAGGTGGGCATGACGGGTGGTTTCGTTCAAGTAGAAATCGACAGCCACCATGAATTCGAGCGACGCCAGCGCGCGTTCGAGCTGAGTTCCGTTGGGGGTCGAGAGCGCAGGATTGCCAGCAACCGTCACCAAGCCACGGATTTGTCCCGGTCCTGGGGTCAAAATCTCCTCGGCCAAAACCGCGACCGGCAATTCCCCCCCGGCTTCGGGCAAGCCGCGGACCCGACTCTTGAAGCGCCCATAAGAGCCGGGGCGCAACCGGCGCAAGACGTCGATTGCAGGGCGGGTGAACATGGCGCCGCCGGCGCGGTCCAAGTTGCCGGTGACCACGTTGAGTGCGTTGATCAGCCAGTGGCAGAGCGAACCGAAAGCTTGAACCGAGACCCCGATCCGGCCATAAGCCACCGCAGATTCCGCCGCACAGAACCGCCGCGCCAGCGCGCGGATGGCTGCAGCTTCGACCCCGGTGGGCTCGGCCACCCCTTCGGGCGGAAACTCGTGCGCCAGCTCCTGCAACGTTGTGAGCCCCGTCAAGTGGTCAGCGAGCCGACCCGGAGCTGCCAGCCCCTCGGCAAAAATGGTGTGGAGCAGCGCCAGGAGCAGGAGCGCATCCGTTCCAGGACGGATGAACAAGTGCTGATCCGCCCGCGCCGCGGTCTCGGTGCGCCGGGGATCGACCACCACCACTAAACCGCCGCGTGCCTGGATTGCCCGCAGCCGCTGCTTGATCCCGGGTGCGGTCATCAAGCTGCCGTTCGAGACCACGGGATTGCCGCCGAAAATCAACCAGAACTGGGTGCGATCGAGGTCGGGGATGGGCAGCAGAAACTGGTGCCCGAACATCCAAAACGCGACCAACTGGTGGGGCAACTGGTCGACCGAAGACGCCGAAAAGCGGTTGTGCGTCTTGAGCCGTCGGGCCAGGGAAGGCGCGAACAGGATCGCGCCCAAGTTGTGGACGTTGGGGTTGCCCAGGTAGATCGCGACCGCATCCTGGCCGTGCGTCTGCTGCAGCCGGGCGAGGCCAGCAGCGGCTTCGGCAAAAGCAGCTTCCCAGGAAATCGTCTCCCACCCGGACGCGGTCCGGCGCAGAGGTTGGCGCAGCCGGTTGGGATCGACCTGCAGGTCTTGGAGCGCGATCGCTTTGGGGCAGATGTGGCCGCGGCTCAAGGGGTCGGCGGGGTCTCCCGCGATTTTGCGGATACGGTCGCCCTCAAGGTGGATCTCGAGGCCGCAAATCGCCTCGCACAAGTTACAAGCGCGGTAATGAACAGTCGCCATGCGAGCCACCTTTCCACTGATTAAAGCAGTCCGACAAGTCCGACCTGTCCGACCTGTCCGACATCTCCTCCTCCTCCCCGCTCATTCAGCAGGGTTGCCTTCTGCTTCGCCGCGCGAGACCACGACCGCGGCAGCGAGATCACCGCTGACGTTGAGCGTGGTGCGGCACATGTCGAGAAAGCGGTCAACCCCGAGGATCAGGCCAATGCCTTCGGTCGGCACATTGACCATGCCGAGGATGAGGGCGATCACGGGAATCGAGCCAGCCGGCACACCCGCGGTCCCAATCCCGCCCAGGATGCACACGAAGACCACCAATGCTTGCTCCCCGAACGACAGCGAGACCCCATAAAACTGGGCCAAGAACAACACCGTGACCCCTTCAAAAAGCGCGGTCCCGTTCTGATTAGCGGTGGCACCCACGGTGAGCACGAAGCGGCTGACCCGCGCCGGGAGCTTGAGCTCTTCTTCCGCCACCCGCAGCGCGGTGGGCAAGGTGGCGTTGCTTGAAGCCGTCGAAAAAGCGGTCAGCATGGCCTCGCGGATGCCGCGGAAAAACGCGCGCGGGCTCATCCCCCCAAGGAATTTGACCGCGAGCGAGTAGACCCCGAACTGGTGGATGGCCAGGGCGAGCAGCACCACGCCCACGTAGCGGGCGAGCTGGAGCAAAATCTCGTAGCCCAGCTGGGCCGTGAGCGTGAAGAGCAGGGCCGCGACCCCGATCGGCGCCATCTTGATCACCAGACCGATCAGGCGCATGGACACCTCGTAGAGTCCGGTCAAGACTTCCTTAAATTGCCGCGCTGCCGGAGTTTGGGTCAAGGTCAGGCCAATGCCGATCATCAGCGAGAAAAACATCACCGCCAGCATGTCGGAATTGGCGGCGGCGCGCACGACGTTGTCGGGCACGATCTGGACGATCAGCTCGATTCCGGTCTTGGGCGCACTGCCCCCGGTGATGCTGGTTGCCCGCGCGGCAGCCCCCTCGGTCAAACGGGCGCGGGCTTCGTCGGACATGCCGTCGCCCGGACGCAGAGTGTTGACCAAAACCAGGCCGAGGAGCACGGCGATGGAGGACACCACCACGGTGTAGGCCAGCGTCTTGAGCCCAATGCGGCCGAGGCTGCGCAGGTCCTGGAACTCGGCGACCCCGAGCGCCAACGCCGAAAAGATCAAAGGGATGACCAGCATAAAAAGCAGGCGCAAAAAGATCTGACCGAGCGGTTGGATCGCATAGCGAATGAGCGCGGCGAGGGTCGGGTGGTCACCCCAAACGAGGTGGGCGACGACTCCTGCGCCTGCACCGATCACCGCGCCGAGCAAGATCAGGGTGTGGAGTTGAGGGCGCTTCATTCGGGCAAATCCTCCTGCTGGGGTTCGGGCAACCAGAAACATGCAGCCGCGCCGATGACTCCCGCGAGCAAGGCGACCACCGCACACGCATGGGCCAAGGAGACGGTCGGGCTGGCACCGGGCATGACGGTGGCGAGGTTGGTGGTGAGCAGGGCAGCTGCCGTCCCGATCATCCGCCCGCCGACGTTGGCCGCAAAGCTCTCACCGGTACCGCGCAGGTGGGTGGGGTAGACCCGCGGCAAGTAGTTCCCCCAAAAGCTGAACTGAGCCACGGTCAAAAGCCCTCCGACGAACACACCCCACTGGATGAAGTTTGCGTTCTGCCCTGGAGCGAACCAGTAAATCAGCGGCAGGAGGAGCAAGACCGGCCACTGGAAGATTCGCAGCAGCTGGCGCTGGCTCGCGATCCGGACCACCAGCACGGCCAGCAGCAGACGCCCGACCAGTCCGCCCACTTCCTGGAAACCCTGGGTAGCGCTGATCACGGCTTCTTGTTCGGGACGCGGCAACGGTTTGACCTCGGCGAGCCCGGGGACGATGCGCGGGGTGTGTTGGAGGGCGCCGAAAGCGAGCGCGTAGCTCGCCGCCATCATCACCAGGGTCACCACCGTGGTGCGCCGCAACGCGGGCTGAAACAGCTCGCCAAAACTCGGCCGGGTCAGGGTGCCAGCCACTTTCTGCTGGAGCCAGCGCGGCGACTCGGGCAGCCAAGGACGCACCAAGATCAAGGGGATTGCGGGAATCACCCCCGAGATCAAGGTGTAGCGCCAAGCCTCATGGCCGCCGTGGATCGCGGGGAGCGAGTCCGCATAAGTCACCGCCAAGTAATATGCGCCGGTGACCATCAGCCCGCCGATCGACGAAAAAGCTTGCGTCCAGCCGAGCACAGCCTCGCGTTGTTTGGGATCACTGAACAGCTCGGCCAGCCACGCGACGCCCGCGACAAATTCGACGCACACGCCGACAAACGTGGCCGAACGCAACACCAGCAGCATGGGTGCCGAGGTGCTGAAACCCGCGGCGAACGCCGACCCAGCATAGAGCAGGATGCTCCACACCAACACCTGCCGACGGCCGAAGCGGTCGGTCAAGTAGCCGCCGAGGAGGCCGAAAAACCCGCCGCACAAGGCCGGGACATACAGCAGCAGTCCCACCCAACGGTTGATTTCGGGGCTCCCCGGCGCCACTCCCAAAAGGTCGACCAGGGCCGGGCGAACAATCAGCGGGAGCATCAGCAATTCGTAGATGTCGAAAGCAAAGGCCAGGGCAGCCAAGGCGCAGATCAGCCATTGGAGCGGCGTGAGGCGGAGTCTGAACATGGTGGAACTCCGTAGGTTGAGCCGTCCGGCCAGGCCGCAACGGCGGGTGAGCGGTTCGGTCCGTCGCTAGGATAGCGCGAGTTCTACCTCGCCGAACAGCGCCAGCTGCTGGGTTGCTGGGGTTGCTGGGGCTGCTGGGTCCACCGTATCCAACGCGGCCAGCGCGGATCCGCCGAGATCGTGGGGGCTTGCCCACCCCGAGAAGACATTCAGAGCGTCCAGGAAACCGGGACGAGGGGCCTGCAGTATACTGCTGCCCTCACCTGGCGGCCGGCCTCGCTGACCAAGAAAGAAAAATAAAAGAAAAAATAAAAGGATTCCTTCGCAGGGCTCAATAGGACTCAAACAGCATGTCGAACCTTCACTTGGCGATTCAGCTTTTCCTGCAACTCACGGTGATTCTCGCAGTTTGCCGACTGGTCGGTTGGCTCGGACGACGGTTTCTCGGTCAAACGCAAGTGGTCATGGAGATGGTGGCTGGCGTCTTGCTCGGCCCTTCCTTCTTCGGCCTGCTCGCACCCCGGCTCCAGACCTGGCTGTTCCCGCGAAAATCCGTGCTGGAGACTGCTGCGGGAAACGTGGAAGTCCAGCACCCATCGATGATGATCCTCTTCGTCCTTGCCCAGCTCGGGCTGGTGCTCTACATGTTTTTGATCGGCCTCGAGTTCGACGCCGGCCTGATGCGTGGACGGGTCAGGAGTGTCACCTTGATTTCGGGAACCGGAATCGTCGTTCCTTTCGTCCTCGGCGGGGTAGCGGCGATCTGGTTGCTCGGCCGCGGGGATTTGTTCGGCCCCGGGGTGTCGCCGTTTTCCGCGGTCCTTTATCTCGGGGCTTCGGTCTCGATCACAGCGTTCCCGATGCTCGCCCGGATTCTCTACGAGCGGCGCTTGGCCGGAACGCCGCTGGGGACAGTCACCTTGGCGTCGGGTTCGCTCGATGATGCGATCGCCTGGTGTCTGCTAGCGCTGGTCCTGGCCACCCTGCAGAACTCGCCGCAGCAGGCCCTGCTGACGATCGGCGGCGGCGCGCTTTATGCCGTGCTGTTGTTCGGGGTCGGCCGCCCCCTGTTGCGCCGCTTCGCGGACGGCGTCTCCAGCGAGGAGAGCTTGAGTGTCGAACGCTATACCTTGGTGCTTCTGGTCTTGATGTCCTGCGCCCTGGTCACGGACGTGATCGGTATTTATGCGGTTTTCGGTGCGTTCCTCGCGGGCGCTGCCATGCCGCGCGGGCCTTTTGCCCGAGCCGTGGCCGCGCGCACCGAACTGTTGACCACCTCGCTGTTGCTGCCGATCTTTTTCGTTTATTCCGGCCTTAACACCAAAATCGGGCTGGTCAACACCCCGGTTTTGTGGATGATCACCGCGGCGATCATCTTGCTGGCGATTCTCGGCAAAGGGGTCGCTTGCGCTGTGGCCGCGCGCATCGGGGGTGAGACTTGGCGCAATGCAGCGATCATCGGGACGCTGATGAATGCGCGCGGTCTGATGGAACTGATCATTCTCAACGTGGGGCTCGAACACGGGGTGATCACCCCCACACTGTTCACCATCATGGTCCTGATGGCAGTCGCGACCACCCTCATGGCTTCGCCGCTTTACACCCTCTTGAGCCGCAACCTCGCCGAAGAACCTGGCGTGCTGACCGCCCCGGGCGCGCGCACTGCCGAAGGATGAGATGAAGCCGAAGGATGAGGCCGAAGGATGAGATGAGGCCGAAGGATGAGGCCGAAGGATGAGATATCCTCAGGAGGGGATCAAAATGCCGCGACCTATGCGAGGTTTAGCGTCCACCGATGAAACTGGAGCACGATCACACCCCGGAAGCCATTCACCATCGCCTAGCGCGAGGCCCGCGCGCCACCTACTTGCGCGATTGGATCTACGGCGGCATCGATGGGGCAGTCACCACGTTTGCGGTGGTGTCCGGGGTGGCCGGCGCCAACCTCGCATCTTCGATCATCGTCATCTTGGGAGTGGCAAATTTGGTCGGGGACGGCTTTTCCATGGCCGCCAGCAACTACTCCGGCACTCGGGCTGAGCAAGAGGACGAGGAGCGGCTGCGCGCGATCGAGCTACGCCACATCGAGCAAGAGCCGGACGGCGAGCGCGAAGAGGTCCGGCAGATCTACGCCAGCAAGGGGCTTGCCGGTGAAAGCCTCAATATGGTCGTCGAAGCGATCACCGCAGACCGCACGCGTTGGGTCGAAACCATGCTGTCAGAAGAATATGGATTGTCGACCCAATCGCGTTCACCGTTTTGGGCTGGATTCAGCACCTTTAGCGCGTTCCAGGTCTGCGGCGCGATCCCCCTCTTGCCTTACCTCTTGGGCGTGCCTGAGCCGTTTACCGCGTCGGCAGTGATGACCGGCGCCACCTTCTTTGCCATTGGCTGTGCGCGCAGCCGGTGGTCGCTCCTCCCCTGGTGGCGGGCCGGCCTCGGCACATTGTCGATCGGCGGTGTCGCCGCAGCCCTCGCCTACGCTGTAGGGCACTTACTGCGCGGTCTAGGCGTTCCGGGTTAAGAAAAGAAGAAGGCAGAAGAAGTCCGACTTGTCGGACATGTCGGACTCGTCGGACTTGTCCGACATGTCAGACTTCTTCTTCTTCTTCTTGACAGTGTCGGTGGATCGTTTTATTGTTGACCGGCCGGCCAATTCAGTAAATAACCGGTCGGCCAGTTCGAGGTGTTGGTGATGCATGCTTCTCCTCCCGCGGAACTCCGCCGCCGCCGCGACCCCGAGGCCACTCGCAAGGCGATCCTTGACGCTGCCGAGGAACTCTTTGTGGCGCAGGGTCCAGCCCAAACCCCGACCAGCCAGGTCGCCCGCCAGGCCGGGGTCACCAAAAGCCTGATCCACCACCATTTCAGCTCCAAAGACGAGCTGTGGCAGGCGGTCAAACGCCGACGCTTTGCCCACTATCACCAGGTACAAAAAGCCATGCTGCTCGGCTCAGAAGCTTCAGCGGAACTGATCCGTGAGTCGCTCGTGGCTTACTTCCGCTTCCTCGCCAGCGATCGCAGCAACGTCCGTTTCATGTGCCGTCGCTTCGTCGAGGAGAACGATCCCTGCCTCGACCTCGAAGAAGAGCTGTTCGAACTCGCCCAACAGAAGATCCGCGAAGCCCAGGCCAAAGGCGAGTTGCGTCCCGATGTGGACCCGATCTCGATCATCAAGATGATCCTCGCTTTGCCCTTTTACTGGTTCGAGAGCCGCACGTTTTTGTGCCAGATGCTCGGTCCCGATGAGGATCCAGTCGCGCTGGACGAGCGCTTTCTCGCGGACATGCAGAAAATCATCCTCGACGGGCTCAAAACAGCTACAACAGCAGTTACAGCGACTAAATAACGCAAATCGCGTATCCTACGAGGTTACTGTGAATATTTTACGCCTTCAACGAATCTCCACCTGGATCCTGCTCTTCGGCTTGACCGCGGTGATCGTGCTCGCCGCGCGGTCGGGATCGGGAGGGCAGGCTGTTCCCGTAGCCAAGGCTCAACCGCGCGTCGAAGTGGCGACTTTGAACCCGGTCGCGAGCTCCCGCGAACTGGTCTTCCGCGGGGTCACGCAGGCAGGTGAGCGAGCACGCTTGGCTTTTGCCGAAAGCGGACGCTTGAACCGGCGGTCCGTCGAGCTGGGCGACGTGGTGCGCCGTGGTCAAGTGCTGGCCGAACTCGATGATCGTCAGCCGCGCCTAGCCGTCGAGAGTGCGATGGCTGCTTTTGCCGAGCTGCAAGCACGGCATGCCCAGGCTACTCGCGACCAGGAGCGGGTGGCCCAACTCGCTGCGGCCAAAGCAGCGACCCAGGAGGAGCTGGAAACCGCGCAAGCCGGACTCGCCGCCATGGCCGCCGTGGTGGACGCTGCCCGGGCGCGTTTGCACCAGGTCGAGCGGCAGCTTGCGGAGAATCGACTGCTGGCGCCGTTTGCCGGCACGGTGACGGAGATCTTGCACGAGCCTGGCGAGTTCGTCCATGCCGGTCAGCCGATCTTGATTTTGAGCGGTGAAGGCGCGGTCGAGTTGGAGGTTGAGCTGCCGGAAACCGTGGCGCGACGCCTCCAGGTGGGCGACGAGGTACAAGTGATTTTGCCGGACGACGCGGGAGCCCGGGTGGACGGCAAGGTCACTTCGGTCGGCCGCACGGCCTTGGGCCCAGGTCGGCTCTTTCCGCTGGTTGTCACCTTGAGCGAAGTTCCGCACCTGGTTGCGGGAAGGAGCGCCGAATTGCTGATCCAGCTGCCCGCAGAAGCAACCCTGGCGCTGCCCGTGGCTGCGGTGATCAATCCAGGTGGGAGCCATCCCGCGGTGTTCCGGCTGGCAACTCCAAGCCCTCCCCACCGCGTCCAGCGCGTCGAGGTTGAGGTCTTGAACCTGATCGGCGACCGCGTGCTGGTGCGCGGGGATTTGCGTGCAGACGACCGCGTGGTGGTCGCTGGCCAGCACAGTCTGCTCGATGGTGATGCCGTGGAAGTGCTGGGACAAGAAGTGCTGGGACAAGAGGTGCCAGCCGTTTCGACGGCAGCCGCGCAAGGAGTGCCAGCCACTGCGCCAGATGCCTCTATGCCAGACGCCGCCCTGACGGAGGGCCGCACCCGATGAAGTTCAAGTTGCTGGCCCCGTTGGTGGGCTTGGTGCTGGCGGGGTCAACGGCGCGGCCGGGGATTGCCGAAGTTCCGTCTCTGACCCTGGACGAGGTGCTCATCCAGGCGATGACCCGGCCGCAGGCCGTGGCTGCAGAGCAGCAAGCCATAGCTGCCGCGGAGCTAGCCCGTGCGGAAAAGCGCCGCGCGAGTTGGCCCGCAATCGAGATCGTGAGCGGGGTCGAGCAGCAAGCGCAGGACTTTCGCTTCACCACCCCGCTCGGTGAGTTCACCCTGGGGGACCGCACCAGCTCCTTCGCCAATTTCACGCTGGTTCAACCCCTGCTCGACCCGGCGCACCGCTTCCATGCGGTGCCCGCGGCCGCGCAAGAAGCTGGCGCCGCCCGGGCCCAGGCTGAGCGCGCCCAGCAGCAGCTCGCGGTCGAGGCCGCCAACCGCTTTGTCAGCGTCCTCGAAATCGACGCCCGCCTAGCCGCGACCACGACTTACATCGCCAGCCTCGAAGCCCGACTCTCCGAAAGTCAAACCCGGGTAGCCGCCGGACGCGCGCTCGAAGCAGACACCCTCAAGGTTCAGCTCGAACTCGACGCGGCCCTGCTCGACCGCACAACCCTCGTGCTCCTGCGCGACCTGACGATTCGCGACCTTGGCTTGAGCGTGGGCCAAGAGGGTGTGGTGGAACCGCGCTTCGACGGTCAGTTCGACCGTGGGCTAGTGGTCACGCCGGAAGAGCTGATCGCCCAGGCGGTCGCGCGGCGGGGCGACCTAGCCGCCTTGGCGGCGACCGCCGAAGCCTTAAAACAGCGCGCCGCCGCGGTGCGGGGCGAGCGTTGGCCGCGGCTCGAAGCCAATGCCAACTGGCTGCTCTCCGACGGCGCAGCCCTGCGTCCCGATGAACTCCTGAGCGCTGGTTTGCGCGTCAGCTGGCGCCCCCTGGCCGCGGGCACCCGCAAGCCCCAAGCCGCGGCCTTGCTCGCCCAAGCCACCGCTGTTTTGGCCCAGCACCGTGACTTGCAACGCGAGATCGAGCTGGCGGTCCGCACGGCCTGGGCCAAGCTCGTGCGCGCCCGGGCTACGGTCAGCGTTCGGCAGAGCGGGATCGGCCTGGCGAGTGAAACCTTGCGGGTTGAACGCGAACGCCATGCCAGTGGACGGGCCACCACCAACGATTTGCTGGTAGCCGAAGCCCAGCTGCGCCAGGAGCGCACCGAACACGCTCTGGCTCAATTCGCGGTGCTGCGGGCCTGGATCGAACTGGGATCTGCCGTCGGCGACCTTGAACTCTTGCGCACCCCCAATCCCGAGGAGACTCCCTGATGTTGCGCGCCCTGCTCGCTCAAAGACGTTTGATCCTGGCGACTGCGGTCCTGCTGTCGCTGGTGGGGATTTTTTCCTGGAGCACCATGCCGCGCGAGGAAGATCCCCAGTTCCCCGAACGCCATGCCTTGATCATCGCGGCGTATCCGGGAGCCGACGCCGAAACCGTCGAACGGCTGATCGTCGAGCCGATCGAGGAGCATTTGGCCGAAGTTGACGAGATCAAGGACGTGTATACGACCGCGCGTGCCGGGGTCGCGATTTTCGATGTGGATCTTTTAACCTCGGTTTATGCCACCGACGAAGTTTGGGATGACGTCGAAGCCGCGCTCCGGCGAGCCCGGCGCGATTTCCCGGTGGGTGCGGCCGAGCCGACCCTCGACCACGACTTGATCGCGCAAGAATCAATCGTGCTTGCGGTGGCGGGATCCGGGGACCCCCTGGTCCTGGCCCGCGCTGCGGAGCAACTCAAGCGCGAGCTCCTGGCGCTTGAACCGGTGCGCAAGGTGGAGCTGATCGCCGACCCCGGCGAACAGATCACGATCGAGTATGACGACGCCACCGCCCGTCGTCTCGGCGTGGGTCCTGAGCAGCTCGGGGCCACGCTCGCCGCGCGCAGCACCTTGCTGCCCGGCGGCCTGATTCACCTCGGCGCCAAGACCGCGACCTTGCGGCCCCAGACCGAGTTCAAGTCGCTGGCAGAGATCCGGGAAACCCCTGTGCTGCTCCCCACCGGGACCACCGTCCCGCTGAGCGAACTCGCCCGGGTACGTCATGGACCGCGAGAGCCCGCCCTCGAACGGATGCGGACCAACGGTGAAATGGTGGTCGGGCTGGGGATCGTGCCCAAAAACAATATCGACCGGGTGGCTTTCGGCCAAGCGGTGCGCCAGCGCTTGCACGAGATCGCCCCCAGCCTCCTGCCGCTGGTGGTTCACGAGGTGGTGTTCCAGCCCGACTCGGTGCAAAGCCGGCTGCGCGACTTGAACGGTTCGCTCCAGTTCGGCATCTTGATCGTGGCGGCCGTGCTGTTGATCACCATGGGACTGCGCTTGGGGTTGGTCGTTGCCCTGATCATCCCGCTGGTCACTTATGCCTCGATGGCGCTTTTCGCCATGGGGGGTGGCGTCTTGAACCAAATTTCGATTGCCGCGCTGGTGATCGCGCTGGGCATGTTGGTCGACAACGCGATCGTGGTGGCGGAAGGCATCCAGTTCCGGCTCGATGCGGGCGAGCCCGCGGCTGAAGCTGCAGTCGCCACCGTTCGGGAGCTCGCCTTACCCCTGGGCACCGCCACCGGGACGACCCTTGCGGCGTTCGTGCCGATGCTGATCACCACCGGCGACACGGCGGATTTCACCCGCTCCATTCCGATCATTCTGCTGATCACCCTGACCATGAGCTATGTCTTCGCCGTCTTGGTCACCCCTGCCCTGGCCGAAGCCATGCTGCGCCGTCGTGCGCCCACGGCTGAGGCGGCGCAAGTTGGGGATTGGAGTCTGCGTTGGGGGCAAAAAATCGGCGAGTTTGCAGTCACCCGGCAGCGCTGGGTCATCTGGGGTACTGCGCTCCTCCTCGCCGTGACGCTGTTTGCCGCGGTCAAGGTCAACCGGCAGTTCTTCCCCACCGCGGACCGCAACTTGGTGATCGTCGACCTCAAGTTGCCCGAGGGCACCCACCTCGAACACACCGCCGCCAGCGCGCAAAAGCTCGAACGCGCGCTCCACCAGAAGCCCGAAGTGCGTGCGGTTACCGCTTTTATCGGCCGCGCGGTCCCGCATTTTTATTACAACCTGCAGAGCCTGCCCAACAGCCCCCACTTGGCGCAAATCCTCGCGGAAACCACCAGCGTTGCCGCGGTCGAGCCGCTCCTCGGCTGGGTCCGCGAGTTCGCTTCCCGCGAAATGGTCGAAGCTCAGGTGGTCGCCCGTCAGCTAGAACAAGGTCCGTCGCTCGAAGCGCCGCTTGAAGTCCGGCTTTACGGCCAGGACTTCGCTGCGCTGGCGCCAGCCGTCGCGCAAGTGTTCACCGCCATGCGCGAGCAGGACGGAATCCAAGACCTTCGCCACAGCTTGAGCTTGGGCGTCCCTACCCTCGACTTCGCAATCGACGACGCGCGCGCTGGCCGCTATGGGCTGTCGCGCACCGCCGTGGCCACCACCCTCCTCGGCCGTACCTTGGGCACAGAAGTGGGGCAATTCCGCATGGGCGAGGACCCAATTCCGATCCTGGTCCGCTCGCGGGAAGGCTTCGAGCTGGCGAGCGATGCGCTCGCCAGCCTGGCGCTCACGCCCCCCAGCAGCAACGGCACACCGATCCCGCTGACCGAAGTCGCGGCCGTCCGCGTGGCCTGGCGACCGGCCGCGATCCAGCACCACAACCGCTCGCGTCTGGTCAAAGTGCAAGCCCAACTCACGCCCGGGGTCACCGCGCCCGCGGTCATGGCGGAGTTGCAGCCCCGGCTCGCCCAGCTCACCCTGCCCGCGGGTATCCGCGCGACTTTTGGTGGAGAGCACGAGGAGCGCAACAGTGCCAACAGCGCGCTGCTCAAGTCCATGCCCCTGGGGATACTGCTGCTGCTCTTCTTTTTGCTGGTGGAGTTCAACTCTTTCCGTCGGGTGGGCTTGATCCTGGTCACGGTACCGCTCGCTGCCGTGGGCGTTTTCCCCGGACTGCTGATCAGCGGTCAACCCTTTGGTTTCATGGCGACTTTGGGGGTGATCGCGCTCGTCGGGATTGTGGTCAACAACGCGATCATGTTGCTCGACGTGATCGAGCAACGGCGCCAGGAAGGCGCGCTCGTCGCGGTCGCGGT
>CAZCOV010000121.1:0-15857 GCA_964499975.1 uncultured Thermoanaerobaculia bacterium
GCGCACGAGTTCGGGGTCGAGCCCGGGGACCGCACAACGCTCCGCGCTCGGGTTCGGGGGGACGTCTTTGGCCGCGAGCGGGGAGGTCCCGAGAAAAAATACGGCCAGCGATACCAGCAAAATCATCAGCAAAACAACCGGCAGACTGCAATTTCGTTTTTCACACATGGTTTCTCAGTCCTTGGATTCGGCATCGATCAGCTAGGACGTCGGCATTCTATCAGGCGACCAGGGAGGCGACCGGGATGAGTTGGTCGCTGGCTGGCAAAAACGCGTTGCTCCTGGCGTGTTGGCGTGGGCGCGGGTTGAGGACCGGCGAGCGCTGGACTACACTCTCAAGCCGTGAGTTTGACAACGCCTGAGCTATCCCTCGACCATTTGGCACGCCTACCTGAAGAGCAGGCCATGCGGGCTTTTGCCGAGGGGAAAAACCGCCAGGCCCTGGCGCGCCTCTTGATTTTTTTTGCGCTGGCTGCGGTGGCCACGACGCTCTATCTGATCAGCCAGGGCAAATACCGCGAAATCCTCTTCCCAGCTTTGAACCTCGGGCTCATCCGCGGGCTGATGCTGATCCGCGAGAGACCGTTCTTCGCCGCGCACCTGGAACGCCTTCTGGGAGGCTACTTGGCGCTTCAGTTCCTGCTCTCGCGGGGAGCTTTTTTCAGCCTGGAACAGCCCTTTCACCCCCTCGATTTCCTGCTGCCCTTCACCCTCCCCGGATTTCACCTCAGCAGCGCGATTTTGGGACTCCCCTTGACGCTTTTGTGGTTACTGTCCAGCGGACGCCACCTGCTGAGCGTAGGCTTGACTGAAGCCCCCCTCAACTTTGCCGCGCTGATCGGCCAAAGCGCGGTTTCGCTCGTCTTCTTGAGCCTGGCGAGCAGCCTGCGCTTCAGGTCACACCACCAATTCCAGGCTCAGTGGCGCAACGAGAATCGGCGACATCGCGAGCGCTTGCGCTTGCGCGAAGAGCTCGACGCAGCGCGACGAATTCAGCTCAGCATGCTGCCGCACGGGGACCCCAAGTTGAGCTGGCTCGAAGTCGCTGGGATTTCGATTCCGGCCAGCGAAGTGGGTGGGGACTACTATGATTACCTCATCCCATCCGAGCGACAGCTCGCGGTCGTGGTCGGCGATGTCTCCGGCCATGGGGTGGCGAGCGGGCTGCTTTTGTCGGGAATCCGCAGCTGTCTGTATCTGCTGCAGGAGACCCCGCTCGCTCCCGATCAGATCCTGGCCAAGCTCGACCGGATGGTGCGTAAGACCACGGGGCAACGGGTGCTGGTGACCATGGTTTATGGGCTGTTCGATCAGGAGCAACAACAGCTCGTGGTGTCGGCCGCAGCGCATCCTCCCCTGCTCCATTACCGGGCGGCTGAGCAGCGTATCGAGGAAGTGGTATTTGAAGCACTGCCGCTCGGTACGCGGATCGGCAGCACCCTGAGCCTGCGGCAGGTCGCTTACGCTAAAGGAGACGTTTTTTTGTTCTCGACCGATGGGGTTGCGGAAGTCAGTAACCTTACCGGAGACTTTTACGGGAGCGAACGCTTGACCGACTGCCTGTTCAGGAATCGCCAGCAGCCCACGGCCAAGCTCCTCCGCGATGCCATCTTGAACCATATCTGGAGCTTCAAAGGCGACTGCCAGCAGACCGACGACATCACCCTGGTGGTGGTACGGGTGCGTTGAGGTAGGAGGTTTTCTGACCGCATCTCAGGAGAAATGCCCAGCGACAGTAACTAGCTAAAGCCGCACATCAATGCTATATTGCTCTTGGGCCGAGGGCGCATCTGCTTACTCGACCGGACACGATCCCCCCCCTCTCTCGTCCTCGGCCCTTCTTCAAACCCTTTTTGTATCCCTTTTTGCAATTTTGTTGATTTCCTCGGGCCGTTAAAGGCTTCGACCCTACATCTTGGCCGTTCTACCGATCCATACCTCCCTCGGCTCAGGGGATGAAGCGATAGCCCACCCCGCGGACGCTGCGGATATGGCGCGGACGCCAAGTGTTCTCCTCGAAAGCCTTGCGCAAGGCCACGATCACATTGTCGACGACCCGGGTGTTGGGATGATTGGGCAACTCCCAGACTTCGGCCAAAAGTTCGCGGCGGGTGACGACTTGATTGGGCTTGTCAGCAAAAATCTTCATCACGGCGAGCTCCTTGCGCGACAGCTCGACGATTCCCTGACGGGTCCGCGCTTGCCAGGTGCCGAAATCCACCCAATAGTCACCAAAAGTCAGCCTTTCCTGCGGCAAAACCGCTTCCGCAGCTTCACCGCCCGCGTCCCGCAAGCGGGTCTGCGACCACTCCTGACGGCGCAGCAAACCTTCGACTCGGGCCAAAAACTCGGCCAAATCAAACGGCTTGACCAAGTAATCGTCAGCCCCGTTCTTGAGACCATAGACGATGTCGTCCGGCTGGTCGCGCGCGGTGAGCATGAGAATCGGGGTCAAATTACCGGCCTGACGCAAGCGTTGGCAAACGGTAAAGCCGTCCATTTTCGGCAGCCGCACGTCGAGCACGATCAAGTCATAGACCGCGCTCCTGGCCATGCGTTCACCCATCTCGCCGTCGTCGGCGAGGTCGACCTGGTGCCCCTTACGCTGCAAATTGAAGCTCAGACCCTGGGCAATGGCATCCTCGTCTTCGACCACCAGAAACCGCGTTTTGTCCCTGCTCAGTGGGCGTCAATCGGACAGCGAGCTAAGATTTACCTTCGGGGTGCGTCAGCCCGGGGCGCGCTAGCCCGGGGCGCGCTAGCCCGGGGCGCGTCAGCCCGAGGCGCGTCAGCTCAGGCAAACGGTCGCCCGTCTGGGGCAGCTGGATCTCGAAGCGGGTCCCTGGCTCACCTTCCCGCGACACTGCACGGATTGAACCGCGCAGTTCCTCGACCAGACTGCGCACGATCGCCAACCCCAAGCCGGTGCTCCGCCGCCGATCGTCGATGTCGCGCCGCAAGCGGTAGAAACGGTCGAAAATCTTGGTCAAGTCGCTGCGTGGAATGCCGATGCCGGTGTCCGCCACCACGATTTCGGTGTTGTCGCCGCCATCGTGGACCAAACAGTGGATCTTGCCGCCTTTGCCGGTGAAGCGCACGGCATTGTCGATCAGGTTGTCCATGATCCGCTGCAGCGCTTCGGTCGTGGCCATGACCACGGCCCGCGTGCGGATCTCGAACTGCAGCTCGATCATGCGCAAATCGAAGCGGGCCGCCACCGAGGACTGGTAACGGTCGAAGAACTCGTGCAGGTTGATCGGCTCGAGCTGGGTTTCGCCCAACCCGGCCAGCCGGCGGCTGCTTTCGAGCAGGTTGTCGACCATTAAGCGGATCTGCTCGGCTTCGTGGTCGATGAAGCGGACGAAGCGTTGACGATCCGCGGCTGACACGTCGTCTTGCAGCAGCGTCTGAGCATGGAGCTTGATCGCGGCCAGCGGGGTCTTGAGTTCGTGGGTGATGTTCGACAAGAACTCTTCCTGCTTGCGCGAATAGCGGCGTTCCGACAGCGTCACCGCGAGCAGCCAGGTGAGGGCGAGGATGACCAGAAAGAACAAACCGACCCCGCTGGTCTGGATGAACCAGTGGAAGTAGTTCCACTCGACCACGAAGCGGGAAATCAGCTGGTTGATTTCGGGGGTAAAGCGCTGGACCACCAGCACCCAAAAAACCAGAAGAGCGGTCGTCACGGCCAGGGCCAGCAAGTAGATCAAGCAGACCGCGAGGCTGGAGATGCTGGAGATTTTGTACCTGCGATTCATGGGGTTATCTTAACTCAGGACTCGCCCGGCGAGGTTCGGAACCGCGACCTTCGAAGCTGTTTGGGTGAGTCCGAGAATTTATGACGAAATTGTGACACTTGGGCATCAACCCTGACATTGCCGAACGCTGGTCAAAGACATAATGGCCTGGCTGTCGGGTTGCCGCTGTCGGGTTGCCGCTGCCGGGTTGCCGCTGACGTCGTCGCGGCAAGCCGCAGATCAGGACCTATCGACGAGATCAGGAGTTTTTGTGGCGATTACCGCCTTGATCGTTGACGATGAGCCGCTCGCCCGAGAAAAAATTCGCGGTTTTCTCGAGGCTGAAGCGGATATCAAAATCATCGGCGAATGCCGGGACGGGCGAGAAGCCTTGATCCAGATCGAAGAGCTCGAGCCCGATCTGGTGTTTCTCGACGTCCAGATGCCCGAGCTCGACGGCTTCGAAGTGCTCGATCACCTCGAAAAGGATCGTCTGCCGACCGTCATTTTCGTGACGGCTTATGACCAATATGCGCTCAAAGCCTTCGATGTCCACGCCGTGGATTACCTGCTTAAACCCTTTGATCGCAAGCGGTTCCGCGACGCACTGGAACGCGCGCGCATGGCTTTTGAGCGCCAGCAAGTGGGCAGCATGAAACAGCAGCTCTTGGCGCTGCTGGACGACTTCCACAAGCGGCAGCCGCAGTTCGCCGACCGCCTGGTGATCAAGTCGGCCGGCCGAGTGGTCTTCTTGCGCACCAAGGACATCGATTGGATTGATGCCGCAGGCAATTACGTCAAGCTGCACAGCGGACAGGAGACCCACCTGCTGCGGGAGACCATGAACCACCTCGAAACGCGGCTCGACCCGCAGAAATTTCTGCGCATCCACCGTTCGACGATCGTCAACGTCGAGCGCATCCGCGAGCTGCAACAGCAGTTCCATGGCGACTATCTAGTGATTTTGCAAAACGGCCAGCGGCTGACTTTGAGCCGCAGTTACCGCGACCGCATCCAGGAACTGCTCGAGGTTTGACCGGTATGGACTGCTGCAACCATGAGCTTGTGTGAGATGTCGTGAAGGAGAAATCTTTGGCAGCAACAGCGGTTGAACCCGCAGTGACCGTCGCTGCGACCGGATCCCCGGACACCCTACCCCCGGGCGAACGTGCCCCGGGCGAACGTGCCCCGGGCGAACGCGATCGCAAGCTGGAGCACATCCGCCTGGCTTTGGAACCGCGGATGCAGCTCGAACGGCGTTATTTCGACGATTACCACTTCGTCCACGAGGCCTTGCCCGAAATTGACCTCGCCGAAATCGACCTTTGCACCACTTTTCTCGGCCAAAAACTCCAGGCGCCGCTCCTCGTCTCGTGCATGACCGGGGGCACGGAAAGCGCAGCCCTGATCAACCGCAACCTGGCGATCGCCGCGCAAGCGACCGGGATCGCCTTGGGCGTGGGCTCGCAGCGCAAGGCGCTCGAGGACCCGCTGACTGCCGCGACCTTCACGGTGCGCGACGTGGCTCCGCGCGTCCCGCTGATCGCCAACTTGGGCGCGGTCCAGCTCAACTATGGGTTTGATCTCGCGGAATGCCAGCGCGCCGTCGACATGATTGGAGCAGATGCGCTGGCGCTCCACTTAAATCCGCTGCAGGAGGCGATCCAGCCCGAAGGCCAGTGCAACTTCCGTGGCCTGCTCGACCGTATTGGCAGAGTCGCGGCGGCACTGTCCGTGCCGGTGATCGTCAAGGAAGTGGGGTGCGGGATTTCGGGCGCGACCGGCCGCGCGCTCCACGCCCGCGGGGTGCGGATCATCGACACCGCGGGTTTGGGTGGCACCAGTTGGGCGCGGATCGAGGCGGCGCGCGCGCACGACCACGAACTCGGTGAGTTGTTCGCCGACTGGGGGGTAGCCACCCCTGAATCGATTCGCCAGCTGGCTGCGATCCCGGACTTGACGGTGATCGGCAGCGGCGGCGTGCGTACCGGGATTGATGTTGCCAAAGCGATCGCGCTCGGCGCGGACCTCGTGGGTTTGGCGCAGCCCTGGCTCAAGGCCGCCATGGAGTCCGCTGAGCACGTGGTCGCCGCCATCAAGCGCACCCAGACCGAACTCAAAATCGCCATGTTCTGTGCGGGCGCAAGAACGCTCGCAGATTTGCGGAGAGTCCCACTGATCCAACGATCAGCGCGGTGAAGGGAGAAAGAGAGTCAGCCATGTTGCTAGAGCTTATGTCGACTGAAACCACCTCGCCAACGAACGAACACGAGGAGCTGACCTCGGCTCTTTCGCGCGGTGAGCTCGGCTTTCATCAGCTGCCCAAGCACTTGAACGCCCGCGAACAAGCCGAGGTCCGGCGCCAAGCCCTGGAGCGGCGCAGCGGAGTTTCGTTGGAGCATACCGGCAACTTTTCTTTCGACGCCGAGCGCGCGGCTCGGCAGCACTGCGAGAACTTGATCGGGGTGGCCCAGATCCCGGTGGGCGTGATCGGACCGTTGCGCGTGCGCGGCGAGTTTGTCCAAGACGAAGAGCTCTATGTGCCGCTCGCCACCACCGAAGGCGCATTGGTCGCCAGCACCAACCGCGGTTGCCGTGCCTTGCGCGAGGCGGGCGGCGCGGTCGTCCGGGTGGACAACGTGGGCATGACCCGGGCACCGGTTTTCCGCACCTCTGGGATCGCGCAAACCCGCGACTTCCTCGCCTGGATTGCCGCGCACGAGGACGAGATTCGGCAGCAGACCGAGGCGGAGTCGCGGTTTCTCCGCTTGCTCGAGATCCGTCCGCAAGCGATCGGCACCACGGTGTTCTTGCGCTTCCGCTTCGACGCGGGGGATGCCATGGGCATGAACATGGCGACAATCGCTTGTGATCGGGTGATCGAAACCCTGATCGAGCGGGAAACCGGAGTCGAGTGCGTGTCGCTTTCGGGCAACTTCTGCGTCGACAAGAAGCCCGCGGCCATCAACTTCCTCGAAGGGCGGGGCAAGCGCATTTTCGCGGAAGTGGCGCTCGACAAGCAGGTGCTCGAGAAGTGCCTCAAGACCAGCGCCCGCGCGCTCGTCGAGGTGCAGTACCGCAAGAACTTGATCGGCTCGATCGCGGCCGGGGCCATGGGCTTCAACGCGCATTTCGCCAACATGCTCTCGGCCTTTTTCATCGCCACCGGGCAAGACCCCGCCCAAGTCGGCGAAGCTGCGATCGGGGTGACCTGCATCGAGCCGCGCGGCCCCGAAGGGGTGGTCGCTTCGGTCTACCTGCCAGACGTGCCCCTGGCGGCGATCGGCGGTGGCACCGGGCTTGCGACCCAGCGCGAAGCCCTGGCCCTGCTCGGGGTCCAGGCGGACGCCAGCCGGCCAGGAGCCGCGGTCATGCGTCTCGCCGAGATCCTCGGGGCCACCGTGCTGGCAGGTGAACTGTCCTTGCTCTCAGCCTTGACCTCTCGCGACCTGGCGCGCGCCCATGAGCGGCTGGGCCGCAGCAAGGCGCAGAGCTGAAGCGGTCGGGCTGCTTTGCGAGTTCGTGTTTCGGCCCCGGGCAAGTCGATCCTGATCGGGGAGCACGCAGCGGTCTACCAGCGTCCGGCGCTGGTTGCGGCGATCAGCTGCCGGCTCACCGCCGAGCTGGCCGCTAGCTCTGGTCCGCCAGACAGCGTGCGCCTCGATTTGCCGCAAATCGGGGTGACCCGTAAGACCACCTGGTCAGAGATCCTCACTTACACCCGTTCGCGGCAAGCGCGGTGGCAGGTTTTTGCGGAGCAGCCGAGCGCGCACCGTTTTGATGAACTCCGTGGGGAGGACCCCGCGCACCTGGTCCAGGTTGCGCTCGGCGAGACCGCGCTGCACTTGGGCCAAACCCACGGTCCAGCGCTCGCGCTGCGCATCACCTCGGACATCCCGGTAGGCGCTGGCTTTGGCAGCAGTGCAGCCACTGCGGTCGCGGTGAGCCACGCTTACTCAGCTTTTTGCGGGGTTGAACTCCCGCTGGCGGAGCTGCACCACCTGGCGCAAGAGATCGAACGACGGCAGCACGGGTCACCGTCTGGGGTCGACAGCGCGGCGGTGCTCCATGGTGGTTTGATCTGGGCGCGCAAGCAGCCGAGCGGGGAATTAGCGATCGAACCCCTGGCTCTCCGTTCGCCGCTCCTCGCCGGCATCCGGGTTTTCCACACCGGTCCGCCGCCCGAAGCCACGGGCGCGGTGGTCGCGGCGGTCCGCCAGCTGCGCGAACGCGATCCTGTCGCATTTGACCAGCTGCTCGATCGGCTCGAAGCTGCAACCTGGGCCGTGCGGCGCGGGCTCGAACGCACGCCCGCGGATCCCGCCGAGTTGCTCTCGCCGCTGCGTCACAGCGCGGCCGGGCTGGCGGCTTTGGGCGTGGTCCCCGCGGCGGTACAGCGGATCATCGTCCAGGTCGAGGCCGCCGGCGGCGCGGCCAAAATTTCTGGGGCAGGCTCGCTGCAAGGACCTGGCGCCGGATCGCTTCTGGTTTATCATCCGCAACCATCGGAGATCGCGGGCTGGAGCTTCCTCCAGCCGCTGACCGCGCTCACCTTGCAATTGGGCGCGCCAGGAGTCCAGCGCGAGTCGCTGGCGTGAAAGGGATAGCGATGTCAGCAGCTGCCGCGCCGCCCAGCAGCCACCAGGCCACCGGCCACCCCGCCGACCACAAAGCCACCGTCAAGGCGCCCCCCAACATCGCCTTCATCAAGTACTGGGGCGCCCGCGACCTCGAACGGGCGATCCCGCTCAACCCTTCGATTTCGATGACGCTCGCGTGCAGCTACAGCCGATGCACGGTCGAATGGTTGCCCGACGGAGACCCCGCCCCGAGCGCGCACGAGATCCAGTGGCGGGGCCAGACCGGCGGCCTGGAAGCGGCGCCCCCAGCTTTTGGCGAACGCATTTTGGCCCACCTCGAACGCTTGAAGCGCTGGGCCGGGGTTGCGGGACGCTTTCGCGTGGCCACCGAAAACAGCTTTCCAGCGGCCGCTGGACTGGCCTCGTCCGCTTCGGGCTTTGCTGCGCTCACCCTGGCTGCGGTGCAGGCCCTGGGTCGCGAGGTGCCACCCGACGAGCTTTCGACCTTGGCCCGACTGAGCGGCTCGGGCTCGGCAGCCCGTTCGGTTTTCGGCGGTTACGTCTTGTGGCCGGCCGGCGCGGGTGAAGACGCGTGCTTTGCCCGGCAGCTGGCTCCGGCGGAGCATTGGGACCTCGCCGACGTCATCCTGCTGGTTCAAAGCGGGCCCAAAGCCGTGTCCTCGCTCGACGGTCATCGTCTGGCCCAGACCAGCCCCTATTTTGCGCGGCGTCAGGAGCTCTTGCCCGAACGCCTGGCGCAAGTGCAGCGAGCGATTGCCGCCCGCGATTTGTCCAGTTTGGGACCTGTGCTCGAAGCCGAAGCGATCGACCTGCATCTGATCGCCATGACCTCGTCCCCGCCGGTGTTCTACTGGCTGCCGGGGACGCTCGAAGTGCTCGCCGCGATCCGCGCCTTGCGCGCCGACGGCATTGCGGCTTATGCCACCATGGACGCAGGCGCCAACGTGCACACCCTGTGTCAGCTCGCGGATGCGCCCGAAGTGGCCCGGCGTCTGTCCGAGCTGCCCGGGACCCAGGGTGTGATCTGCGACCACGTCGGGCCTGGACCCCAACGCGAAAGTGAGCACTTGTTTTGACCCCTGGGCCTCGCCCCTTGGTTCTGGTCAAACTCGGCGGCAGCCTGCTCACCGACAAGCGCCGAGCGGCCCACGCGCGGTCCGCGGAGATCGCGCGGCTAGCCCAAGAAATCGCCACAGTCCAAGGTCTGATCGAGGAAAAACTGATCCTCGGGCATGGCAGCGGATCTTTTGGTCATGTGGCTGCGGCGCAGTTCGGCTTGGGCCAAGCCCAAGCCTCGGGGCAGCCGAGCCCGCCAGATCCGGTCGGCGTCAGCAGCACTCAGGACGCAGCTGCCACACTCCACCGCCAGATCATTAGCGCCTTGCGCAGCGCCGGGACAAAGCCCTTCTCGCTCGTGCCGTCGAGCTTTCTCACCGCGCGCGCTGGACGGCCTTGGCGGGGCCATCTCTTGCCCTTGCGCGGGGCGCTCGAACTCGGGCTCACCCCCGTGGTCTATGGCGATGTGGTCCTCGACCTCGCCTGGGGTGCGGCGATCTGCTCCACCGAAGCGATCCTGGCGTTTCTGATCCCGCGGCTCAAGCGCCAAGGTTTTCGCGTCCAGCGCATCTTGTGGCTGGGAGAGACCGACGGCATCCTCGACCAGGCAGGCCAGACCATCCCCCACATTGGCGCCGCCAATTACCAGCAGGCTTTGCGCGCCATCGGCCGGCCGGCGGGAACTGATGTCACTGGTGGTATGCTGTTACGCCTCGAGACCGCAAGGGCTCTTTCGCGTTCTGGCATCGAGTCCTGGATCTTGAACGGGACGGTCCCTGGCGTGCTCGCTGCGGCCTTGACCCGCTCAGCTGAAGCGGGCGGCACCCGGGTCAGCCACGGGTGAGAGCGTGATTTTCGAGGAGCAATCCAGCCATGGTCCCAACCACGAGCCCCCCAAAAACCGTCCCCGATCTCGCCACTTTGCTCGAAAAAACCAGCCGCACGTTCGCGCTGTCCATTCCCCTCCTGCCCGAACCTACCCGGCAGCAAGTGGCCGTGGCCTACCTGCTGTTTCGCATCGCCGACAATTTTGAAGATGCCGCAGCCTGGCCGCAGGAGCAGCGGATCGCAGCCCTCCGGATCTTTGGCCAGCTCTTGACCCAAGGCTCGCGCGACGAAGCAGAGCAATGGGCCCGGCGTTGGGCCGCGGAAGTGCCGCTCGAACACAGCGGTTACCGCGAACTCTTAGACCAGGTCCCGGCCGTGCTCGACGCTTATTTCGGCCTGGACGAACCCGCCCGCCAGCTGGTCGGCGAGCACACCCTGCGCACGGCAGTGGGCATGGCCGGTTACGTCGACCGCACCGACGCTGCAGGTCACCTCGCCCTGCGCGACCTCGAAGACTTGCGCGAGTACTGCTATGTGGTCGCCGGCATTGTCGGCGAAATGCTCACCGAGCTGTTCCTTCTGGGGCGGGCTGAACTGGTCCCCGCTGCGGCCCAGCTGCGCGCGCGCTCCCGCGCTTTTGGCGAAGCCCTCCAGCTGGTCAACATCCTCAAGGACGCGGCTTTCGACCACCACGAAGGCCGTTCCTACTTGCCGCCCGGCGTCCCGCTCGCCGACGTTTTCGCGCTGGCCCGGCAAGACCTCGAACGCGCGCTCGAGTACACCGCCGCGCTGCAAGACGCGGCCACCGAGCACGGTCTCGTCGCCTTCAATGCTCTGAACCTGCTGCTCGCGTTCGCCACTCTCGATAGAATCGAGAACCGGGGTGCCGGCGCCAAACTGACCCGGCCGGAAGTGGCCAAGATCTTCGCCGACATCCAGGCTGCACTCGATCAAGGAAAACCGATCCGCTCACTGGTCGGGTGAGCCGGCCCCAAAGGACCCGCTTGCGGAGGAGACCATGAACGCTACGCTGTCCCGTCCCCAGTTCACCTATCTCGGCCATTCCACGATCCGCTGCGTTTTGCCGAGCGGCGAAGTGATGCTGATCGATCCGTGGGTGAACGGCAACCCCAGCTGCCCGGCGGCGCTCAAGACCTTGGACCGCATCGATGCGATGCTGATCACCCACGCGCACCAGGACCACATGGGCGATGCCGTGGCCTTGGCCCAACGGCTGCGCCCCAAAATGGTGGTCGCCACTTTCGAGATCTGCAGCTGGCTTGAAGCCCAAGGGGTGAAGAACTGCGAACCGATGAATATCGGCGGCACGCTCGAAGTGCTGGGCACGCGCGTCACGCAGGTGCAAGCGCTGCACTCCTCCGGCATTTTTGACGGCCAGCGGCTGATTTACGGCGGAAATCCCACCGGCTACGTGGTCCGTCTGCCCGGCTACACCTTCTACCACGCGGGCGACACCGGCCTTTTCTACGACATGCAGCTCTTGGCGGAGCTCTACCGTCCGCGCCTCGCCTTCTTGCCCATCGGCGACCGCTTCACCATGGACCCCCACCAAGCCGCGCGCGCGTGCAAATTCCTCGAAGTCCAGGAAGTCATTCCCATCCACTGGGGAACGTTCCCTCAGCTCTCCGGCACGCCGGACGCGCTCAAACGCGAGCTCGCGAGCTTGGGGGTGAACTGCGAAGTGGTTGCGCTCAAGCCCGGGGAATCCTATTGACCGCCGGGACCACGTCGGCGCGCCAGCTTTTCCCCTGAGGAGATGAGCTTGCAGAAACTCCGCATCCAGGGCGCTGCGCAGCTCCGCGGACGCATTCGCGCCAGCGGCTCGAAAAATGCATCGTTGCCCTGCCTCGCCGCCAGCTTGCTGAGCGATCAGCCGCTGACCCTCACGCGCTTACCCCAAGTGCAAGACATCCGTACCATGCGCCGGCTGCTCCAGCACCTCGGGATTGCGAGTGAGGATTGCGGCGAGGCGGTGATCTTGCGTCCGGACGGCTCGGCCAACCCAGACGATGCGCCTTACGAACTGGTCAAGACCATGCGCGCAAGCGCGCTGGTTCTCGGTCCACTGCTGGCCAAGCGCGGGCATGCGCGGGTTTCGTTGCCCGGGGGCTGCGCGATCGGGGTTCGCCCCATCGATCAACACCTCGCCGGCCTCGCTGCCTTGGGCGCTGACGTCGCGATCCACCACGGCTATGTCGAGGCCCACACCCGTCAGCTGGTTGGCACCCGCTTTCGCTTCAGCAGTCCGACCGTGGGTGGGACGGAAAACCTGCTGATGGCCGCCAGCCTGGCGCGCGGCACGACCGTGCTGGAAAACTGCGCCTGCGAGCCCGAAATCGTCGACCTGGTGCGCCTGCTCCGCGCGATGGGCGCGCAAATCGTGGGCGAGGGCGAAAGCACGATCACGATCGACGGAGTGCCAGCGCTGGGCAGTGCCACCCACGCCGTGATCCCCGACCGCATCGAAGCCGGAACCTATCTGATCGGTGCGGCGCTCACCGCTGGGGACGTGACGGTCGAAGGCAGCACCGCTGCCGATCTGGCACCTTTGCTCGACCAGCTGGACGCAACCGGCGTCCAGATCGCGACCGACGACCAGGGCATCCGGGTGTGGCGGGACCTGGAACTCACCGCGCAAGAGGTGGTGACCGCACCCCATCCGGGCTTCCCCACCGACCTGCAAGCCCAGTACATGGTGCTCATGACCCAGGCGCAAGGGGTCTCGACCCTGGCCGAAACCGTGTTCGAGAATCGCTTCCAACACGTGCCAGAACTGATGCGGATGGGCGCACAGATCCACGTCGAAGGCCATACCGCGACGATTTATGGCCCCACTCCGCTGTCCGGGGCAGCGGTGATGGCCACCGACTTGCGCGCTTCCGCCTGCCTCATCTTGGCCGCCCTGGTCGCCGACGGGGAAACCGTGATCGACCGGATCTATCACCTCGATCGGGGCTATGAGCGAATGGAATCGAAATTGCAGGACCTGGGAGCCCGGGTCGAGCGTTTGGATGCCTGATCCCGCACCGCACCGACAACATCACCACGATGAACTGGCCGCTGGCCCTGCTGGTCTCCTTGCTCACTGCCGATCCTCGGGCGGCCGATCCCCGCATCGCGTTGGTCGAGCTGCAAATCGAGCAGACCCCCGCTGCAGCCCTGGCTGCGGTCGACAAGATGCTCAGTGAACAGCCGGAACTCGCGCAAAAGCTGGGCATCGACTACCTGCGGGGACATCTGCTGCTCCAGCTTGAACGTCGGCAAGAAGCGAGCGACGCTTTTATTGCGGCGATGAACTCCACACCCCAGCTCAGCGCCTACAGCCGTTTTCGCTTGGCCACCGAACAAGCGGCGTTGGGCCATCCCGAAGTGGCCGCCGGTCTGATCGCCACCCTGCTCGCCGCCCCGCCGCCCAAGCCCCTGGTCGAACCCGCGGTCAACCTGTTCACCCAAACCCTGGAGCAAGGCGGGGATTGCCGCCTCCTCCGGCAACTCAACCCGCTGGTCTTTGCCCCAGCCCAGAAACGCCAGTTGATCCTCGCCAGCTTGCGCTGTGCGCGCCAGGCGGGCGACCTGTTCCAGGCGCGGCAAGGGTTGGTGGAGCTGCTCGAAGAAGATCGGCGAGACGACGTCGCCTGGCAGGCTGCTGCACTGCTGCGCGAGCTCGAACCCGCGCCAGAAAACTCGCGGTGGGATCTCTTGATCGGGCTGAGCTTCCACAACCATCGCGAGTTCGCCCGCGCGATCGAACATCTGTCGCGGGTCACCGCCCGCTTGCCGCAAGCGCGGGGGATCTCGCCGCGCGAAGCCTTCGAAAGCCGTTATGCCCTGGCCCGCAGCCATTTCTGGGAAGAGCGCTTTGCCCTGGCTGCGGACCTTTTCGGCGCGCTCGCCAGCACCACCACCGACCCCTCGCGGCGGGCCCAAGCGCTCTACCAGCAGGGTCGTTGCTTCGAGCTACTCGACTCGTGGGACGTCGCGTCTGCGGTTTTCCAGCGGGTCTACCAGGCTGAGCCTGGGGGTTCGTGGGCCGATGCAGCGGTCATTTCCTACTTGCGACTGCAGTGGCTGCTCGGCCATGAAAACGAAGCGCTCCAGGCTTATCAGGCCCTGCTCACCCACCGCGAGTACAAGACCGCGGCGCGCGCTTTGCTTTTCTTTGCCAGCTCCGACTTGGCGCAAAACCGCACGGACCGCGCGCTCGCCTGGCTGACGACCGCGACCCAACTCGATGGCATGTTGCCAGACGAGGTTGCGTACTGGCGCGGCCGGCTTTTCGAGCTGCAAAAGCAGGTCGGCAAGGCCGTCCGTGAATATGCGCGCACCCTAGAGCAAAGCCCCTACAGCCCCTTTGGGCGCGCCGCCAAGGCTCGGCTTTTAAGCCCTGGACTGCGTCCAGCAGCCGAGGCTCTGAGCTTGACCCTGGCGGCCACTGGCCGTCTCGAGGACCTCACCGCAGCCTGGCTGCTCCTCAGCAGCGAAAACCCCCGCGCCCAGCTCCTGCAACACCACCTCACGCAAAAGCTGCTGGCGGATCCTGGAGCAGCACCGTTTCTTCGCATCGCGCCCCAACCGCTGGCCAGCTGGCAGTTGTGGAAAGCCAGCCTGCTTCAGCCCGAAGAGCAGCTCCTCGCGCTGGGACTGTTCCGCGAAGGCGCGCCAGCGCTCCCGCGCTACTTTCCCTCCGCCCAACCGGCGCTGGCCATCACCGGCAGCCAGGTCTTGGCCCAGGCGGGTGAATTCAACCGCTCGCTCTACTTGGCCGAAGTCCTGAGCCAGCGGATCCCCAAACGCGTTCCGTCTCCCCTGCTGCCGCAGACTTACCGCCGCCTGCTCTTTCCCATGGGCTTTGGGTTGTTGATCGCCCGCGAATCGCAGCTCCGCGGCATCGACCCTTTCCTGCTGGCAGCGATCATCCGGGAAGAAAGCCGTTTCGACCCCAGCGCGTTCTCCAGCGCTTCCGCTCGCGGCCTCACCCAGTTCGTTTTTCCGACGGCTGTGCGGCTGGCTGCAGAGATCAACCTCGAACTCGACTCGCCAGCCGCACTCGAACAACCCCCCGTCGCGATCGCCCTGGGCGCGCTCTACCTCCGTCAGCTCAAAGCAGAATTTCAGGGCAACACCGCGCAAATCGTCGCTGCCTACAACGCTGGCGAACCCCAAGCCGCGCTGTGGCGGCGCTACTGCTTCAGCGACGACCCCGCAGAATACCTGAGCAAAGTCGCCTTCAAAGAAACCCGCGCCTATCTCAGAAACGTCCTGACCAGCCACGTCCACTATCGCGAACTCTACGCTGCTGGCAATCCCTGAAACTGACCACCCACCATTAAGGTCGCGAATCCATGATCAAGAACGAGCGGCAGTACCGGATCACCAAGGCGCAGGCGAACAACTTCGCCACGGCACTAGAGCGTCTCAGCGTATTGGGCGCGTCAGAACGGGCTAAGGATCCGCTTCGCTTCACGATCCAAGAAGATGCTCTCCGTTCGCAGCTCGATGACCTGCAAACAGAGCTCGAAGAGCGCCGGGGAGGGCAGGCACGGGGGCCTGCCCCTACGGCCGCAATCCCACCTCGACCGTCAGGGCAATTCTGACGTTCCCGTAGGGGCAGGCC
>CAZCOV010000122.1:0-15795 GCA_964499975.1 uncultured Thermoanaerobaculia bacterium
GGGGTGCTCAGTGTGACAGCGGTGGAGTTGGCGCGATTCACTGTGGTGTCTATGGCTGCAGCGGCGTCCCTAACGGTTGTGAAATCACCTGCTCGTCGAGCAGCAAGTACGCCTGCTGCAAGTGCGGCAGTGGCGGCGGCAGGGCCTACTGCGACTGTTTCAAACTTCCGGCGGGTGGTGGTCCGCCGGGCGGCGGCTAGCCCCGCCAGAACCCTGACCCTCCAGCCCACCCGCGTCGAGCGCGGCAAAATCCCGCAGCACTGCCGCGTTATCTGCCTGGAACGCCGAATCCCGCGCGGCTTCTGCATAGATGGCAGCGAGCGCTTCGCGGTGCCTGGCAACGAAATAGAGCGCTAGGGCATCAGCGACCAAGGCACTCTTGGACCTCGCCGTTTCGACGGTCCTGCGGTCGAGCTCCGCGACAAGATTTGTCGGCAAGCTGTAGGTGACCTTCCGTACACCGGCTCGTGAGCTGGACTGGGTGAGCGCGCGTACTGGAATCATGCCCATAACCTCCTACAGCCGAGTTGATGGCATCGCAGTTATGATCTCAAGTGGTGGCCTATGGCCTCCTATCTATTGCTTTAGAGCGGGTATAACGGTATGTCAATTGCTCCCACCTGGCTTTCAGATCACCATCGAGTTGGCTGTGCTCGACTGTGCTCGACCCTACGAAAGCCCGGCCATTCACCGCGTTCGACCGCCGGAACCGCGGCTACCAACGAAGCTGCGTTGGCGGTCACGGTCGGGAGCGCTGCCGTACTGGTAGCTGGACCGACTGAGGGGGCCACCCCAGTTTCTGCCGCCAGCTGGAAGGTCTCGACGGTCGCCAGATGGCTGTTGTGGTCGGACCCGCCGATCAGCAGCAGCGTCTGGTCATGGTGCAGCAGGCGGTGAAAGAAGCGTCCGGTGGTGAAGTGCCCGGGGTTGGGTTCCCAGCGACCGGCAGCGGGATCGAAGGTGTGCAGCAGGCCGTCGATGCCGGAGAGCAAGATGCGGTCCGCAAACCCCAGGGCCGCACTGCCAAAGCCCTTCAACCGCTCCCCTTGGATCGGCAAGTCCGGACCCTGCTGCCAGGTTTCGGTGGCAGGGTCGAAGACGTCGAACCGCAAGCTGGTGCCGTCGGCGTCGATCCCGCCGATGGCATAAACCTTGCCGCCAGCGGTCGCCACTGCCAGGGCGCGGCGCTTGAAAGGCTGGGGTAGTGAGCGCCAGACCGGCACGGCCGCGGTCAGATCGAGGATGGCCAGGGTGTCGTGCCACTGTCCGGCGTCACGGGCGCCGTTGAGCTGCCAGCCCCCGATGACGTAGAGCCGGTCGTCGAGGATCACGGCGTCGTGCGAGGACCGCGGTGCGGGCAGGGGCGGCAGTTCGCGCCACTCTCCTGAAGCGGGCTGGTAGCAAGCGACGTCAGCGACCGAATGGAGATCGTCGGGTTCTCCTTCGGCGTTGTCGGCGGTCATGCCGCCAATCCGGCAGATTTGTCCGCGATGGTTGACCAGGGGGAGCCCCTGAAGCCCAGGCACCGCGCCGAGGTCTTGCCAGCCGAGCTCGGGATGGTCCAGCGCGAGACGCCGGAAATGGGGGGAAACGTTGGCGCGTGAATGCTGGTGGGTCTTGCCCACATGACCGCCATAAATGTACACGTAGCCGTCAGCCAGGGTGGCTCCGAAGCTGGCCAGCCCTTCGGGCAGCGGTGGGATCTCACCATAAGCCGGCAGGGCCGGCACCTGGGCCAGCAGCAAGACCAGCAAGGTCAGCAACAAGCCCCCCCAATCGCTGAGAAACCGCGGCGCTGAGCCGGTGGACAAGGCGTGCAGAAAAGAGCGCATAGTGTCGTCCTCCACCTGGGGGTGTTCAGAAGTGAGTCCGCAGTCCGAGGCCAACGTTGCGGCCAGGGCTGGTGTAACGGTCGAGGGTGGACGCGTCAGCGGTTTGGCCCCGCACGTAGGACCACTGCCAGTAGGTCGCGTCGCCGAGATTCCAGACCGACGCTTGGAGCGAAAAGTGCCGGTTCAGCTCAAACCAGGCGGCGAGGTCGAAAACTTCGTAGGCCGGAGTGCGGAACTGCGTCGAACCGGTCGGCAAGTCGTCCTGGTCTTTCGCCGCGACTGCCGTGCCGGTTGCCTGCAGGCCCCAGCGTGCTCCCGCCGGCTGACAGCGCAGGGCGAGGACCAGCATCGGCGGCGCGATCGACAAAAGCGGCTGCTTTGAAACCTGATCATCACCGGTGGTCCAGCTGTACGCGCCGCGAACCCGGAAGGCGCGGCCCAGCTGTGCCTCTCCGCCCAGTTCGAGGCCGGTGATGCGCACCCGGGCGATATTTTGGGGTTGGAAGTCCACCAGTCCAACTTGTGGGTTGAAGCCCAGGGTGAGGGTGTCGATGAAGTCGCGGTAGCGGTTGTCAAAGGCGACCACGCTGAAGCTTCCCCGCGAGAAGACGCCGCGCAACCCGAGCTCCAGATTGTCACTGGTCTCCGGACGCAGGTCCGGGTTGGGCAGCGTCCGGTAGCCAGCGGTCTGGTTGGTGAAGCCGTTGTTGACCGCACTCATCGGCGGCGCGCGGAAACCGCGAGCAGCCTGGGCAAAAAGCGAAACCTCGGGGCTCAGGCTGAAAACCAGCCCCAACTTTGGCGACAGCGCCGCGTCGGTGAGATCCACCGGAGCCAAGGTTCCGGGGTTTCCTTGCAGGTACACGGCATCGTGTGAATCTGCGGCCAGGCGATAGCGGTCGAAGCGCAGTCCAGGCACCAGCCGCAACCGATTTCCCAGCTGATGCTCACCCTGAACGAAAAGGCCCAACTCCACCACCTCGCTCTGGGGAAAGTATTTGGTGGGGAAAATCAGCGGGGTAGGCACCGGCTGCCCGCTGCCGAGGAAGAACTCGCTGCGATCGCGTAGCTGGTCGAAGCGGTCCTGGCGGACGGACAGCCCGTAAGTCAGCATCTGCCTGGCTTGAGCATCGAGGGCCTTGCGTGCGGTCACCTCGCTGCCGAGCGTCTGCTGTTCGAAAGTCAGGAGGCCATCGCGCACGGATGGCCCGCCGGCTCCTTGCCGCATCTCGCGAGTGACTTGCGCGGTTTCTGCATCTTGCCCGTAGGCTCGCCACAGCACGGTGTCGAACCAGCGAGTCGGACGGGCGTGGCTGGATTCGACGCTGAGCCGACGGCGCTCTTGGCGATCGACGGCGTCAAAGTCGAGGACTGCGGCACTGAACGGTGAAGCCGGAGTGCGCGAACTCAGAACTTCGGTGGTTGCACGGCCATCAAACCACTCGATCGCAGTTTCCAGCTGCGCGCTTTCCCGTAGATCGTGGCCGAGCTTGAACAGCACGTTGTCTTGCCGTCGGGCGCTGGGATTGGGCAGGGTGCGGGTGAAATCCCGGCTCGCCAGCTCACCCTGGTTGTCCCACGAAGCGCCATCGCGGTGACCGATCAGCAGCGACCCGCGCCAGCGATTGTTGCCGAGCGCTGCCGTCGCTGTGGCCGACGCCTCTTCGGCCCGGCTGTCGTATCCGACCCGCAGGCTCAAGTCGTGGGGACGGTCCCCAAGGTAGCTTTGTGGACTGCGGGTCACGAGCGACACTACTCCCCCCAGAGCATCGCTGCCGTAGAGCGCGGATCCCGCGCTGCGCACGATTTCGACGCTGGCGAGCGCCTCGGGGTCGAGGGCAAACTGGGTGATGCTCAGCGGTCCGAAGTCGAACTGCTCTGCCGTTGGGATGCCGTCGATTTGGGTCAGCACGCGATTGCCGCCGATGCCGCGGATGTTCAAGCCGCTGGTTCCCAGCCGAGTCAGGTCCCCCTCGACGTAGATACCGGGCAGCATGCGCACCAAGTCAGCAACGCTGGTGAGGCCGAGCTCGGCCACCTCGGCACCCATGATCACGTCGACCTGTCCGGGAGCGTCTTTGAGGGCGCGCTCGGATCGCGTCGCAGCCACCGTGATGCGTTCGAGGTAGGTGGGGGTCGCGGCGGTCACGACGGGCACCGCGCCACCTTGCTGCTCCGCGGCCGGGCTTGAACTGGCCTCTTCTTGAGCGACCTCGGCCGCCTCGCCTGGGGTCGTCAGGCCGGCGGCCAGAGCAAAAAAGCACGCGAATACGAGCCTGGCTCGTGACCCGCATGGAGTGCGCCAAATCGCGCGTTGGGCTCGGAAAAGTGGGCGCCATGACTGCAGGTTGCGCATGTATACTGTCTCCGTGGATGCGGCGTCAGTACTCCTGATGCCGTGGTTCATGTTGGGCGACGGTTCGGCGCTCTGCCAGGGTTGACGAACCGTCGCCATTCTCTTTAACTACTTGTTGAGACGTTGTCTCATTTAAGAACTAGTCTCACACCTTGCCTGACTCGTCCGACTTGTCCGACTCGTCCGACTTGTCCGACTCGTCCGACTTGTCCGACTCGTCCGACTTACCTGATTTGCTCGACGTCTAGCGATTTATGGGTTTATTGAGACCACATCTCAATAACTAGGACAATATTGGACCAATCAGGTCCAGATTGTCAAGCCGGAATTCAGCGCGACGTCAGGACGAGCCGCCCTTCTTCTTGGCTTTCTTCTTGGCTGGCTTCTTGGTGGTCGCTGCCGCGGGCGCGGCGGCTACTGCTGCGGGCGCAGCTGCTGCTGCGGGCGGCGGCGGTGGCGGTGGTGGTGGCGGTGGACCGACTGCTGCTGCTACTGCAGGTGCTGGCGGGTAGGGAAATCCTGAACGTTGGGGTGCCGTGACCCAGGCGCCCATATTCGCCGCGATCTCGAAATCGTCCACGCCGTCGAACTCCGGCACTGGCGACAGCGGGCGAGCGCTCGCGGCGGGGCCGCCGCCACCCCCCAAGTTGTCGATGTCTTCTCGCTCAGGGCTGGGAGAACTACCACGGCCGGTCTTTCGTTTGAGGGAACGAACCCGCTTCTTGACCCTTTCTCGCTCCCGGTGCTCTCTTCGTGCCAGAGCGAGCCGGGCAGGATCGGGAGGTGCTCCTGCCGCAGCGGGAGGGCCCACGGGACCGATCGCGGGATCGAGCGGAACCATGCCGGTCAAATACTCGGATCCCAGCACCTCATCGCCCGCTGGGGTCACGTCCAGGTGGGCACGCGCCATGGCGATGACTGCGTCGGCGGGATCCGTGTGGCTTTGCGCGGCACGCGCCGCCTTGCGCATTTCGTCGTGGGCTGGGCCTTGCCCCTTCAGGTGAGTACTGCCATGGCCACCACCCGGTTTGCGGGCGAAGCCCGTATGCGCTCCGACTTCCGGCGCCCCGGCGGCCGCCGCCTCCCCCTTGCCGGCTTTTCTCCGAAAGAGCTGGTGGTCCGTGCCCGAGCGCATGCCGCTCTGGACCCCGACCGCCACCGGGTTGCCGCTCGCCGCCACCTCACCGCGACGACTGGTCGGGTCGATTTCGTGCAAACCCGCACCGCCAACTGCTGGGACGCGGATATCCTCGGCCTTCGGGGCGCTTCCCGCCAGTTGTTTCCGGGCTCCCCTCTCCCCCATAAACGATTCCCCGGGGCGCAAGAAGGGCTGGACCGTAGGATCCTCATCCTGGCGGTACTTGTCGTCCCATACATCACCGTCGGCAGCGCCTTGATGGGCCGGTGGGACCGCGCTGGCAGAGGCGCCACCGACCGGGTTCCAAGACTGGCTGGCGGCGTCCCATCGCCATTTCACCCGCTGGATCGGCGCCGGTGCAAAGCTCCCATTGACGAACGGGCTCGGCGCGGAGAACGCTCGCGCTGTAGCGTTCGGCCCAACCTTGGGGATCTGGGCCGCGAAAAAGCCCTTGTCTGCGGGTCGTGCGTTGAAGCCGGGCTTGTCGCTGTTAGAACCTCCATCGCGGGCCCGACGACCCATGACTTCCGCTTCCCGTTCGAGACCGGACTCTTCGTTGATCGCCGCTCCTTCAAGCCGCAGGTTGGCCCGCACGCGTCCTTGCTTCTGCTGCGCGACGTGCCAGGCTTCGTGGGCCAGATGCTCCTCTTGCCCCGGTGCAAGGTGGATGTCGTTGCCCTGGGCAAAGGCGAGCGCTTCGACTCGAGCCGGCAGGTCCGAGTCGTAGTGGACCCGCACGTCTTCCATCGGCACTCCGGAAAGCCCTTCGACGCCGGCTCGCAGGCGGCCGGGTAAGCCGCTCGCCCGCGGGCTCCCCGCGGATGGCCGAGCGAGCTTTGCTGCTGGTGCCGGGACGTCCGGCCGCTTCCGCAGGATCGTGGTCCCGGTTGCGGGCGGCTTCGGCGCATAGGTGCTACGGCTCATCCTTTCCTCCGGACCCAGCTGCGATGGTTCCGCGAACGGCCTCTGCGCCGCAAGCAAAGCTTTCGAGAAAGAAGATCACGGGTGCCTCGCGGTGGATGTACCTGGTTGGCAGACGGCTACAGACCCACAAAATTATACTGCAGTCTCGCCCTGTAACAGGCTTGAAAGATGGCTACCGCTCCACACCAAGAGGTGGCGCCTGGTTGATCGGTTCTCTGGTAGAATACAACCAGATGTTGTGTCATCCTGAGCTGGGAACGGAGCGCGCCCCGTGGCAGCCAGCCGCCAAGGCGCAGGTGGCAGCGGGTGAGAGTGTGGAGTCGATCAGCGACCGAACTCAAACAGCACAACAGATTGTCGCCGCGCTGCAAGGCGGGGCGCCGATTGATGACGGCTTCAACCGGCTCTACCGGCTGTTTTATGCCACCGTGGCACATTTCTTCGCCAAACGTGGATTTTCACCCGAAGATAGCCTCGACCTAACCCAAGAAACCTTCGTCCGCATCTATAAAAGCATCGGCGCTTTCCGCCAGGAAGCGCGCTTTGATACCTGGCTGTTCACGGTCGCAACCAACGTCTACCGGGAACAGCTAAGGCGGCAGAGTGCCGACAAGCGGGCGGGGCAAGAGATCCCGCTCGAGCAATTTCCAGATAAGGACGGCGATGCACAAGCAAACCCGCTGGTGGCAAGCAGCGCGCACCCGCTTCAAGACGTCCTCGACCGCGAGAAGTCCAAGCGACTTCGTGAGGCGATCGAGGGCATGCCGGAGCAAATGCGTAAATGTTTGATCCTCAGGGTCTACCACGACATGCGATACCGCGAGATCAGCGCCGTGCTGCGGCTTTCAACGGAAACCGTCAAGGTCCACCTTTTTCAGGCCCGACGACGACTCCGGCACGAGTTGGGCGACTATTTCGAACTTGCGGCGGCGGAACCGCAAGAAGCCGAAGTGCGATGAGGGCGTCAAAGAAGCTGAGGCAGCCATGGCGAAGATGGTCAAGGCACAGAATATGAACAGAATTCCCGAGCTCGATGCTGCGATCAGGGAGCTGGCCCAGGCCGCTGCTGGCGACCTTGACGACCACCCGTCGGCCGCGGATCTGGCTGCCTATGGAGTGGGACAGCTGGATTCGCAAAAAAGCAGCGCGCTGGCGCAGCACCTGCTCGGCTGCCGGGAGTGTGCAGCGCTGGTAGCCGATTTTGCCGGTTTCCAGGGCGACGGTTTTGCCCTCAGCCCGCCGTCGGAGCTGGAGCTCGCAACCGCCTGGCAGGGGTTGCAGCACCGTCTGGAGACGGCGCGGGCTACTCCTAAAACGGCATCGCCAGCGGCATCGGTCATCCCGTTCAAGAGTCCGGGCCAACCTGACCAGAGCCCCCGGAGCCGACAGCTGGTGCCACTCCAGGCACTGGCTGCAAGCTTGTTGGTTGCCTGCCTCGGTCTGCTTGCCTGGACCTGGCACGCTCAGCAACAGTTGACCCGGCTCAAGGAGCCCCAGCTCAATGTCCCCGTGATGGATCTTTACCCCCAATCCAACGCCCGGAGCGAAGGGGATGTGCAAGCTTCGATTGCGACTGGCGGTGAGGTCGTGCTGCTGGTCCTGCACGTACCGCCGACGGACCAGGTCTACTCGGATCACCAGGTGACGATCACCCGTGCGAATGGCGACTTGCTCTTTGCCAGCCGCGGCCTCGTGCCCAACGAATTCGGTTCCTTCAGCCTCGCTCTGCCCCGCCTCGGCTTTCCCCCTGGGACCTATGCCATTCGCCTTTCCGCGCATCCTCAGGGCCAACCGTTGCAAGAGGCATGGTTGGGAGACTATGAGCTGGTGATAGCTGCGCCTTGAACTGGAGTGGTTCGTGCGATGCGCCGGCTAAGGGTCGACACATCAATAAATTCACATTTGTGGCGCCCAGATTGGGGCCAGATGCGGCCGATCGTCGGGCGCAAAACCGCAGGACTAGCAGGGCTAATTCGAGGATTTTGCGTTCGCGGATCGGGTCGCAGGTGGCCTCAAGATGGGATGCCAGAATGGGAAGTTATTGATGCGTCGACCCTAAAGCTAGTCAGCGCGCTCTTGGGTTGGCGTGGCCTGGCCCGCCGTGGCTTTTGCTTGGTCGGCGTTGGGGTTAGCAGCGGGCTCTGCGTCGGGTTGCTGGCTTGTGGGGCAACCCGCGAAGCAGGGCATGAGCGTTCGGAGAACCCGCCGCCCGCAGCAGCAAAAGGGTCGCAGCGCCGTCTGCTGCGCCCGCAGCTTGAGGTTGGGGCAGCGCTTGCCGGGGGTGAAGATCATGCTTATGCGCTCGAACTGTCCCCCGGCCAGTTTGCCGCGGTGGTACTCGAGCAGCAAGGGATTGACGTTGTCCTCGATCTCTACGCTCCCGACGGCCAGCGGCTCACCACCGTTGACTCTCCCAATGGTGAGTGGGGTCCAGAGACCCTGTCGCTGGTTGCCGACGCGGCACCCCGCGACCCGGATCCTCAAGCCAGCGCGGCTTACGGCCTGGTGGTGCGATCACTCAACCGTCAGGTGCCGTCCGGACACTACCGCTTACAGATCAAGACCCTGCGGCCGGCAACCGCGGAGGACCGCCGACGGGTCGAGGCCGAGCGCTGGTTTGCTGCGGCTGAAGAATTGCGCCGCCAGGGCAAGCGACCCAGCTTCGAGGCGGCCATCCCCAAGTACCGCGCCGCCATCGCGGCCTGGCGGGATCTCGGTGAGCCCCTGGCCGAAGCCGGCGCCCTGGCCACCTTGGGCGGCGTGGCGTGGCTCCTGGACGATCTGCTCGCCGCCCAACACGCTTACGGGCAAGCGCTGACGCTTTATGAACAGCTGGATCAGCCAGGCGCTCTTGCTCCGCAAGCGACCACGGCAGCAGCTACAGAAGCTGCCAAAATGCTCAACAATCTCGGTGAGCTTCAACTCACCTTGGGCAAGCCGGAGGTGGCGATCGGGCTTTTGGAACGCGGGCTGGCACGCCATCGCGCGGTTGGCTACCGGGCGGGTGAACTGGTTGCGTTGCAGAACCTGGGCCAGGCTTACCTCAGGGTGGGTCACAGCGAGATCGCGCTCGGACTGTTTGAGGAAGCACGAGCCGGATTCCACGCCCTGCAAGATCACTTCCACGAAGGAACCGCCTGGAGCAATATCGGCTGGGTTTACGCCCGGCTGGGCGGAATCCAGCATGCCATCGGCGCCTTTGAGCAAGCGCTGGCACTGGTCGGAGACGCTGGCAACCAGCGCGAGCAGGCGAGGGTTTTGGGCGCGTTGGGCTGGTGCCATTTGCTCGCCGGCCGGTTCGCCCAGAGCCTCGATTATCTGGAACGGGCCCTCAAGGCCCAGCGCCAGCTTGGCGACCACCGTCAGGAGGCCGTCACCCTCAACCATATGGGCACCGTCCACCTGCAAAGCGGTCGGTTAGCGGAAGCGCGGCGTACCTTTGCCGCGGCCCACGACCGTTTCGTCGCGATCGGTGACCGCAACGGGACTGCGGTTGCCGCAACCAATCTTGGCTGGGTCGAAGCGGCTCTCGACCCTCAGCGCGCTGCCCAGCTGTTCGCCGACGCTGCTGCGCGCTTTACAGCGCTCTATGACCGCCATGGCGAAGCAGATGCCCGCCGCGGCCTTGCTGCACTGGCCGAGCAGCGCGGCGATCTCGTGGCCGCGGCGCGCGAAATGGCGGTGGTGTTAGAGCGGGTCGAGTCGTTGCGCGGCGAACCGGCAAGTGCCGACTTGCGCGCCTCGTTCCTGGCCAGCCGGCAGGATTATTTCAGCTACCAGGTGCAGCTGCTCTTGGCGCTGCACGGACGAAATCCCGCTGCCGGCTACGCCGCGCAAGCCCTGGCAGTTGCCGAGCGGGCGCGGGCGCGCACCCTGCTCGACCAGCTGGCGCGCGCCGACCTGCCGCGACCGGCCGATCCCACGCTGCTGGCTCAGGAAGCCGAACTCGAACGCCAGATCGAACACAGTGAGACCGCGCGCCAGCAACTCCTAACCGCCGCAGGAAGCACCGACGCCGTTTCGGCGTTGACTCTGGCCGTGCAGCAGCAGCTGGCGGCTCTCGACCGCGTGCGCGCCCGGATCGGACCCCGCAACCGCAAAACCGTCGCGGCCAACCGCGCCTGGCACCCGCAAACGCTCCCCTTTAACCTCGCCCAGTTGCAGCAACAGCTCGATGCGCACACCCTGCTGCTCGAGTACGCGCTGAGGGAAAAGCAGAGCTATCTCTTTGCCGTAACGTCCGACGGGCTGCAGACGTTTGCCTTGCCAGCAAAACGCGCGCTCGAACAAAACGCCCGGCAAGCGCACCGCCTGCTTGCCCTCAGCCGCAAGACTTTGAGTCGCAGCGAGCTCGAACTCACCTTGCAGGAACTGAGTGGGCAGCTACTGGCCCCGGTGGCTGACTTGCTCGGGCAAAAACACCTGCTGATCGTTCCCGACGGCGCACTCCACTACTTGCCCTTTGGGGTGCTTCCTCTCCCAGCGACCGACCGGGGTGAGGGATCCGGGGCCAGCCAACCGCCAAGGACGGCGCTCCCCAAGGAGCTCCTGGCGTCGCGCCATCAGATCACCGTTCTCCCCTCGGCTTCTTCGCTGGCGCTCTTGCGCCTTCGCCGAACGCAGCGCGCACCGCCGAGCGCCACCTTGGCCGTGCTCGCAGACCCGGTCTTTTCCGTGAGCGACCCCCGGGTCCGCAGGTCCATCGACCTTGCCAGCGTTGCTTCTCCTGGCTTGCCCGCCGCGACCAGTCGAGAACCCGCCGCGCCAGCTAACCCGGCAGCCGCTAGCGTCCAGGCAGGCGCTGCCTCTGCCGACCCGGCGCAAGCACCTGGCTTGCCGCAAGACACGCGTTTCCGCCGCCTGCTTTATGCTGGCAAGGAGGCCGCCGACATCCTCGCTCAGGTACCTTCCGCCCAAGGGTTTTTAGCGACCGGCTTTGCTGCCAATCGACAGACTGTCCTTACCGGCAAGCTCGAACGCTACCAGATCGTCCACTTTGCCACCCATGGCGTTTTCGACGCGGCCATGCCCGAGCTGTCGGGCATCGTGCTGTCACAAGTCGATGCGGAGGGACGTCCGCAAAACGGTCTCATTTACCCCCACGACATCGCTCGCCTGACGTTGACGGCAGACCTGGTCGTGTTGTCGGCTTGCCGCACGGCCCTCGGAGAAGAAGTCCGCGGGGAGGGTTTGGTCGGCTTGACCCGCAGCTTTTTGGATGCCGGCGCGCAGAGCGTCCTGGTCAGCTTGTGGGAGGTCGACGATCAGGCAACCGCCGAGCTGATGCGTCACTTTTACCGGGGTCTGCTGCGCGAGGGCCGCAGCCCTGCTGCTGCGCTCCAGGCGGCGCAGCTGGCCGTCGCGGCCACTGCGGGCTGGGATGCCCCCTACTTCTGGGCGGGTTTCATCCTGCAAGGCGATGGGTTACAAGCGCTGTCCGCGTCGCCAGCGCCCAAACATCTTTCCTTTGGTCGCTCCCCCCACTAAACTTTTCAGGAGCTGCGACATCTATATCGGTATCTGACAACCAACTCCGCGCTGCGGAAGGAGAACAGCGATGTACCACAACCCCCGATTAGACCCCGATTTTCCCATCGAGTCCCCGACCCCAGGCAATACCACCGGCGGCAGCGATGCTCAGACCACTCCGCCTCCGAGCTCGGGGGGTGGCGGCTAGGATCGCGACATGGTGATGCAGGTTGATGCCTGCGCGTCCCTCTGGCCCGACGCCCTGTCGGACCGGAGGGACCACAACCCAGGAGCAGCCGCAGACACCTGGTGAGGCAACGAGATCTACCGGGGGAACACCTGCCATGCCAGCTTACGCTGAGCTTGAAATTCGGATTTTTCCCATCACCGACGCTGGCTATCCGGTCGAGCTGACACTGGCCGGTCAGCGGGAGTTTCCCCGCGGTCACCTGCCCAAGAACATCCTGCCCTGGAACTGCGACCGCTCAGCTGCAGCGGGTGAACAGCTGTTCGAACTCCTGTTTGCTGACCCGTGCCTGCGCACCGCATGGCACCTGAGGCTGCCGCACTCCATACCGTGCCATGGGAGCTCTTGCGCGAGCCGGGAGCCCCGGGCAACGCCCTGGCCGGCCGCGCCTTGGCCGGCTGCGTCCTGGCTGCCGATGCCAAGACCCCGTTCTCACGCTACCTCGAAAGCCCGTCGTCTCATGGGCGTCCAGTGCTGGCCCGGCCGATTCGCGTTCTGGTCGCGGTGGCTTGCCCGGAAAACCTCGCCGACTACGATCTCGAACCGCTCGCCGTCGCGGATGAAGTGCAAGCGCTCACCGCCGCACTGACCGCAGCAGGGAACAACGGCAACGCCGAGTTCGCTGCCGGAATCGCCACCACCATCCTCACCCCGCCGATCACGTTGCCGCAACTGCAAGCCGCGCTGGCTGCCGGCACCCACGTGCTCCACCTGGTTGCGCATGGTCGGATTTTGCGTTCCGGCGAGGCCGTCATTTACCTCGCGGACGCAGCCCAGCGGGTGGCCCCCACCAGTGCCCAGGAGTTTGCAGGCATGGTCGCCCGCAGCTCCGGGGATTTGCGACTGATCTTTCTCGCCACCTGCCAGTCGGGCGCCGCAAGCCCGTCGACCACCGGGAGTGTGCTGGGTGGGCTTGCTCCAGCGCTGGTTCAAGCCGGAGTTCCGGCCGTGGTGGCAATGAACGACTCGGTCTTGATCCCGACGGCCCGCGCGTTCACCACCGCGTTTTACCAGCGCCTGCTCGAGCACGGTCTGGTCGACCTTGCCGCCAACCAGGCGCGTGACGCCCTCCTCGCCGCTCCGCTGCCCAGCTCCGATGAAATCACCTCCGATGAGATCACTGGGGTGCAGGAAGGACCCGCGGCGGCGTCGGTTCCAGTGCTTTTTTTGCGGCTCAGCGAAGGTCGTCTTCTGGCCCAACGCGGCCAGGTCCTGGGCCGGCAGGCAGACAGCTTTTGGTCCACCTTGCTCGAAAACATTGCTGACGGCGACTGCACCCCGATTTTGGGCCCAGGGGTTACCGAACGGTTGTTGCCTAGCCCGTCTGACCTGGCGACTGCGCTGGCGTCTCGCTACGGCTACCCTTTCTCTGACCGCCAGCAGCTGCCCCGCGTCGCCCAGTACGTGGCAACCACCGAAGAGCTGCGCTTGCGCACCGATCTGCTGCGCTTGCTGGCTGAGGGCTTCCGGCGCTGGCATGGCCTCGAAACCAAAACCAGGCCGCGGCAGGCGCTGCCAGAAGCCATTGCCGAGGTCGACTGGTCGACCCTCAGCCGCAGTCTGCACGAAGGTGAGATTCATCACCAGCTGGCCGAGCTTGGGTTGCCGCTCTACCTGACCACCAATTGGGACAGCTTCATGACCCTGGCACTCGCCGCGAGCGGCAGCGCTCCGCGCCGGCTCACGGTCCCCTGGCGGGAAGCTGCTGCCGGCGCCAGCGCAACGCCCCACCCTGACCTTGAACCGCCAGCCTCGGCCGCCGCGCCGGTGGTCTTGCACCTGTTTGGCCAAGCCGAGGACCCCATGTCACTCGTCGTGACAGAGGACGACGCGCTCGACTTTCTCGCGCTCTTGGCCCGCGACGCCGAGTTCCTGATCCCCTTGAGTGTGCGTGCGGCGCTGGCCCGCAGCACCTTGCTGCTGCTCGGTTTCACCTTGCGCGACCTTGACCTCAAAGTCTTGCTGCGCGGCATTCTGCCCCGCCCGGAAGCCGACCGCTTTCCCCGTTTGCGGGTCGCAGTCCAGCTGGATGCGGACGCTGGCCAAGACGATGCTGGCGAGGTCCGGCGCTACCTCGAAAGCTATTTCCGGCATGCCAAGATCGACGTTTATTGGGGGAATACTCGGCAATTCGTCACCGAACTCGTCGCCCGCTACAAGGAGTTTTGCCATGGCCAGACCCGCTGAGCACCAGCTCGACCTGCTTGACGACCTCGACAGCCTCGTCGGCAATGGCTGGAACGGCACCACCAACACCCCCCTGCTGCCCCCACAGCCGCTGGCCGAACTGGCGGCGCTGATTCAGGAATCACCGCTCGACGCGCAAGCCGTCAGCCGTGCTCATGCCCAGTGTTTGCGCCAGCGCGGCAGCCACCTGGGGCCGCGGGACGGCGTTGATACCCGCGACCTCGCTTCTGCGGGTTGGGCCGTGATCTTTGCAGCCGAGGTTGACCCCGCGGTCCGCGAGGCCCTTGCCCCCCTGCTTGCCCACCGAGAGGCACAGGCTGCCCGTGACGACGCGCGTCGCTTCCGCGAGCTGAGCGGCGAGCAGGGCTACCGTGCCGGTGAAAGCAAGATCGACTTTTTCGATCGTCTGGGAGTGGCTCCGGGCGCCAACGACCCTGAGCGCCTGCCCTACTATCTGCTCCTGGTCGGGGATCCCGAAGCCATTCCCTTCGAGTTCCAGCACGACCTCGACCGTCAGCATGCCGTCGGCCGGCTGAGCCTGCCCGATGCCGCGGCTTACGCCCGCTATGCGGCGGGTGTTGTCGCGGCAGAAACGGCTGGCACCGCGCGCCATGGCTCCAGGCGCGACCTCGAATCGGCGGGCCGACCGAACCCTGCCGGAGCGAACCCTTCCGGTCTAGCGCCGACCGGGGAAATCGCATTTTTTGGCGTCCGCAACCCGGGCGACGTGGCCATGGAGCGAACGGCCGACTACCTGATTGCACCGCTGGTTGAGTTTGTGCGCCGGGAAGCTGCGGACTGGAAGGTAGAAACCCGAGTCGGGGCAGCTGCGACCAAGGCAGAGCTGGCCCGTCTGCTGGGCGGCGAGGCCACCCCGGATCTCCTATTCACCGCCTGTCATGGCATGGGCTTCAATCCTGACGACCCGCGCCAGCTAAAAGAGCAGGGCGCTTTCTTGTGCCAGGACTGGCCCGGACCCGCAAGCGCCGTACCGGTTGAGGAAAAGCACTTCTTCGCTGCCCACGACCTGCGCGCAGATGCCCGCCTGCAGGGCCTGATCGCGTTTCATTTCGCCTGCCACAGCGTCGGCACCCCAGCCGGAGATAGCTATCCCAGCCGCAACGAGAATCGACCGCAGGCGCCGCGGCCATTCATCGCCCAGCTACCCCAGACCCTGCTCGGCCATCCGGGTGGCAGCGCCCTCGCCGTCATCGGGCATATTGATCGCACCTGGGGCTACTCGTTTTTGTGGCAAGGTGTTGGGGTCCAGACCCAAGCTTTCGAGGACGTCCTGTCTCGCCTGCTCACCGGCGCACCCATCGGCCACGCCATGGAGCCCTTTGGTCAGCGCTACCTCGACCTTTTCGCCGAGCTTGGCGCGCTTCGCCGCGAGATCGACCGCGGCCGCAAGGTGGATCCCAAACGCCTGGTCGGCTTGTGGACTGCCACCCAGGACACCTACAACTATGCGCTCCTCGGAGACCCAGCAGTCTCACTGCCAGCAGCGGCCCAAAAGTCACTGCCGGAGGCTCGCGCTTGAGCGTTCGGCGTGAGTCGGCACCTGTCCTCTCCGGGTCAGCCGAGATTGAGTTCCTGGCGACTCTTGACGAGCAAGATCAAGTCGAGCAGGTGGGTGAGTTTT
>CAZCOV010000123.1:0-15626 GCA_964499975.1 uncultured Thermoanaerobaculia bacterium
GCTCGGCCTGACGCGGCTCGGCCTGGCGCGGCTCGGCCTGACGCGGCTCGGCCTGACGCGGCTCGGCCAGGAGGGGGAGGGCCAGCGACCCGAGGGTCAAACCGGTGAGAAAAACGGCCAGGTGGTTGCGGATCTTCATCTTGGACCTCGGTTCAGGCTTGCTGAGTTGCTGCTGAGCGTGAGAATCCTGCGTCCAGGCAGGAATCCCTGTGAGTCTAGATCACAAGCCGGACGAGGTCAAAGCCGCCGGTCGCCGACCGCTAGCACGCTAGCACGGGCTAGCACGCTTAGCACGGCTAGCACCGACCGCCGACCGCCGACCGCCGCGTGTTAGGATCGCCGAACTGGGTGCGCCCAAACTGCGCGATGATGCGCGTCCTCGATCTCGGGCGTACGCTGAGGAGAAAACGCGCTGAGGAGAAGAGCCGAGGAGAAGGTATGTCAGAGGCGATTGCTGAGCTGCCGGTGCGCTGGGCCAAGGTCATCGACCACACGAGCTGCATCGGGTGCCATGCCTGCACCACCGCGTGCAAGTCGGAAAACGATGTCCCGCTGGGCGTCAACCGCACTTACGTCAAGTCCGTGGAGGTGGGGACGTTCCCCCAAGCACGGCGCGCTTTCCAGGTCACCCGCTGCAATCAGTGCGATGACGCACCCTGCACCACCGCCTGCCCCACCTCGGCGATGTTCCGCCGCGCCGACGGGATCGTCGACTTTGACAAGTCCGCTTGCATCGGCTGCAAAGCCTGCATCGCAGCTTGCCCTTATGACGCGATCTTCATCAATCCGGACGATCACTCGGCGGAAAAGTGCAACTTCTGCGCGCATCGCCTCGACTTGGGCCTCGAACCCGCTTGCGTCGTGGTCTGCCCGACTCAGGCGATCTTGGTCGGCGACTTGCACGATCCGCACGCGCTGGTGACCCAAATCGTCAACCGCCAGGCCGTGACCGTGCGCCGACCCGAAAAAGCGACTCAGCCCAAGCTGTTTTATCGCGGCGCGCACCAGGCCACGCTCGATCCGCTCGCAGCCCTGCGGCCAGACGGTGGGCTCTTCATGTGGAGTGAGCAACTCCAAGGACCAGGCTATGTGGTGTCCGGTCATCCCGGTCCCGCCCGCGGCGATCGTCCCAACTCCGCGGCGGCTGCCCTCTTGTCGTTTGACGTCCCGCACCAAATCCCCTGGGATTTTCGCGTCAGCCTCTACACCCTGACCAAGGGGATCGCCGCCGGAACGTTTTTGCTGCCTTTGCTGCTCGTCCTCGGCGCTCGGCTCGCCGTGACCAGCCCCCTCTGGCAGTGGACCGCACCGCTCGTCGCGCTGGTGTTTCTCGCGATCACCGGCGGGCTTTTGATCTGGGATCTCGAGCATCCCGCGCGCTTCTACAAAATCTTCACCCGCCCCCAATGGCGGAGCTGGCTGGTGCGCGGTGGTTTCATCCTCGCGGCCTATGGCTTGCTGCTCAGCTTTCACCTGGCGGCAAGCGCGTTCGGCCCGCCCGACTTGATCGCGCGCCTGACCCCGCTCTTGGCCGCACTCGGCTTGCCGCTCGCGGTTTTTGCGGCGATTTATACCGCTTATCTGCTGGCCCAGGCCAAGGCCCGGGATCTGTGGCAGAGTCCCTTGCTAGTGCCGCAGCTGCTGCTCCAAGCCGGGCTCGCGGGCGCGGCAACCCTGCTGCCGATCGCCCGCGAACAAGCGCCCCGCCTGGAGCCGACCCTGCTCAACCTAGTGGCGCTGACCAGCCTCGCGCACCTGCTCCTGATGTGGGGCGAGTGCACCCTCCCCCACGTGACCGCGCACGCCCACCTCGCGATCCGCGAAATGGTGCGCGGACGTTACCGCAACTTTTTTTGGTCTGGCCTCGCCCTCCTCGCAGCCGCCACCCTGGCCCCATGGATCGGCTTGGGGGCGGCTTGTTGCGCCTTGCTCGGCTTGCTCGCGGTTGAGCACGCTTACCTCCAGGCCGGCCAAGCCGTCCCCCTCGCTTGAAAGAGGATCCGCATGAACCTGGAAGAAATCGCCCGTCGGCTGAGTGCTGCGCGCCGCGCCACCGAAGCGCGGGGGGAGACGTTTTATCCCGGCCCGAGCCGCGTCCACTTGGCGGCCTTTCCCCCGCGGGAACGCTGGGATCACTGGGTCGAACTCGAAAGCAAGGCGTGGCCCGAACGGCAAGAGCGGCACTACATGCTGGTCCCCACCACTTGTTTCAACTGCGAGTCCGCTTGCGGCCTGCTCGCTTACGTCGACCGCGAAACGTTGACGGTGCGCAAGTTCGAAGGCAATCCCGAGCACCCGGGCTCCCGCGGTCGTAATTGCGCCAAGGGTCCAGCCACAATCAACCAGATCACCGACCCGGACCGCATCCTCGCTCCCTTGAAGCGCAGTGGTCCGCGCGGCGCCGGTCAGTGGGAACCGATTTCCTGGGACGAGGCCCTGGACCTCTTGGCAACGCGCATCCGCCGGGCGCTGGTCGAGAACCGGCACAACCAGGTGATGTACCACGTGGGACGCCCTGGCGAGGATGGATTCACCGAGCGCATCCTCGCGTTTTGGGGCGTGGACGGGCACAACACCCACACCAACATCTGCTCGTCGAGCGCGCGCGCTGGCTACCAGTTCTGGTGCGGCATGGACCGCCCGAGTCCGGATCACGAACACGCCGAAGTGATTTTTTTGATCAGCTCGCACCTCGAAACCGGCCACTACTTCAACCCGCACGCCCAGCGCATCATCGACGCCAAAAAACGCGGTGCCCGTCTGATCGTGGTCGACACCCGGCTGTCGAATACCGCGACCCATGCGGATTTTTGGCTGGCCCCGCAGCCGGGGTCCGAAGCGGCAATCTTGCTCGCGATCGCCAACTACTTGATTCAGAACCAGCTCTACAACCGCGAATTCGTCCGCCAGTGGTGGAACTGGCAGGAATTCCTCGAACGCGTCCACCCGGATCTCCCACCCACGTTCGAAAGCTTCGAGCGGCTGCTGGCCGTGCTCTACGAGGACTACACCTTTGCGCTGGCCGCCCGCGAGTCCGGGGTCGACGCGGCCGTGCTCGCGGAAGTTGCCGCGGTCGTGGCCCAAGCCGGCACCCGCTTTGCGAGCCACACTTGGCGGAGCGCCACGGCCGGCAACGAAGGCGGCTGGCAGGTGGCGCGCACCCTGTTTCTGCTCAACGCGTTGCTCGGGGCAGTCGCCACCCCCGGCGGCACCTACCCCAATGCCTGGACCAAGTTCGTGCCGCGGCCGATCGCCATGCCCGAGCATCCCCAGACTTGGAACGAGCTCACCTGGCCGCAGGAATATCCTTTGGCGCACAACGAGATGTCCTTTCTCCTGCCGCACCTGGTGCAAGAAGGGCGCGGCCAGCTCGACGTTTACTTCACCCGCGTCTACAACCCGGTGTGGACCAACCCGGACGGCTTTTCTTGGCTCGAGATGTTGACCGACGAAAAGCGGGTCGGGCTCCACGTGGCGCTCACCCCCACCTGGAGTGAGACCGCGTTTTTTGCGGATCTGGTCCTGCCCATGGGCCATGCTTCCGAGCGCCACGACTTGCACTCCTACGAAACCCATGCTGGGCAGTGGGTCGGCTTCCGTCAGCCGGTGCTGCGCGCCGCGCGCGAGCGTTTGGGCCAGCCGGTGCAGGACACCCGCGCGGTCAATCCCGGCGAGGTGTGGGAAGAAAACGAATTCTGGTTGGAGCTGACCTGGCGGATCGACCGCGACGGCAGCCTGGGGATCCGGCGTTTTGTCGAGTCGCCTGCGCGTCCGGGCGAACGGCTTTCAATCGACGAATACTACGAGTACATCTTCACCCACTCAGTACCGGGCCTCGCGCAGCAGGCCGCCGCCGCCGGGCTGACCCCGCTCGCTTACATGCGGCGCTACGGTGCTTTCGCGATCACGGAAGACGTCGGCGCCCGCCATACGCAACCCGTGCCTGAGGACGAGCTAGGAGACCCCGCCGAAGACCGCTACGGTCGGGTCTACACCCGCAAGCCCGCTACCCCACCGCTCAACGTGGTGCCCATGGGCGCGCCCGATCCCGACCCTGAAGGACGTCGTCCGGTGGGGGTCCGAGTCGACGGCAAGATCTTGCGCGGCTTTCCTACCCCAAGCGGCAAGCTCGAGTTTTACTCGTCAACCCTGGCCAATTGGGGCTGGCCCGAGGTCGCGCTCCCGACGTACATCAAGAGCCACGTCCACCCGGAAAAACTCGCCCCTGACCAAAAAGTCCTGATCTCGACCTTCCGCCTGCCGATCCAGATCCACACCCGCAGCGCCAACGCCAAGTGGCTGGACGAGATCGCCCACACCAACCCACTCTGGCTCAACCCGCAAGACGCTGCCCCGCTGGGGCTTTCGACCGGTGACCTGGTGCGGGTTGAAACCGAGATCGGCCACTTCGTGGTCAAAGCGTGGGTCACCCCAGGGATCAAGCCGGGGGTGGTCGCGTGCAGTCATCACATGGGACGGTGGAAGCTCCATGACCAGGGTCAGCGACAGATGATGGCCACCGTCGCCCTCGAACAAAAAGACCGGCGGTGGGCCCTGCGGCGGATCCAGGGTGGGGGCCCTTATGCTTCGAGTGACCCCGACACCCAGCGGATCTGGTGGACCGACGTGGGAGTCCACCAAAACTTGACCTTCAGCGTCCACCCCGACCCGGTCTCGGGCATGCACTGCTGGCATCAGGCCGTGCGCATCGCCAAAGCCGGTCCTCTCGACCGTTATGGCGAAATCGCGGTCGACACCGCCAAAGCGCACCAGGCTTTCCAGCACTGGCTGCAGAAGACCCGCGCCGCCGTCCACCACTCACCCGACGGCACCCGCCGTCCCTACTGGCTGATGCGGCCGTTGAAGCCGCGGCGCGAAGCCTTCCGCTTGCCCGCGAAGTGAAGGCGGTTGGGGTGGCGGAAAACCCGCCGAAGAGCGAGCTTTTTCGCGCTTTGGGGGCGCTGATCGAAGCGCCTCAGCCCGCCCTAGAACCGCTGGCGGAACTGCTCGAGCTGGGGCCCTTGCCCAGCCCGGCCGAGCACACCGAACTCTTCACCTTGAAGCTCTATCCTTACGCCTCGGTTTACCTCGGGGCAGAGGGCATGCTCGGGGGTGAAGCGCGTGACCGCATTGCCGGATTCTGGCGCGTCCTCGACTTAACTCCCCCACCCGAGCCCGACCACTTGACCGTGATGCTCGCGGGGTACGCCGAGCTCAGTGCTTGGGGTTCGCCGACAGGCTCGCCGAATGGCGCGACGCAGGGCGCGACGCAGGGCGCGGCGCAGAGTTCGCCGAGCCATCAAGCTGCCTGGCAACGCGCGCGCCGCGTCTACTTGTGGGAGCACTTGTTATCCTGGTTGCCATTTTACCTTGACAAACTCCTGCTGCTGGCGCCGCCCTTTTATTGCAAATGGGGGAAAATGTTGCACCTCGCCTTGCACCAGGAAACGATCGCGGACGCAGACGGGCTGCAGTTGCCGCTCCCCTTGCGGGAGGCGCCGACCCTGCCCGATCCCCGGGGTCAGGGCAGCGCGCTCGCCCAACCTGGAATGGCAGAAGCCTTCCTCTCCGGGCTCCTCTGCCCGGTACGCAGTGGTATCATCTTGGTGCGAGATGACCTCAGCCACGCTGCTCGTGAGCTCGGGCTCGGGACCCGCAGGGGAGAACGCCGGTTGATGCTGCGCACCCTCCTCGGCCAAGACCCTGCAGCTACCTTGTCCTGGCTCGCTGCGCTGGCTAGTTCCTGGGCCGAGCGGCACCACCAACATGGTGCGCAGTTGGGACCCATCGCACAATTTTGGACCGGCCGTGCAACCGCTGCAGCGGCCATGTTGAACCAGCTGGGCAGAGAAGCGTCCGCAGTGCTGGGTGAATCGCCCGGAAGCGGTCCAACGGAGGATTTCCAAACATGAGTCAGCCAAACGACTGCGCCATCACCATCAACCCGCGGGTCCAACCCCGTCCACCGCAACCCGGCGAACTCGCTGCTGAGCGCTTGACTTTCGGCCGCAAGTTCTCTCCCCACATGTTTCTTGCCAAGTACACCGAAGGGCGGAGTTGGCACGACGCCCAGATCATCCCTTACGGAAAGATCGAGCTCGACCCGGCGGCTCTCGTCCTCCACTATGGGCAGGAGACTTTCGAGGGGCTCAAAGCCTATGCCCGCGCGGACGGCGAGATCGGGCTTTTCCGCCCAGAGCAAAACGCCCATCGCCTCAACCACTCCAATGAGCGCCTCTGCATCCCGACGATTCCGGAAGCCTTTTTTCTCGAAGCGATCGAAACCTTGGTCGACATCGAGCGCGACTGGGTGCCCACGGTCGAAGGTTCGTCGCTCTACCTCCGTCCCACGGTGATCGCCACCGAAGTGGGGTTGGGCGTGCGGGTCAGCCGCGAGTATCTTTTCTACGTGTTCGCTGGTCCAGTCGGCCCCTATTTCGGCAGCTTTGCGCCGGTCGCGATCACCACCCCTGAGAAGTACTCGCGGGCCGCAGCCGGTGGCATTGGCGAGGCCAAGACCGGGGGCAACTACGCGGCCAGCTTGCTGCCGATCCGCGATGCCGCGGAACAGGGTTACAAGCAGGTCCTGTTCCTCGACGCCCGGGAGCGACGGTTCATCGAAGAACTGGGTGGGATGAACGTGTTCGTGGTCCGCGGCAACACCCTGGTCACACCGCCTCTGACCGGCACCATCCTCGCAGGGGTCACCCGCGACTCGCTGTTCACCCTTGGCCACGACCTGGGTTTGGTGGTGGAAGAACAGCAGATCGACATCGAAGAGCTGGTCGCTGCGATTGATCAGGGTGAGGTCACCGAGATGTTTGCGGCGGGCACCGCGGCCGTGACCACACCGATCGGGGTCCTGGCGCACCGTGGTCAAAACCACCCGATCGGCGATGGCAAGGCCGGCAAAGTGACCCAGCGCATCTACCAAGCGCTGACCGACATCCAGTATGGGCGCACTCCCGACTCCCATGGCTGGACCCGGACGGTAGCGCGCCGCTTCGTCACCGCGTCCTGAGGTCCCCAACCCACCCGGCCGAAGCGTCCGACTAGTCCGACAAGTCTGACAGGCACGAGCAGCGCGCTCGAAAAGCTTGACCACGACCAGGGGCCAAGATATCCTTCCCCTCCTGCTCGGAGCCCTGGCGGGCTCCCCGTTCGGGGCGTAGCTCAGATTGGTAGAGCGCACGGTTCGGGTCCGTGAGGTCGGAGGTTCAAATCCTCTCGCCCCGACCATCTCCAGTACCCTCGTCACAAACTTACGGGCAAGACCTACGGCGTTAGGCCCTACTGGGCCAGCAAACCCTACGGCTTGCCCTCGGTCTTGACCGGCGGCGCCGGACGCTCGGGCAAACGCTTGGGATCGCGCGCCAGTTTCTCGAGGATCACTTCGATGCCTTTTTCGAGCTGCTGATCGCGCCCGTGGATCAGTTCTTTGGGATCGTTTTCGACCACAATGTCGGGATCGACGCCATGCCCTTCGATCACCCACTGCCCTTCGAGGCTGCTGTTCCCCGACTCGGGCACGCTGACGGTGCCGCCGTCGATCAGGGGATCGCGGCCGTAGATGCCGACGACGCCACCCCAGGAACGTTTGCCGATCAGCGGTCCCAGGCCAGCCAGCCGGAAAGCGTGGGCGAACTGGTCACCGTCTGAGGCGGTGTCTTCGTCGAGCAAGCAGACCAAGTGGCCGTAGAAAGACGCGGTGGGATAGGGATCGACGACCTGCTGGTGACGCTCGACGTCGAGCATCAAGACCTGGCGCCGCAGCCGCTCGAGGATCATCCCCGAAACATTGCCGCCGCCGTTTGAGCGCACGTCAATGATCAAGCCGGATTTGCGGATCTGCGGAAAGTAGTTCTTGATGAATTCGCGGATGCCGGCGCTCCCCATATCGGGAATGTGCAAGTAGCCCACCCGTCCGCCGGTGGCCTCGTTGACCCGCCGCCGGTTCTCCTCGACCCATGCGAGGTAGAGCAAGTCGTCTTCGTCGGCGATCGGGTTGACCGTGACCCGGCGTGCGCCAGCGAGCTCGGGTTTGGCGTTGACCGTGAGCTCCACCGTGCTGTTGCCCGCATGGCGGAGCAACTCGAAGGGATTGCGGCTGGCCACGAGCTCAACGCCATTGACCGCGAGCAAATAGTCGCCCGCGTGGACGTCCACTCCCACTTCGGTCAGGGGTGAGCGGTAGCGGTCTTCCTGGTTCTGCCCGGCAAAGATCTTGGCGATCCGGTAGCGCCCGGCCGTCGGATCGAGTTCGAACCGAGCCCCGAGCAAGGCCGCGTGCGGGCGGTCGGGGAGGGTGAAGTCGCCGCCGCTGACATAGGCATGGGAAACGTTGAGCTCGGCGATCATTTCGGACAGCAGGTAGTTGAGGTCGGAGCGGTGCCCGACGTGCGCCAACCACGGACGGTAGCGTTCGCGCAGGGCTGCCCAGTCGTAGCCGTGCATGTTGTCGACGTAGAAATAGTCGCGAAAGCGGCGCCAGACTTCGTTGAAAATCTGCTCCCACTCGGCGGCTGGCACCAGGTCCACCGCCAGCTCGGCGGTCGAAATTGGCTTGGTCTCCCCGTCCGCAGCAGCTTCACGGCGCTCGAATGCGTTACCACGCTGGAGAATCAACTGGCTGCCATCGGGCGACACTTCCGCGTTGTCAATGCCGGAAGCCAGGGTGGTCTCTTTCCGTGTCTCGGCGGCGAAAAAGCGCACTTCGGTCGAATCCGGACCCGACCGTCCGTAGTAGGGCGTGGCCACCCGGAAGTAGACCAGACCATCTTTGACCGCGACCACCGCCGCGTAGTTGTCCGCGGGCACGGGAACCCGCGCCACTCGATCGGCTAGGCCTGCGAAATCAATCTGAACCGGCTTGGGCTGGTCGCTGTCCTCGGTCGTGGCCTCGTCTTTTTTCGCCTCTGTCGCTTTTTTCTTGTCGGTTTTCTTGCTCGGGGTGGCCTTGTCTTTGGCGTCACCCGCTGACGGGGAGTCGGCTTTCTTGACGTCGACTTCGTCGCTTTGCGGTGGGAACGGATGGGGCAAGTCGCGTCGCAAGGCCAACGCATAAATATAAGTCGAGCGGGTGAGCAAGAAATTGAACTCGAGACCGTCGATTTGCGGCGCAAACTCCCGGTCGCTCAAGAAGTAGAGGTAGTCTCCGTTGGGACTAAAAGCCGGGGAAAAGGAATTCCAGAAGTCATCGCTCACCGCATAGGACTTGTTTTCCGCGGCGCTCCAGATGAACAACGTGCGGAAACCATTTTCAGCCGCGATGCTGTAGGCGAGGAAGCGACTGTCCGGGGACCAGCTGTAGGTGAGCCCGAAAACCGCCCGATCGTCCGCTACTGGGGTCAGCTGACGGCTCGCGATGTCGACCACGAAAAGCTTTTCGTGTTGATCGCGGAAGGCCAGGAGCTTGCTGTTGGGGGACCACGTCAGGCCCCCGTAATGACCTGGCCCGACTTCGGCTGCGCCCACGATCCGGCGGGGCTCCCCATGACCATCCGGGGACACCAAGTAGACCGCTTCTTCGCCGTCTAAGTCGGAAACCATGGCGATGTGCGCGCCGTCTGGGGACCACGAAGGCTCGCGGTCATGCGCGCCCGAACTACGCGTCAAGTTGCGCACCGGGCCATGCTCGATGGGAGCCGAGAAGAGGTCGCCGCGCGCGGAAAACACGGCGCGCTGACCTCGCGGTGCTAGCCCCATGTCTTCGACTTGCTCGCCCACCGCGAGGTGAGTGGGACGCATGGCCACGCCGTCGGACGGCACGGTGATCGCGAGCGGCTGCTCGCTCTGGGTCTTGAGGTCAAAAATCACCAACTCGCCATTGAGTTCATAGACGATGCGCTGGCCCAAATGGTCGGCGCTCGGCCAGCGCACGTCCCACACGGTGCTGTGGGTCAGCTGTTCGGTGGCTTGGGTTTGGGGATCGTAGCGATAGAGGTTGAGGGTGCCCGTGCGATCTGAGGAGAAGTAGACGTGGTCGCCGATCCACATCGGGTCGCGGTCGCTGCGCGGGTGGTTGGTGACTTGCTGGCTGTCGAGGGTGGTGAGATCGAAGAGGTAGAGGTCCTGGGCCCAGCCGCCTTGGTAGCGCTTCCAATGGCGGAAGTCGCGGAACAAGGGCGAGTACACCACCCGCTTGCCGTCCGGAGCAAAATCCCCGGCTCCGGCGGTGGGCATGGGCAAACGGGTGGGCATGCCGCCGGCTGCTGGTACGGTGAAGAGGTGGTTTTCTCCGAGGTCCCAGCTGTCCTGCCAGGAACGAAAGAGGATGGCGGAACCGTCCGGCGTCCAGCCATAGACCTGATGGTCATAGCCCCAGCGCGGCGGCAAGGGCCCGAGGGCGGGATAGTGGGTCAGCTGCTGCGGCACTCCACCGGTGCTGGGAATGACGTAGACCTGTTCGTCGCCGTCGTACTGCCCGGTGAAAGCGATGGTCTTGCCGTCGGGCGAGAACTTGGCGAACAGCTCGAGACCTGGATGAGAGGTCAGCCGGGTGGCACCCCCACCGTCAGCCGGGGCAGTCCACAAGTCGCCGGCATAGGTGAAGACCACGCGGTCCGCGTGGAGGTCGGGGAAGCGCAAAAGTTTGGTGGGCGCTGCCAACGCTGGGGTGGCGCTGAGCAGACCCGCACTGAGCAGCCCTAAAGCCCAAAAAACACTGGGTTGAAACGCGCGTGGTCGCATGGTGTCTCCTCAACAGACGGAAAGGTCTCGTAGGTCCTGGTTCAGCCAGAATCAAGAACTACCTTCGATCAGGGTCCAATACGGGAAATCGCCGGCTGGGTTGAGGTCGCACCCCGGACGACGCCATCGGTTGCCGCAAATTCGCCACGAACTGCAGAGATTGCGGGATCAACAGGATCGGCGCTGGCGCTTCAGCATTCGATGACGTTGACCGCGAGTCCACCGCGGGAGGTTTCCTTGTACTTGGTGTGCATGTCGGCCCCGGTGTCGCGCATGGTCTTGATCACTTTGTCGAGCGAGACCCGGTGTTTGCCGTCGCCGCGTATGGCCATCCGCTGGGCATTGATCGCCTTGACCGCCCCCATGGCATTGCGTTCGATGCAGGGGATTTGCACCAAGCCACCGATCGGGTCGCAGGTCAAGCCGAGGTTGTGTTCCATGGCGATTTCGGCCGCGTTCTCCACTTGTGGCATGGACCCGCCGAGCGCTGCGGTGAGGCCCCCGGCCGCCATCGAGCACGCCACCCCGACCTCGCCCTGACAACCCACTTCAGCTCCGGAGATCGAAGCGTTTTCTTTGTAGAGGATGCCGATCGCCCCAGCGGTCAGGAGAAAATCGACGACTCCCTGGTCATTGGCGCCGGGGCTGAAGCGGCTGTAGTAGTGGAGCACTGCGGGGACGATCCCGGCCGCACCATTAGTGGGTGCGGTAACCACGCGACTGCCCGCGGCGTTTTCTTCGTTGACCGCCAAAGCATAGAGGTTGACCCAATCGAGCACGGTCAGGGGATCGCGCAGTGAAGCTTCCGGCCGAGCGCACAGCTCGCGGTAAAGCGCAGGCGCGCGCCGCCGTACTTTGAGACTGCCGGGCAGCACGCCTTGGTTGCGGCAGCCGCGTGCCACGCAGTCTTGCATGGCCTGCCAGATCGCGAGCAGCTGACGTCGGATTTCCGCTTCCTCGCGCCAGACCATTTCGTTTCTGAGCATGATCTGGGCGATCGACAGACCTTCCTGCTCGCACAACAAGAGCAGCTGATCCGCGCTCGCGAAAGGAAAAGGCAGCGGGGTTTTGTGGAGGACGATCTTGTCGGTTGCGGTTTCCTCCGCGTTGAGCACAAACCCGCCCCCCACCGAGTAGTACTCGCGCAGATCGATCACTTCACCAAAGCGATCCAGCGCGGTGAAGCGCATGCCGTTGGGGTGGTAAGGCAGGCGTTCGCGGCGGTGGAACACCAGGTGCTGCTTGACCACAAAAGGGATTTCCTGCTGCCCGAGCAGCTGGAGGGTGCCGGTCTTGCGGATGTGTTCGAGGCGGGTCGGGATGGTGTCGGGATCGACTTGGTCGGGCTGCTCACCTTCGAGTCCCAAGAGCACGGCCTTGTCGCTGCCATGCCCGTGGCCAGTCAAGCCGAGGGAACCAAAGAGTTCGACCTTGAGGTTGTGCGTCTGGGGCAAGAGCCCCGCAGCTTGCAGCCGGTGGGCAAAGCGCGCAGCCGCCCGCATCGGCCCGACCGTATGCGAACTCGAAGGCCCGATCCCGATCTTGAACAAGTCGAACACGCTGACACTCATTTGTCGCTGGACTCCCGCGTCACGTCGCTGATCGCGATCCACACCAAGATGGGTTTGGGCCGGGACCCGCCCGCTGGCGTCCGCGGCACGACATAGCGCCGGGTGGGGATCACCAGTCCGACAAACGACCGGTGGTCTTCGCAGTAGTGGGCTGCCGCTGCCCAGGAAGCAAAGACCTCGGGGTTGTAGTCCAAACGGCGCAGCCAGCCGCGTTCGTCAAAATAGAACACCTGCTCGCTGCAGTGCGTGGGAATCGTACTCGGGAAACGCGCTTTGAGCCGTCGCCAAGTCTGCCCGCGCTCCTGCCAGGGGGACGTCTCCTGGATCTCGACGCCGTCCATTTCGAGGAGAAAGGGAGTGGTCAAGTAGTTCCACAGCGCGTAGCCGGAAAAGTACAGCAGATCGAGCTGATCCCAAAAGAACGAGCGGCGCAGCGACTTGAACGCGGCGCGCGGAGCGCTGCGCTCGGCTAGCGTCTGCCCCGCTTCCGTTTCTACCCACACCCGCTCCGGGGTGAAGATGCCCCGCCGTCCGGGCCGCGGGTAGTCCGCAAAGGACACGCGGGGGGTTTGCGTTGACACCCACACCCGCCGTTCGCGCAGCCCTGCCCGGTTAAAGCGCGAAGCAAACGCCAGGCCGCCGAACTTCAGCTGCACGACCAAGGTGCTGGTCGCGCGCCAGAGTTCGCGTCCGCCGTGCGCCGCGATCACGGCTTCCAACAGTTCGGTGGTCATTGCCGCCTCCTCACCAGCGGTGAAACGCCGGATGTCCGGGTTTGACCGCAGTAAAAGTGCCGACACAAGTGGCGGTCACCTGCTCCCCCGACTGCAGGGTGGCTTCGACTTTGACCCGATCGCCTTCGTCGCTGACCGCCCGCGCGACCAAGTGGACCGGACGATCCGACGGGGTGGGTCGCTTGAGCTTGACGTGGAAGTCGATTGTCACCGTGGGCGGCGGGTGCTCCAGCTGATCGCGCGCCATCAGGTGGCAAGCCGCTGCCCAGTTGCTGTGGCAGTCGAGCAGAGTGCCGATGATGCCGCCATTGAGCACGTTGGTAAAAGCTTCGTGATGCTTTTGCGGCTGCCAGTCGCACACCCAGTGCGGTCCGCTGGCGTCGACGGCGGCAAAGCTGCGCAGGCGCAAGCCCTGCGGATTGGCTGGACCGCAGCCAAAGCAGTGGTTCTCGGGCGCGAAGCGCTCCTGAATGCAAGGGCCCTCGCGGGAATCCAGCGGGCTTTCCATCTCAGGGTTCAGCCGCAAGCGCCGCGCGGATCTCGCGGGTCAAGGCGCTGGCATTTCCTGAGCTGAGCTGCCCGGCGCGCCAAGTGATCCCGAGCCCGGCGTCCGCGAACTTGGGGATGATGTGGAAGTGGATATGCATCACCACCTGGTGGGCTGCCGAACCGTTATTTTGCAGCACGTTGTAATCGACTGCCCCACTCGCTGCGAGCACCGCCCGGCACAGCCGGGGCAAGACCCGCCCAATGGCCGCGGCCGCAGCATCGCTCAACTCGTGAAGAAAAGCCTTGCGCTCTTTGGGGATCACCAAGGTGTGGCCATAACTTAAGGGTCCGATGTCGAGGAAGGCGAGCACGTGTTCGTCCTCGTACAGGCGGTGGCAGGGAATCTCACCCCGCAGAATCTTGTCGAAAACGGTTTCTGGAAGTTCGCTCATGGCGCCCGATTCTATGCCAGCGTCCAGGGTTGAGGAAACGCCGATTTCGCGGAGCGTGGTATCACCGGCCGGGCTTCGACCCGCACTCTTCCAGGATCTCGTCGAGAGTTCCCATAGCTTTGGCTGTGGCCAGGAACGCCGGCACGGCCTCAGCGACGGCTTGCCGGGCGGCCTCGACCGTGGGGCCGCAGCTCATCACGTCAAGCGGCATGGCGTGGGCGACGAACTGCCCGTCCTCTGCCCAGATTTGTACGGTGATTGCGATGTCCATAAGGGAGAAGATACCAGCTCACCGGGCCAATTCGGCTGAAAAGGCAGCGGGCGAGACGCCCGCGGTCCCAGGTCGGAATTACCCCAACCGTCACGGGGGGATTGAGACCCCACCTGGGAACGCGGGCATCTTGCCCGCACAACCGTTCTTGGCGGAATTGCCCTAACCGTCACGGGGGGATTGAGACGTCTCGGCTGAAAGGCAGCGGGCGAGACGCCCGCGCTCCCAGCGCTCCCTCTCCACGGCTGGAGGGGGGATGCGAAACCGGTTGCGCCAACCCTTACTTGCGGCGAGCCTCCGGGCTGGGGTCGACCTTCACCCGCTCACCTGGCCACTGTGACGTTGGAGCTACCCCACAAGCGGCTGACACCGGCTGAGATGGCTCAGTCAGTGAGCCAGGGTGGCTCAGTCAGTGAGCCAGGACCCCTGCGCGCAACGCGCTGGGACCGCACCAATCCTGGCGGTCTCCGACTTGGAGCGACGGCTCGTCAGCCCGCAACCGGTGGCACAGGCTTTGCTATTAAGCCATTATTGTCCGAGACGACTGCGCTACTTTGCTGCAGCATCGGCCATGCCGGCCGAGTCTCCCAGGAGGATTCATGTGCTGCCAACCCATTTTTCGCCCCCGCCCCCCCATCCTGTGGCGGACCTTGTGCTTCTTCGTCTTCTCTACGCTGCTGGCGGGAGGAGCGTCCAGCGCAGAGGCACCGCAGAACGATACCTGCGACCAAGCGATCGCCATCGACCTGGGTTCGGTGAACGGAACCACGGTCGGAGCTGGCGCTGAAGGCTGGTCGGAGTGCGAACCCCCCAGATTGGCAACGCCAGATGTCTGGTACCGCTATGACGGCCCCCGGACCGGCCCGCTTTATGCTGAAGCGCTGGGCAGTGAAGGGTTCAACAGCATCTTGTCCATCCATCCGAGCTGTGACCAGTTGAGTGCGCGCTACAACTGCCAAGACGACTCCGTGGGAACTGACCCGGCAATGTTCCTGGATGTGCAATACCGCGGCGACATCTTCCTGCGGGTGAGCGGTCCTGCTGGTGGCGCTTTCGAGTTGCGGGTGGGGCCCGGCGGGACGATCGCCGGGACCATCACCGCAGAAGCCACCGGCGCGCCGCTTGCAGGAGTCGAAGTGCAGTTTTGGCGAGCTGGTGAGTTCCCCTATCGAGAAAGCTGGACCACCACCACAGCTACGGGAACCTATCGGTCAGCTGAGCTTCAGCCGGGCCTCTACTATGTGATCACCCGCAACCCTCAGGGCTTGGTCGACGAAGCCTATCGCGACTCAGCCACCGGGCCAGGCTACTGTCCCGGCGGAGTCTTTCCCTGTCCTGACCTGAGCAATCCCCTCGCGGTCCATGTCGCGTCCAGCCTGACCGAAATTGATTTCGCGCTGGAAGAAGGAGGAGCCATTGC
>CAZCOV010000124.1:0-11472 GCA_964499975.1 uncultured Thermoanaerobaculia bacterium
GGGGCCTCGCCGCGAATGCCGCAAATCAATCGCCGCAGAGCTTCAGCGTCGTCCAGATCTGCACGGAAATCCACCCAGGTCAACCTTTTCAAGAAGCGGGGCAGCGCCTTGCGCTCGGGCATCTCGAACCCTGGCAGCAAGACAAGGATTACCCGGAACCCTGGATTCCTCACCCGCTCGTCGAGCGCGTCGCGCATCTCCTCGTTCTGCCAGCCGCCGAGGCCGCTCGGTCCAAGAAACACTGCACCCGTCGCGCTCTGCTCGAGCGCCTCCTCAAGGGCCTCCTGCCAGGGCTCACCGGGGATCAAATGCCAGCGGTCGAGGAAGGGCTTCAGCCCCGCGTCGCGCAGCTTCTTCGCCAGCGCCTCGACGGCAGGCTTGTCTTTGTTCGAGTGGCTCAGAAAAACGTCGTAAACGGGATCAGATGACATCGCAGCTCAGCTCGTCGCGAATGGGTTCTCCGCTGGGGAGGATATCACCCAGGGCGGCGAAGGGAAGTGGCGGAGCAGCTGACCGCGAGCGACGGCCGGTGGTCCAAGACATGGTCGGGGATGGCGCTCTGGGCAGCGAGCAGAAGGTCCGCGCTGACGCCGGGGCGATGGGCGCTGCCGCTCAAACAGCGCTTCCAGGCGCGAGCCCCAGGCTGCTGGTGAAAAAGACCGAGCACGTGGCGGGTGATCCGGTGGAGCGGTAAACCGCGCTCGACCCAACGCGCAACATAGGGGAGCAGGCGCAAAATCACTTCACGCCGAGTCGGCGGCGCGGTTTGGGCACCGTAAAACTCCTGGTCGACCGTGACCAGCAGGTAGGGGTCTTCGTAGGCGGCGCGGCCAATCATCACCCCGTCGACCGCCGATAAGTGCTGGCGGACTTGCGCCAAGTCACGAATCCCGCCGTTGGTCTCGATCCACAACTGCGGCAACTCGCGCTTCAAACGATGGACCTCGAGGTGGCGCAGCGGCGGAATCTCGCGGTTCTCTTTGGGACTCAAACCGTGCAGCCAAGCCTTGCGCGCGTGGACGATGAAGCGATCACAACCCGCAGCCGCCACGGTCTCGACGAAATGGCGCATGTCCTCGTAGCGGTCGCAGTCGTCCACTCCGATCCGGTGCTTGACCGTGACCGGCAAAGGGACGGCCTGGCGCAGCGCCGCCACCAGCGCAGCGACCCGGTCAGGCTCTTTCATCAAGCAAGCGCCAAAGCGCCCCTGCTGGACCCGGTCGCTGGGGCAGCCCACGTTCAAGTTGATCTCGTCGTAGCCCCAATCCGCGGCAATCCGGGCGCACGCTGCAAGCGCCGCGGGGTCGTCACCGCCGAGCTGGAGCGCGAGCGGCTTTTCTGCGGGGTCGAACCCCAAAACCCGGTCGCGGTCGCCGTGCAAGATGGCCCCGGTTGTCACCATTTCGGTGTAGAGCAAGCTGTGCTCGGTGATGCAGCGGACGAAGAAGCGGTCATGGCGATCGCTGCGGTCCATCATCGGCGCCACACTGACCGGCCACGGGGTCCCGCGGTGGAGGCTGAAGCTGTCGTGCAAAGCCGGAGTCCTAGGATGCGGGTGCGTCGGGCGTGGGTAATTGCGGGAGCAAACTCAAAACCACCAAGCTCAAATCATCGTGCAGCGAGCCTTCCCCCAAGTAGCCGTCGACCGCCGCGAGGATGCGGTCATGCACGACCTGGGGCTCACCCTGGAGCTTGAGCAAGCCCTTGAGCCGATCAAAACCAAAAGCTTCCTGGTGCGGTCCGCCAATCGATTCGGGCAAGCCGTCGCTGTAGAGGAGCAAGAGGTCGCCGGGTTGCAAGGTGATCTCTTCGCGCTCGAACTTGACGTCCAGGCGCACACCCAAAGGCAGCGCGCCTTGCCCGAGCTCGAGGATCTCCCCGTCTGCGCGCCGCAGGAACGGGAAAGGGTGTCCGGCGCAGGCGTATTCGAGCTTGCCGGTTTGCGGATCGAGCACGCTGAAAAACAAGCTCATGAAGGCCCGCTTGCCGCCGGTCCGGCAGAGCGTGCGGTTGAGCAGGTCGAGCACCGCCAGCGGATCTGGGTTGATTTCGAGCGCGGTCTTGAGTGAAGCCGTGCTGATCGCCATCAAGAGCCCGGCGGCCATGCCGTGACCGCTCGCATCGCCGACCGTGAAGACCACCCGGCCGTCGCTCTGGACCAAGAAATCATAGTAGTCACCACCGATCGCGTTGGCTGTGCGGTAGGAGTGGGCGATCGCAAAGCCGGGCAGGTCGGGTGCGGCTCGGGGCAAGAGCTCGCGCTGCAGTTCCCTCGCCACTTCGAGCTCGTCGCGGACCGCCAGCTGGTCGACCAGTTCGAGCGCCAGCAAGAGGGTCAGCCCGGCCGTGCTGAGAAAGAAGAAAAACGGTGAAACGTCGAGGGTCACTTTGAACGGGCCGATCGTGCCTTGGAACGTGAGCAGGCTGAAGATCGGGCACACCATGGAAAAAGCGAAGAGCAGACGGCGGGCGGGCGACAGCTTGAAGGCCAGGCCGAGGAGGAAATCGCGCATTTGCTGCACCAGGTGACCGAGCGTCGGCTTCTCGACCTGGGGATCGCCGGCGAGCACCTGGATCGCGCGGGTTGCGTCCTCGTCGAACATCCGCTCGACTGCCCGCCGATTGAGGCCAGCGGTGAAGTCCTGGCTGAAACGCGCCAACTGCGTCAAAAAGCCCACCGGCGGGTCGGGCGAGGTCCCGCTACCGGCTTGCCGCGGCCGGCCGTGCCGGTCCTTGCCGTGCCGATCCTTGCCGGGTTTACCGTACCGGTCCTTGTGTTTTCGGTCGCGCTGTTTCATCTCGGCTTGGGACCATCCTCTGCATTTCGCACCGCCAGCTCAGCCTCGCGGGCGACGAACTCGGCTCACCGGGTCCGCCCTCTCTAACGAGAAGCAGCCCCCCATAGTTTCTCAGATTCTGGGGGGGTTCCCCAGTCGTTCGAGCCGCTCCAGCCAGCTGTTAAAGTGCGGGCAGCGGGCGCGGATGCGATCTAGGCCAATCCGTTCAGCGATTTGTGGGCCATCGACGGATTTGGCCGCTTGGTACTCGGGAATTTGCTTGATGATCCGCTTGGACGGCGCTGTTTCGGGTCCATCATCGATCTTTTCAGGTGAATCGAATTGCTCAGCGATGCGCTGGAGCGCGACGATCGCCCCTCAATGCGGGCCTCCGCCAACGACGTTTTTCTCCCAAATCTCACCTAGGCTGTACTCCTCGATCCAGGCTTTCAAGCTGGTTGAATCGAGTCGAGTGAAGCGCGACCCATCGCCATCGCGATCCGCCACGATCACGTCTTCCGGATCGAAGTTGTCCAAGAAAGAACTCGACTGGGTACAAAGCAGGATTTGAGTGTGATACGCGGCTTTCTTGAACAGAGCAGCCACCACCTCGAGCGCATAGGGATGAAGCCCCAGCTCGGGCTCGTCCACAACGATGAGACAGGGTAGCTCGTCTTGCGGCTGGAGGAGCAACGTCACAAGACACATCGCTCGCAGCGTTCCATCGGACAGCTGGTGCGGCCCAAACAGCTGATCATTTCCCTTGCTCCGCCAGTTCAAGATGACATCGTTTCTCTCGGGCCCAGTGGGTTCGAGGTCGAAGTCATCGAAAAATGGCGCGATCTGTCGCAACGTAGCGAGAATGCGCTGGTACACCGCACCCCCATTCTCGCTGCGCAGCCGCAGCAGCAGGGCAGCGAGGTTGCCAGCGTCCGGCATTAGCCAGCGGTTGTCACCAAGATAGCAGTACTGACGAACCCGCGCAGTCGGCGAAGTGTCGTGGAAATGGTAAACCCGGCAACGCTTGAGCAGGCCGAGCAGAGCTTTGGCGGAGGGCTCGCCCTCACCGGCCTTCGCACCCAGCCGGGATTCCGGATGGCCTGCACCCAGCGAGACCATCTTGGGTTTGCGGTAACCCTTTTGGAGGAAGCTCAAACTTTCGTCAGCGAATAACAGCGTGTCTCCCGCCGCGTGGAGCAGGCGCAGGCGGTAGGTGCTCACTCCATTTTTTACCTCGAACTCTAACTCGGCCTCGCTCTGAGGAGTTACCTTGGGGCCCAGGTGCAGCAGGGTCTGCGCCCGCCCGGTGGCACCGATGTGTACCTGCAGTCGTTGGCCTACCATCTCGTTGAGCAACTTGAAGAACGCGACCAAGTTGCTCTTGCCCGCCCCGTTGGGCCCGATCAAGACGTTTAAAGGGCGCAGCTCGAGGTCCATCGACCGGATCGACTTGAAGCCCTTGAGGGTCACTCGGCGTAACAGGTCCAGGGAGCCATTCCTTGAAGCTACATGTTCGGGGCTGGTCATGCGCCTATGCTAATGCGCCTGCCCGCGGCCGTCCAGGGAATCTGCAAGCAAGGCTACCGACAACCGGGCTCGGTCCATTACACTTCTAGGTAGGAATGCCGCGCGACCCGCGAGCGGGCTGCGGACGCAATGACGAGGAGCCCAACGTGTCGCCCACCACCCCCAGCCCAACCACCCCTACGCTCGCGGTCCCCGCGCCAGGCAACGAACGGCCGAGCTTGATCGCGCGGGTGCAGCAGACAGCCGACCTTGACTTGATCCTCGATCTCTTCCTCGGCTGGGTCACGGCAGCTGGACTCGAACTCTATCCCGCGCAGGAAGAAGCGCTGCTCGAACTCTTTGCCGGACGCCACGTCATCCTCAACACCCCCACCGGTTCCGGCAAGTCGCTGGTCGCGCTCGGCTTGCACTTCAAGGCCCTGTGCGAAGGCAAGACCTGTTTTTATACCAGCCCGATCAAGGCGCTAGCGAGCGAGAAGTTCTTCGATTTGTGCGACCTTTTGGGGCCGGAAAACGTGGGCATGCAGACCGGCGACGCCAGCATCAACCCGGACGCCCGGGTGATCTGCTGCACCGCCGAAGTGCTGGCCAACCGCGCGCTGCGCCAAGGTCCGACGATGAACGTCGATTATGTGGTGATGGACGAGTTCCACTTCTACGGCGACGCCGACCGCGGGGTGGCCTGGCAAGTGCCGCTCCTCGCTTTGCCGCAAGCGCGCTTCCTGCTGATGTCCGCGACCTTGGGCAATACCGCGCCGATTTCGGAACGGCTGGCCGCCCGCACCCGGGTCGAGGTGGCTTTGGTTTATTCGGATCAACGACCGGTCCCGCTCGATTTCGAGTATCGCGAAACCCCGCTGCACGAGACCGTCGAAGATCTGCTCGCCAAGGGCAAAGCCCCGATTTACATCGTCAACTTCACCCAACGCGAATGCGCTGAGCTGGCCCAGAGCTTGACCAGCGTCAAGCTGTGCAGCCGGGACGAGCGGGTCGCGATTCAAACCGCGATCGGCGATTTTCGCTTCGACACCCCTTATGGCAAAGAAATCCGTCGCTTGCTCAACTTCGGCGTCGGGGTTCACCACGCCGGCTTGCTCCCCAAATATCGCCTGCTGGTCGAACAGCTGGCGCAGCAGGGCTTGCTCAAAGTGATCTGCGGCACAGACACGCTGGGCGTCGGGGTCAACATCCCGATCCGCACGGTGCTTTTTGCCAAGCTGAGCAAGTTTGACGGCGAAAAAACCAGCTTGCTCAAGGTGCGCGAGTTCAAGCAGATCGCTGGACGGGCTGGCCGCAAAGGCTTCGACGATCAGGGCAGCGTGGTCTGTCAGGCGCCCGAGCATCGGGTGGCCGCGCGCAAAGCGGCTGCCGATCCGCGGCGGAGCAAGAAGGGTGGGAAGCGCCCGCCCGCAGGCGAGGTGTCGTGGAATCAGGATACCTTCCAGCGGCTGATCCACAGCCCGCCAGAAATGCTGCAGTCGCGGTTTCGCATCACCCATGGCATGGTGGTCAACCTGCTGCAGCGCGACGCCGAACAAAACGACCCCAACCACGACAACTTCGCTTCGCTCCGCGAGCTGATCACGCTCTGCCACGAGCCCGAACCCAGCAAACGCGCGCACTTGCGCCATGCCGCTGTGCTGGTCCGCTCGCTGGCGCGGGCCGGCGTGATCGAAATGCAACGCGACGTCAGCAGCAACTACTACTGGGTGGTGGTCAACCAGGACTTGCAGTGGGATTTTTCGCTGTTTCAAGCCCTCGCCCTGTATTTGGTCGAGGCGATCGACTTGCTCGACGCGCAAAGCCCTACCTATGCCCTGGATGTGGTGACTCTGGTCGAGGCCATCCTCGAAGACCCGCGGGTGGTGCTCTACCGTCAAGTCGACAAACTCAAGGAAGACCTGGTCGCCCAGCTCAAGGCCGAAGGCATGCCCTACGAAGAGCGCATGGAACGCCTGGCAGAAGTGACCCACCCGCAGCCCAATCGTGAGTTCTTGACCACCACCTTTGCCAATTTTCGCCGGATCCATCCTTGGGTGCGGGGCGAGGACTTGCGCCCGAAGTCGATCGGACGCGAACTCTACGAAGGTTATTTCAGCTTCCAAGACTACGTGCGCAAGTACGGTTTGCAGCGCAGTGAAGGTGTGTTGCTGCGCTACTTGAGCCAGCTTTACAAGACCTTGAGCCAGACCGTGCCAGAGCGGGCCAAGAGCGAAGAGATTTACGACATCGGAGGGTTTTTCCGCACCGTGCTCGAACACACCGACACCAGCCTGCTCGAGGAGTGGGAGAGCATGCTCCATCCCGAACTGCAATTTGCGCGCGAAGAAAAACGTCAAGCTGCGCGGCGCGAGTTGCGCGCTTACGAGCTGTTCCACGATCCCAAAGCCTTTGCCGCGCGGGTCCGGGCCGAACTCCACCAATTGGTGCGCGTGCTCGCCGAACGCGACTACGAAGCAGCAGCAGCAGCGGTCTGGCCGGACGACGACAGCGTCCCCGAGGGACCGTGGACGGCCGACCGTTTCGTGCAAGCGCTGGCGCCCTTCCTTGCTGAGCATGGCGAGCTGCTGTTCAATCACGAAGCGCGCCAAACCGACAAGACGCGAATCGACAAAACCGGGGCGCGGACCTGGGAGTTCCAGCAGGTGCTGGTCGACCCCCAGGGTGAGAACGCCTGGCACCTCATGGGGGTGATTGATCTTTCCCAGGACGAAAGCTTCGATGGCCCCCTGGTGCGTTTGCGGCAGATCAGCGGATAAGCCATGGCCCGCGAAGTGAAACGCTACCCCACGGGCGACGGGCGGACGATTTATGCCCTACCGCTCGAAGTGTTCCCCAGTTTTTGGGGCAATGCGTATTTGGTGACCGGGGGGCAAGGGCCGGTGCTGGTCGACTGCGGTTCCGGCCAGGCCAGCTCGAATCACGACCTGGAAGCGGGTTTTGCTGCGATCGCCCAGCGGTTTGGGGAGCGGATCGAGTTCAGCGACTTGCGCGCGATCCTGATCACCCACGGCCACATCGACCACTTCGGCGGGCTCAACTGGGTCAAGCGCCAGTGCCTGGTACCGGTGGGAATCCAGGTGCTCGACCGCCGTGTGCTGTCGCACTACCCGGAGCGGGTGATCGTGGCCGCAGCCCAAGTCGAGCGCTTCCTCGCGGGGACCGGGGTGAGCCCGGAGCGACGCCGCCAGTACTTGCAGATGTATCGTTTCACCAAGGGATTTTTCCAGTCGGTGGCCGTGGATTTCTGGTTTGAGAGCGGTCCCCTCCTGGACGGCGAGTTCATCGCGGTCCACGTGCCCGGTCACTGCTCTGGCCAGGTGTGCTTGCGCTGTGGCCAGGTCTTGCTCACCGCCGACCACATCCTGCCCGGGATCACCCCGCACTTGTCGCCCGAGATCATCACCGCCAATACCGGAGTCGGCCACTATCTCGAGTCTTTGGCCAGGATCAGCGCCATGGCGGACGTTGCAGTCGGGTTGGGCGGCCACCAGGGTCCGATCCGCGACCTCACCGCGCGTTTGCAGGAGCTGCGCCAGGCCTTGGCCGAGCGGCAGGAGCGATTGCTCGAACTATGCGCTGAGCCGCGCGCCCTCGCCGAGATCAGCCGACGGCTGTTCGGTCCGGTGCGCAGCTACCACATCCTGCTCGCGCTGCTCGAAACCGGCGCCCACGTCGAGTATCTCTACCAGCGCGGCGAGCTAGTGGCGACCAACCTGGAAGAAATCGAGTCCGACCCCCAGCCGGTGATCCGTTACCAGCGTGTCTGATCCCTGGGAACGCGGGCGTCTCGCCCGCAGCGACTGGCAGCCCTGGGAACGCGGGCGTCTCGCCCGCAGCGACAAACCGCAGCTCACAGTTCAAGCGTCTCTGAATAGCTGAGGCGATCGCTCAAGGATCCTCCGCGGCCGAGGCAGAGCAAGATGGGCAGGCCACCCAAGGCCAGGGTCAAGAGGGCGCCGAACCACCGGCGCACGGTCTGGCCAAAAGTCAAGGGTTGGCGGTCCTTGCAGACGCTGATCAGGCCGCGTCGGCTCATGCCCGGGGTCTGGCCCCAAAAAGCGAGCGGGATGACCCAGTAAAGAAACGACAAGATCAGCCCGAGCAGGGCCAGCGGGATGGCATCCTTCTCGGTGAGCCGGGCCCCGAGCAACAACGCGCCCAGCGCAGCCGCGCCCACGGCGAGGCCGATCAGCACCAAGTCGATGAGCCCGGCCAAGAAACGGTCCCACCAAGAAGCTGAAGCGCGCAGAGCCACCGCGCCGGAGGGTGGGGGGGGTGCAGCCGCCTTGCCGGAAGCACCTGGAGCGCGCGCCGAGAAGTGACGCGACCCTTGGGTGAGGTGGTTGGTCAAGGGGGCTTCGGCCGGGAGTGCGGGTCTAGACAGGGTGGGTTCGGCCGGGGACGCAGCACTCGCAGGTTGCAGGGGCAAGTCGAAAAGCGGCAACTCAACTGGCGTGTTCCCTTCTCGCCGCTTGCCCATTGCTGCTCCTCCCCCGCGAGTCTAATGCAAGTGTGCCTGCCGGAGAACCTCTGCCCGCGTCAAGTGCGCGCCGGCAGGTACTTCACCATGATGCGATAGAGCAGGTCCTGCGGACGCTGCATGTAGGTCTTGGCGAACAGCTGCAAGCGCACCAAGTCTTCGGCTTCGGGATCCACTTCGACCACTTCGGTGAGCTTTTCCGCGGCCGCACTGACGTCACCGCGCTGCAGATCGCGCAGGGCGAGGTTGTAGTAGGAGTCGATGAGCAAACGGGCGATGTCGGGGTCTTTGGGCGCTGCCTCGCGCTTCTGCCACAACGTGGGGATCGCCTTGAGGTAATCCCCTTGCGCGAAGAGGTTGATTTCCTCTTGCAGCGGACGGAGCCGCTCGTCGCACTCGCGGCGCAGCGCAAAATCGCCCGACTCGAGCGGCAGGATGCGATGAGCCCGGTCGAACAACTTGCGCGCCTGCAGGTTTTGTCCCTTGCCGTGCGCCTGTCGGGCGGCGGCGAGCAGCAGGTTGCGGCGCTGGACCTGCTCCGCCGGCGGTCCGGTGTCGGTCGCCGACGGCGGCGTGGTTTGGACCAGCGCGCGCCACTTCGCGAGCAGGGTCTGCGCATCTTGGTAGCGCGCATCCTCGGGCTGAATTTTTTCGAGCAAGATGATCGCGTTGGCGGTGTTACCGCTTTGCTGGACCTTGGTTGCCCGCTCGATCGGATCCATGGCGGGTACACCCGCAGCACTGGCCGGTGGCGAAGCGGCATTGGGAAACAACGAACGCCAGTTGCGCACCAGAAAATAACCACCGGCGATCGCCGCGAGCAGCACCACTGCCCCCAACCCGATGAGCCGCCAGTCGGTTTTCTTGGTCACCACGATGCGGTCACGGCGCACTGCGGCTTCCATCGAAGCGGCTTCACGCTGCTTGGCCGCCAGCATGGCTTCGGGGTCCATGACGCCTTCGGGCAAATCCTCTTGGGTCAAGCCCAAGCCAGCCGAGCCGGCAAGGATCGGAACTTCACCGGCTTCGAGCTGGGCGAGATACTCCTTGGCCAGACTGTGCCCAGGATCCATCTGCAGCACCTTCTGAAAGGTCGCCTTGGCAGCGTCGAGCGACGAGGCCTCGATATGTTTGACGCCTTCGTGGATGAGCTCTTCGAGCTGCCGTTCGGCTTCGGCCTTGCGGCTGCGCGCCAGCTCGATCCGACGCGAAGCGTCTTCGTTATCGAGATCAATCAGGAAAATGCGCGACCACACGTTGATCGCCGCTTGAAACTCCCCCCGCTCGAAGTTCTCCTGCCCTTCCGTCAAGAGCTTGGCCACCCGCTCAGCGCCTTCCTCCTCCTCGCGGTCGCCGAAAGTGGCAAAAGCGCTCACCCCGGGATCGTCGTCATCGCGTTCAATGACCATGGCATCATCGGCGACATCGACGACATCGTCGGCGGCAAAACTGGCAGCAGCAGCCGGCTCGGCAAGATCGTCCAGTTCGCCGAGCCCGCCGAACTCGTCCTTGTCGCTGAGCGTCAAGCTCACCTGCTGCAAGGCTGCGAGGTCGGCATCGAGCGGACCGGCCGCCGGTGGGCTGGCCGGCTTGCGTGCCGCCGGTGCGGCAACGAACGAGGGCTCATCGTCGAAGCTCAACATGCCGGGCGCAGGGGCTGGCGGGGCAGCTGGTGGCGCTGCGGCAGCCGCTGCCGCGATTTTTACGGCCAAGCTCGCAATCTGCGGATGTCCAGCGTCGAGGGCCAGGGCTTTTTCGAGCAGGCCCTCGGCTTCGCGCGCTTTGCCGGCGGCCAGGGCTTGGCTGGCACCCGTCAGGAATTTCTGGACGAAGGGCTCGGATTCGAGATGCTCTTGCGCGGTTTTCACCACGGCTTGCAAGCGGGGATCTCGTTCGAGGGTCGCTTTTTGACTGGCAGCGATTTGCAAGATCTGCTGAAAGTTGCGCCGCGCTAGCAGGTCCTGCAGCACGGTCAGAAGGCCGCTGGTGGCCGATGCCGGAGCGGTCGGCTGGGAGGCTGGGGGTTGCGGAGCGCGGGGTGCTGCCGGTGGCGGACTTTGAGCGGTGAACCCTTCGAGGTCGCCCAGGTCGCCGAAGTCATCGTGGTCGCCCAGGCTGCCGAAATCGGTCAAGCCGGCCCCGGCTGCTGCTGGCGGCGGCGAAGGGGGCTGGGCGTGGACTGCACTCGTGGGCAGAGGGCTGCCCGCCGCAACCGCCGCCAGCAGGTCGCGGGTTTCAATCGGCCGGACGGTGCTGCGCAGCCGTTCGAGCAGCTGGCTGGCCGGTGGGTATGCGGGATCCAGATGGAGGATGAACTCGCAGCCCAAGACGGCTTCCTGCTCTCGTCCCTGAGCGATCAAGGCGAGGGTCTGGGTGAAAGTGCCGGTAATCCGTTGCTGGATGTCCGGGGCGAGGGCTGGGTTGCCGGGATAACTCATACTGCTGCGCCCTTTCGTCGAAGGCGGCCAGAATTTCTCGGGGCCAATCCGCGACATGCGATTGCGGCCGGGTCGAGGAATCAGTCCGCCATGATCGCCGCCAGCTCGACCCGCGGCTCCGTGAAGAATGGCGAGCCTTGATCATATCAGCAGAACGCGCTCAACGCAGGCTGCCCCCTCATTCCCTCATTCCCCTCATTCCCAGCTCCGACGTTCGACCAGCTGCTTTTGGAGCGCTTCCAGCTCG
>CAZCOV010000124.1:11572-15612 GCA_964499975.1 uncultured Thermoanaerobaculia bacterium
CAAAGATCCGCTTGAACACGAAGTCGGTCTTGGGATCGGCGAAAACGGGTCGCATGGGATCAGTATAACTCTGCCAGGGTCGGCTTATCCCCTCCGAGATCCAAGGCGAGCGGGACCCTCACACCGTCAACGGACGTTCCTCCTTGCTGAGCAGACCTGAGCTGTTCTCGGCGACCACTTTGAAACGGTGGTAGATGATCTGACCGTGACTGTTTTGCTTGGGCAAAATGTTGGTCCCGAGGTCGGTCACGGCGAGGTCGAGGTGGACGGTGGGCGCGTTGGTGGTCAGGGTGTGGATCTTGAGCCAGCGACCGAGCGGATTCAGTTTGTAGACGTGGTAGCGCGGGTTCCAGGCCGTGCGGTTCCAGGTCAAACGCAGGTTGGGCAGCTGGACCGGCGGCCCAGGGATCGGCGGATCGTTTTGGCTGGCGAGCTGCGGCGTCGGGGGAACTTGATCGTCGATCAAACGCACTTCCCGGATCTGGCTCGGCAAGGAGGGAGCGTATTCGAACTCGCCGCTTTCGTTGCGGAAGCGGCGCAGCGCCACTACCCGGTAAAACAGGTCTTCGCCAAAAAGCGGGAATTCGAGGCCAGCAAAGTCGTCGAGCACTTCTGCTGACGGGCTGGCGTCGATGGTTTTGACCAGCTCCATGGTGCGCACGGTGGTGGCCAGGGCGCGTTCGCTCGCGCGGTACACCTCGAAGCGCGCGATTTCGTCTGCGCGGAAGGGGTTGAGTTCGAAAATCACCGCCGCCCGGATGCCCAACGCCGGACGCGCTGGCCGCACCCGCAGGTTGCGGATCTCGGGAGTGCGCGGCGGCGCGCTGTTGACCAGGTTGATCGGCCCCGCAATCGGACTGCGCTCGCCCACCTTCATGCGACTCGACAGCTCAACGGCAAAGTAGAAGTAGACGTTGCTCGCGGCGCCGTCCAGGGTGTAGTCGGTGAAGCGGACTTGGTTGCCGCCAGGACCCGCGGGCAGTTTGACCGCCATGGGCCAAGGGTCGTAGCTCGGGTCGGTGGGCAGCAGGAGGTCGCCGTTAGCATTCTTGGTGACGGGCTGCCGGTTGGACGTCACCGTGCTGGTTTTCAAGTGGCGATAGATCGCAGGTTGCGCGGTCAAAGGCACGAACGCACCCTCGATCGCGGTGCGCACCGCCGTGAGGATTTGCCCAGGCGGGAGGTTGCCCGCGAGGAACGGCCGGACGATGACCGTCGGGTCAGGGTGCGGCAGCACGTAGCGGTCGTTGTCGGGCAGGGGAAAGCGGTAGCCGCCAGGGATGTACTGGCGGAACTGCTGGCTGGCATCGGTCACCGCACTCGCGAGGTCGCGCCAGCGGTCGTTCTCGAAAGCAGCGTCGGGCGCAGACAAGGCCGCGAGGTCGGCCAAGATCTGGCGCACGGTGTCTTGCCGGTAGAGAGCATCGAGGATGGCGCGGTCATTGGCGCGGTAAAAGACCAGGGCGAACGGGTTGCCCACCGCGACGTCAAAGGTGTAGGTGGCCTTGCCGTAGAAGTCCGGACGGGTGGCGAAACGCGGTCCGCTGGGGATTCCCGGAGCTGCGGGCTCGCGGATCTCCTGCGCGAGGAGCACCGCTGGCGCGGTGAACGCTGAAAAGCAGTTGGTGCCTTGGGTGTCGACCGCGCGGGCAGCGAGCAGGGTCTTCTTTTCGCCCTGGCCGACGGCGGGCAGGATGGTGGCCGCCGCAAAGTTGTTGCCAAGAGCGGTGTCAGCGGTCAAGTAGAGACGGTAGCCCGGATGGACGTTGACCTCGATGCCCGGTCCCTGGGCCACGGGCATGGGATCGGTTTGCGGGTTGAGGCCTGAGTTGGGGTCAAACGTCGGGTCAAAAGCGACCAGCCGCAGGGTGGGCCCGCTCTGGTCGATTTCCCACAGGTTCAAGACTTTCATTTCCGGGGGCCGGTAGTTGGGCGAGGTCGGAGACGGAAACAGCGCGGCGTCCTCCATCAGGCGCACCGTGCCCTTGTACCAAGAAATTTTCGGGTCGACGTGGTTGGGCAGCTGGACGCTGGCCAGCTCGATCCGGTAAACGCCGGTGTGGGAGCCGGGAATGGGATTGCCGCTGGCGTCCACGTCGGGGATCTCGGTGACCGTCGCGAGAGCGCTCAAACCGCCGATCACGGTGCGGGTGGTGGTGCCGTCGGGTTCGCTGCGCGCCTCGATCCGCGGTAGCACCAGGTCGGAGCGGAAATCGCCGTCCACCAAGAGATGGCGGTTGGGGGCATCGACCGCGACGATGGGCAAATGTTTGTCATAGCCCAGATAGCCGGCGGCCACGCTCGACGCTGGCGCTGGGTTGACCGTGACCGTGGTGTTGCCGCCGCTGGTGCTGACTTGAGTGACCGTGTAGGTTAAGGCGTTGTCCGGCGCGCCAAACACCCGCACCGTGCGGCCGATCGCGAGTCCGCCCGGGCCGGACTGCAAGTTTCCGCTCACCACGAAACGGCTGGCACCTGGTTGGGCTTGTTGGATGCGGGCCTTGCGCGGGTAGATCAGCTCACCCAGAGGCAAATTGCTGCCCACAATCGCTTCGGCCACGCTCAGCCGGGTGCGGGATCCCACCAGGTCGACCGCGGTCAAGGTGTAGCTGCGATCGTTTTGGGCCGAGCCGCTGACCTTGACCTGGTAGACCTCGTGAAAAGGTTCGAGGCTGACGTTGCGGACCAGGTGGCTGTCCCAGTTGCTGGCCTGGTTCAAATTCTCAATCGCGATGAAAGAACGGCCAGCGGTTTGCGGTCCGATCCACGTTTCCTGGGTGACGAACACGCCCGGCTCGTTGGTTTCGAGGCTTTGCACTTGGCGGAGCTTTTCCAGGATAAACGTCGGGTTGTTGCCGCTAGGGTCGGGAAACTGGATATCGACGATGGGATACACCCGGTTCTCATAGACGAAATTGCCGCCCACGTAGCGACTCTCGTGGGCCGGCAGCAAGAAGGGCTGACGCACGACCGGCGGGTTCTGGCTGGAGAGCGTCTCGGGCGCCGTGCGCACCAGCACCCGGTGGTTGGGCAAGTCGAGGATGCCCGGCGCGACCTTGCCTTGGATGCTGGCCGGCAGCCGTTCGCGGAAGAAAAGGTCGACCTGGTCAGCGAATTGGTAAGCCGCGTGATGCACCACATCCCAGTCAAACGTCACCCGCACCAGGGTGCGATCCGGTCCGCTCAAGCTGGCGAGCTGGGCTTGCTCCTCCGCCGTGGTGAAGAGCAAGGGGTTTTCTTCCTGGATCAGCTGGACGGCAAAGTTAGCGGGCGGCTTGAGGTTCTTCAACACCGGGAAGCGGGTGAAATCGGTGGCGACGATGTTGCTTTCGGGCGACACTCGCGAGAACCAGTTGATGGCATAGAGCGCGTATTCGTGGACCCCTTCCTCGGTCTCCCGGTGGACAAAAACCTGACCATTTGGAGCGGCGACCTCAGGCGTGGGCACGCTCTCGGGCAAGCCCGACGGGTCGAGGTACTCGCGGTCGTGACTGAGCTCGGGACGCCGCCACTCAGCTTCGCCCAGGCGTCGGTATTCCACGCCATAAAGCGCGGGTACCGTGGCCGTACACAAGCAGTAGCGCGGATCCCCCGACCAAAACGGGGCGAGCGGCAGTTCGAACTCGTAGGATTCGCGGTCGAGGTTCAAGTAGCGGGACGCCTCGAAGCGGGTGTAGCCCTGATCGTCGCTGAGCTGCTCGATCTGGCCCTCGACCGGTTCGTGGAACAGGCCATAACGCACCGGCCGCAAGACCGGCTGCAGCGGCAAGCGGTAATCTTTCCAGGTGGTGGGCAACGACATAGCGTAATGGGTCACGGGCGCAGCTGGCTGGTCCGGTTCGAGCTCCGCTTCGGTGAAGTATTCCGCGAGGTAAACCATCGGCTGCTCGCGGGTCTTGGCATCGTTGTCGATGTGGCCGAGGCCGAGCATGCGCGCCAAGTGAAAGTCTTGCGCCACCACGATCAAGGTGTCGAGGTAGCTGATCTCCATGGCGGCTTCGTTGGGCTGGGTCGAGGGATCGAGCAGCACTTCGCTGGCG
>CAZCOV010000125.1:0-8587 GCA_964499975.1 uncultured Thermoanaerobaculia bacterium
GAATTGCCTGGCGCTTGCTCGTCCCCAATGCCAGAAGGTGGCGCACTTTGGTGCGCAGCCAGAATGGGAATTTATTGCTGCGTCGACCCTTAGTTAGGCCCAGATGCGTTCTATGGCGCAGACAGCATCAGCGGATACTGAGCTGCCACGGGGCAGGGGTAGTTGGTAAAATGAGCCGATGGCGAAGCAAGAAACGCTCCTGTTGCAGGTGCTCTCGGGCCGCTCCGATGCCAACATCCGGTTCCGGGACCTCTGTCACCTTCCTCCGCACGCTCGGGTTTGAAGAGCGGACACGGGGCAGCCATCATGTTTTCGTCAAGCTCGGAGTGGAGGATCTCATCAATCTGCAACGCGAGGGCAGCATGGCGAAGCCCTATCAGGTGCGGCAGCTGCGGAGAGTCCTGACCAGATACGGACTTGGGAGTTTTGACTAATGCACAGATACGAAGTGATCATCTACTGGAGCGACGACGACGACGCGTTCATCGCTGAGGTTCCTGAGCTACCTGGGTGTTCTGCACATGGACATACGCCCGATCGGGCTCTAGCGAACTCCCAGGAAGCCATCGCTCTTTGGTTGGACACGGCAAAGGAGTTCGGACGCCCGGTGCCCGAACCACAAGGGCGACGGCTGCAGTTTGCGTGAAGGAGGCGCCGTAGAACCAGCCCGCTGCACCGGGCATGCGAAGCGTGCCGGTGAGCGGGACGGGCCGTTCGGCGGCATCTGGGATGAGGGGATCGCCATTATGGATCCCCCTTCAGAGTAGTTGTCGCCGGCGATTCCACGCGCTCTGCGGCACGAGTGCGGCGACGTGGGATGACCAGGGGCTGAGGTATGCGCTCCGCCTTGATGATTTCCAAATAGGAGATCCCTGCGATGTTCAGCTTCCTTGGTCGGCAGAGAGAAGCTCGGTTCGAGGAACAGCTCCAAAGCCAGTTGGCTTCTCGGGAACGTGCTGCCATCCTCTTACTTGGACCAAACGCAGCGCGACCACTCGCTGGCATTGCTGTCAAGTACGGTCGCGCCTCAAGTGCCCCGTTCCGATACGAGTTCTTATTCGATGTACTGCTGGAGCTCGTCCGGAACTGTCCGGAGGCCGACAAACAAGCAACGCTTCGGCGACAATGAGTACGAATGCCTTCACAAAGACGGGCACTCGTGGGAGGAAGATGTCACCACAGTGATCAAGACGTACAATGACCTTCGCGAGATGGCGGCGTGTGAGTTGAGGAGGAGAGGCTTCGGTGGCGACCCAATTCCACTTTGACGGCTACGCAGTCGAGCAACCCTAGGTTGATCTCGATCCAGGCAGCACTGAGGCTTGCGGACGCTATGCTAGGATGATGACGGCAAGCTGAAGGGTGCGGTGAACTCTATCTATCGCCATCTATCGCCGCAGGTGCTCCGTGGTCGGGCCGCCACGGCAGAGAGGTAAGGAACCCGTGGCCCAGTCCCGAAACCCCGCTCCACCTGAAGTCTGGCCGACCGCTCAAGAGGGCGTGAAACGCTTCCTTGCACCTGTCGAGAGGTTCCTGGCCATCGAAGCCGCCAGTGGCATCGTGCTGATGGCTGTCGCCGCAGCCGCGATGATCTGGGCGAACTCTCCATGGCGGGAACTGTATGCAGCGCTCTGGCATGTGCCCATCGGAATCCAGATCGGGACCTTCACGTTCGCGCGCGACCTTCATTTCTGGGTCAACGACGGGTTGATGACCATCTTCTTTTTCGTCGTCGGCCTCGAAATCCGGCGGGAGATGCATCACGGCGAGCTCAGTGAAGTCCGCCGCGCCGCATTGCCGGTGGCGGCTGCCTTCGGCGGAATGCTGGTGCCGGCCATCGTCTTCCTTTCTCTGAACGCTGGCCGTGAGTCCTCCAACGGATGGGCCATTCCGGTAGCCACGGACATCGCGTTTGCCGTCGGGGCCCTCGCACTGCTCGGAAAGCGCATCACCCCGGCGGTGCGAATTCTTCTGCTGGCCCTGGCTGTGATCGACGACGTAGGCGCGATTGCCGTTATCGCAATTGCCTTCTCGTCCGATATATCGATCTGGGGATTCATGGTGCTTGGACTGGGAATGCTGGCGATTTTTGCGCTGCAGATTGTCGGCGTCCGTTCCCCGCTCGCTTACGTTCCCCTCGGCACAATCGTCTGGTATGGCGCCTACGCCGCCGGCATCCATCCGACGCTGGCCGGCGTGGTTGTAGGATTCATGACGCCGGCACAAGCCTGGTATGGCGCAGAGGGCTTTCTCGAGCGCATCGAGGAACGGCTCCGCTCGCTTCGCTCGCGCGGGGTTCCGGACGGACATGCGCTGCTGCCCCATCTGGATGCCCTGAACACCGCCAATCGCGAAGCGGTCTCCCCGGCCGAACGGCTGCAGCACCTGCTGCACCCCTGGGTTGCATTCGGAATCATGCCGTTGTTTGCATTCGCCAACGCGGGCGTTGCGGTGGGTCAGATCTCCTTTGCAGGCGATGCGCTGTGGGTGTTTCTCGGGGTGACGCTTGGACTGTCGCTGGGCAAACCCGTGGGAATTCTTGCCGTCTCCTGGCTTGCGGTGAGGGCGCGGGCGGCCACGTTGCCGAGCGAAGTTCAGTGGTCCCATGTTGGAGTGGTCGGATTGGCCGGTGGGATCGGTTTCACAATGGCGCTGTTCATCGCGCAACTCGCGTTTCCCGCCGGGCCTTTGCTGGAGGTAGCCAAGCTTGCCGTTCTCTGCGGATCCGTGCTCGCTGGGATATTCTCCCTGCTCGTCGGAGTGCGCTTCCTCAAGATTGTCACCTCTGGATTTGCACCGACCAAAGCCGAGGCAGGGGCCGCGAACGCACACTAAACGGCGGGGCACCTTGGTGTCACGGCGGGGTGCAGGGATGGCAGGGATGCAAGGGATGCAAGGACCTGTCCGCGTCCCCCAGGAACGGACTCTGGAAGAAGTCGATGCGGAGATCGCAGAAGTCCGTTCCGCGCGCAGGGCTGGCGGACGGCGCACGCGGGCGGAATCTTGTCAAACCACTCACCACCCCACTTCAGCGATGAGTTGATCTGCCGCCTGCGTCAGCTCGGCCATCCGCTTTGCCTCGGGCTGGACCCACACCTCGACTTGATTCCCGCGCCTTTCCGCCGCGGGACCATGCGGCCCGACGACCCGCGAACTGCTGGCGCGATCGTCCGTTTTCTCGCCGCGGTGCTCGACGTGGTCGGGGATCGCGTCGCGCTGGTTAAACCACAGAGCGCTTTTTTCGAACAGCTGGGGTGGCGCGGCTTCCGCGCGCTCGAGACGGTGGTCCGGCAAGCGCAGGCGCGGGGGCTCCTGGTGCTGCTCGACGCCAAACGGGGTGACGTCGGGTCCACGGCGGAAGCGTATGCCGCCGCGTATCTCGGTCCCCAAGCTGCCGTCCCGGCGGATGCTCTGACCGTCAATCCGTACCTCGGGAGCGATGCGCTGGCGCCGTTTCTGGCTCGGGCGCAGGCGCACGGTCGCGGGCTTTTTGTTTTGACCAAGACCAGCAATCCTGGCGCGCGCGATTTCCAAGACCAGGTGCTGGCGCAGCCCGGAAGGCCAACTTTGGCCATGGCCGTAGCCCGGACGCTGCTGGCCCCAGCAGAATCCTTGCGCGGACCGCAAACCGGCTGGTCGCTTTTGGGCGTGGTGGTGGGGGCCACCTACCCAGAAGACGCCCGGCGCTTGCGCGAACGGTTGCCCTCTTCCCTCTTTCTGATTCCCGGCTATGGTGCCCAAGGCGGCACCGCCGCAGACGCTGTCGCCGGGCTGGTGCGCGGTCCAGCCGGCCGCGAAGGGGGAGTGATCAATGCCTCGCGTAGTATCCTTTTCCCGACGCCTGCAGCAACCACTCCCAAGCGCTGGGAAGGCGCGGTGCGCGCGGCCTTCGACCGCACCTTGGACGAACTTTCCGCGGCGCTGGCCGTACCTGAGGCGTGAAAGAACAACCGGCCTGTCCGACTTGCGAGGAGATTGCATGAGCACCGAACGATGGCGCGGTGGTCCCGTTCGTTTTCCCACCGCAACGATTCTTGCCCTGGCTTGGGTCTCGTGGACGCTGTCCGCTGCGACCCCTGCCCCAGATGCGGCCGAGCCACTCGAGCCGGTACCGTTTGAGTCGACCTACATCCGGCTGCCCGCACCGCCCACCCTGATCGAAAACGCCACCGTGCTGACCGGCACCGGGCAACGCCTGGAGCACACCGCGATCCTCCTCGCCGAAGGTCGCATCGCCGCTTTGGGTCAAGGTTTGACCCCACCCGCAGACGCGGTCCGCATCGACGCGACGGGGAAATGGGTGACTCCTGGGATCATCGACGTTCACACGCATTTGGGGGTCTATCCCGCACCCGGCCTCAACGCCCACCAAGATGGTAACGAAGCCACCGCGCCGGTCACCGCAGAAGTTTGGGCCGAGCACTCGATCTGGCCGCAAGATCCGAGCTTCGCGCGCGCCCTCGGCAGTGGGGTGACCACCATGCTGATCTTGCCGGGCTCGGCCAATTTGATCGGTGGACGCGGCGTTACGGTTAAGAACGTTCCCGCGCGAACCATGCAGGCGATGAAATTTCCCGGCGCTCCCCACGCCTTGAAAATGGCTTGTGGCGAGAACCCCAAACGGGTCTACGGGGACCGCGACCGGGCGCCGTCGACCCGCATGGGCAATGTTGCGGGCTATCGCCAGGCGTTTGCCGACGCCGTCAACTACCGTCAGAAGTGGGAAGACTATCGGCACAAGCTCGCCGCTGGGGAGAAAGTAGAGCAGCCGCCCGCCCGCGACTTGAAGCTCGAAACCTTGGTCGGAGTGCTCGAGGGCAAGATCCTGGTCCACAACCACTGTTATCGGGCCGACGAAATGGCGATCATGCTCGACATCGCGCGCGAGTTCGGTTACCACATCAGCGCGTTCCATCACGCGGTCGAGGCTTACAAGATCGCCGATCTGCTGGCGCAAAATCAGGTTTGCGCGGCCATGTGGGCGGACTGGTGGGGCTTCAAGGCCGAGGCTTATGACGCGGTGCGGGAGAACATCGCCATGGTCGACCGCGCCGGCGGTTGCGCCATCGTCCACTCGGATTCCGCGGAGTTGATGCAACACCTCAATCAGGAAGCCGCCAAAGTCATGGCCGCGGCCAAACGGGTAGGCATCGAGATCCCGCGCGAGCATGCGATCCGTTGGTTGACGCAAAACCCTGCCCAGGCCCTCGGCATCGCCGACCAAACCGGATCGCTCGAACCCGGCAAGATGGCTGATGTGGTGTTGTGGAGCGGCGACCCCTTCAGCGTCTACACCCGCGCCGATCAGGTCTTCATCGACGGCGCCCTGGTTTATGATCGCCACGATCCCCAACACCAACCCGTGACGGATTTCGAACTCGGGATTTTAGGCAGCGAAATGGAGGTCCGCTGATGCGCCCAACCACTTCTTCCGGTCGGCTGCCGTCGGTGCCGGCCGCGACCTTCACCTGGTTCTTGACCGCGGCCCTCACCGCAAACCCCGTGGCTCTGGCCGCTGACCCAACGACCGACAAAGCAACCGACAAAGCAGCTGGCGAGACCCTCGCGATCACCGGTGCCACGGTCTACACGCTAGGCCCCCAAGGGACTTTGAACCAGGCCACCGTGCTGATCCGCGACGGCAAGATCGTGGCCGTCGGAACCGACCTTGCCGTCCCGCCAGGGGCTCGGGTCTGGCCTGCTTCAGGCAAGGTCTTGACCCCGGGGCTCTTCGACTCCGGGAGTCCGATCGGGCTCAGCGAGATCTCGCTTGAACCCAGCACCCGCAGCGATGCGACCGACGACCCCCGCCTGACCGCTGGCTTTGATGTGGCCCTAATGTTCAACCCGCGTTCGCCCCTGATCCCAGTCAATCGCATCGAAGGCTTGACCCGCGCGCTGATCGTGCCGCAAGGACGGACTAGCCCGATTGCCGGGCGTGGCGCCGTGGTCCACCTCGGCAGCAGCAGCGACTACCTGGTGCGCCAACCTGCGGCGTTGGTGGTCGATGCCGGGGAATCAGGTGCCACCCGTGCAGGCGGGTCGCGGGCGGCCGTGCTCCTGCGCTTGCGCGAGGCCCTCGGCGATGCGCGCGATTTCGCGGCTAATCGGCGTGCGGTTGACAGCGGCGCGCGGCGCGACTATGCCTTGAGCCGGGTCGACCTCGAAGCGCTGTTGCCGGTCGCCCAAGGACAGCTGCCAGTTGCAGTCGAGGTCCATCGTGCGAGCGACATCGAAGCCGTGCTGCACCTGGGCAAGGAGCTCGGGCTACGGCTGGTGATCCTCGGCGGCACTGAAGCCTGGCGCGTCGCTCCGGCCCTGGCTGCTGCCAACGTGCCGGTGGTGCTCAACCCGCTGACCACCTTGCCACAAGCTTTCGAGGCTTTGGGCGCCACGCTGGAAAATGCTGCAAGACTCAACCAGCACGGGGTCAAAATCGCGTTCATGAGTGGAGAATCGCACAATGGCCGCAATTTGAAACAGGCTGCGGGTAATGCCGTGGCTTATGGCCTGCCCTGGCTCGAAGCGCTCAAGGCGATCACCGTCAACCCCGCCCAGATCTGGGGGATTGACGACTACGGCACGATCGAGCCGGGGAAAGACGCCGACCTGGTGCTCTGGGATGGCGATCCACTGGAAGTGACCACCCTGGCCGACCAGGTCTGGATCCGGGGCGTCGAAATCAAAATGGTCAGCCGCCAGACCTTGCTGCGCGACCGGTACCTCGACTTGAAGCGTCCGTGGCCACCAGCTTACACTCGGCCCTGATGTCAGCAAATCCTGATGGCGCAAACCCTGATGTCCTGGGAGATCAGCGGATGACCGTCGAGATGACTCCGGATCCGACCACGCTTTACACCCGGCTCTTCACCTTGGAGCACGAGTTCATTGCGGGGCTCTTCACCCGGCGCTTGACCCCGCCTCATCCCCGCGCGACCTTGTTTTACATCCATGGCCTCGGCGAATCCGGGTTCAGTTTTGAAAAAGTGATGGCCCACCCGCGCCTCGCGGCGTTCGCACATGTGGCGGTCGACCTGCCGAACTACGGCAAGAGCCCTTGGGTCAAGCCACCCCTCGACCTCGAAGCGCAGGCCGAACGTCTGGCCGCATGGCTTGCGGCGACCCACTCCCCGCCGGTGGTGGTCATGGGTCATTCCATGGGCGGCGTGATCGGGCAGCAGCTGTGCGCGATCGCGCCTCAACACGTTGCGGCTCTGATCAACATCGAGGGCAACATCTCCGCCGAAGACTGTCTCTACAGCGCCATGGTGGCGTCGATCGTCGAAGCCGAGTGGCTCGCCGGGGGGTACGAGCTGATTTGGGAGGAGCTCTACCGCATGGCGAGCGACGACCCCGCCCTGCGCACCTACTACCCGAGCGTGCGGCTCGCAGATGCGCGGGCGTACTACCGCAACAGCCACGACCTCGTCTGCATCTCCGAGCAAGAGGTCTTGGCGTCGCGCATGGCCGCGCTCGCTTGCCCCACCCTTTTCCTCTTGGGTCACCCCCGGGGCACGACCAAAGACTACTCCCGCCAGCTCTTGACCCGCGCGGGCGTGACCTGGCGGGCGATCGACAACGCGGGCCACTGGCCCTACCTCGACCAACCCGAAGCCTTCATCGACGAGGTCCTGGCGTTCTTGGAATCCCTTTCAGCTGGCAGCGCTCCCTAGCCGGCGCTACCCGATTAGCCCCCCTGCCTCGCTGCTCAGCCGAGAAGGGCCACGAACTCATCGACCGTGAGTTCACAGGCCCGGAGTATCTTCGACATGTGCTCTGGCAAGTGCAGCGATGACCTGCTTGCCGGTTACACGAGGCAGGCGGGTCATGAGGCGAGAGTGATCCTCTGAACGCCGATGAAGCCGAGCGGCGCCGTCTCGTCGCCTTCCGCCTCAAGGCAGACCTGAATCGCCTCCTTCACGCGGCCAATCAATTCGTCGAGAGAACGCGCCTGGGTGTGGCATCCCCGAAGACCGGGTACCGTTGCGACGTAGAAACCCTCCGCGTCGCGCTCGATGATTACGCTAAAGTCCCGCTCCACGAAGCTACCCCCTGGCCGGAATTCTACCGCGAGGATGTGGTTTTCAGCGAGCACAGCAGACCCTCCCTGCGGCGCCGCCGTAGCTCGTGCTCGACAGCCTCCGTGATGAAACGATCTGCGCTGAGGCTGCGTGCTCACCATGCGCTATATGCATGCGTGGTAGATTAGAGTCTTGCGAGGCGCCTCATCTCAACTCCGTGAATCCATGAGGCTGCAGGGCGCGCTCCAGGCGTTTCCGCAGAGGAGAACTTCATGAGTGACTGGATCGTGGCTGATCCCGAAATCCTGGGTGGCAAACCTTGTATCAGAGGGACCCGACTCAGCGTTGAATTCGTTCTCGAGTTGCTCGCCGGGGGCGCGACACCTGAAGAGATCCTTCAGGCCTACCCACAGATCACGTCGGCAGGCTTCACGGCTGCCCTCCAGTATGCGGCGAAGACGATGAAGAACGAGGTGGTGTGGGAGATCCCACTCTCCGCATGAGGCCGCTGGATTTTCCGCTGCTGGCGGACGAACTTGCCCGCGCCGCGCCGCGCCCATGCTTGT
>CAZCOV010000125.1:8597-15531 GCA_964499975.1 uncultured Thermoanaerobaculia bacterium
CGCTGCTGGCGGACGAGAACGTCCATCCCGCTGTGATCGAGACGCTCAGAGCCTCAGGGAAACAAGTCACCTCCGTGAAGACCGAAAGGCTTGCAGGCAGGATCGTGAGATCCTGCGCTACGCGCACGACCGTGGATGGGTGGTCATGACCCACGATGGTGACTTCGGTTCTTTGGCGATTCGTACGAGGCAGCCCTATACAGGCATCATCTATTTGCGCCCGGGATACATTTCGCCCAGCTTCGTTCTGGATGTACTGAGAGCTCTCTCCAAGCTCCCCCTGGACGTGTTTCCCCCCTTTCTCGTGGTCGCCGAGAGACGAGAAGGCGTCGTTCGCGTGAGGTTACGCTCGCCTGCCGAGGGCAATCAGACCGGGGCAAATGTCAAGTGAGGTTGCAAGCCACCGGACCCTGGGTCCCGAGTGGTGTGGATCGGGTGATCCAGCAAGGGCAAGTCCTCACGCCGATCTTCGATCCGGGTTTCTCGGCAATAGCGCCATGTGCGGTGAAGATCAGCTGCCAAGTACCCCACCAACCACAGCATCTCGACGGGGTATTGTGCAAAGACCGGATCATGGCTAATGAGTATGGCCTCCTCAACCTTGGCTTGGGCAATGAGCAGCCGATCAAACGGGTCCTTGTGATGTGTCGGGAAGTCTTGCAAGGCCAGCACATGGGCAAAGACGATGGGCAACACCTGGATGTTGTTGGTCTGTTGTTGGTCGGCAATCACCGTTGCCAAGGCAAACCTATTCAGCAGCACCTTCATGGCGTGCCGGTCCAGAATTCTTCGGGCAAGGGTTCGTCGAAATCCTCGCTCGTCCAGATAGCCCTAGGATGTAAGCCGGCAACTCGTGGGGTCGCGCCCGCAATGGGCACGATCCGTGCCAGTGGAGTACTACCTGCCGTGACAATGATCTCGGTGCCGGTCGTCACCAGAGATAACAGCTCGACCAGCTGAGTCTGGGCTTCATGTATGTCAACAGTTTTCGTCTGCATTAGGTGTCCTCCGCATCTATGACGCAAATTTTAGGACAGAAACCACAGGACGCAAAAAAGCTGACAAGAAGCCGAACGCTAGCAGCCTAGTGCGGATCCGCATGCTAGGTGGTGTGGGGGCTGGGGGCTAGACTCCCCCGGCTACCTGATTATGCGTCGCCGTTCGAGGGCGGAGGCGCCTAGCTACCGACGGCTTTCTCCGTACTCAGGGTCTCGACTCTGGTGCCGAACAACGAGGATGCGAAGTCCGGAGTCTTCACGCCGATAGATGATGGAGTAGGGAAAGTCGGTAAGCGGATGGACCTTCCTTCCATCCGCCGTCGGTGTTCCCAGGCCGGGATACTGCTCCAGCAGCTTTGCGACTCGTTCGAACTCAGCAAGAAACCTCCGGGCAAGGCCGGTTCCCGCTTCATTCTTGTAGAACCGAACCGCCTCAGCAAGATCCTCCGCTGCGAGCCGGTGGATGGATCGGTTCACTGGGCTTCCGCGCGCAACCGCGCAAGCACATCGTCCAGTTCGAGGAGGACCGATGGGTCCCGGTCGGCTTCGGCGTCTCTTCGAGCTGCTACAGCATCCCAAGCTGCGTCCCGCGCAGCATCAGTGTCTAAGCTGGCGACAACTCGATCGAGGACACGGATGCGGTCGGCCTTCGGTAGCTGCAGCAGTTCGGCTTCAAGGACTTCTACTGGTATTCCCACGAGCGCTCCTCTCTACTCCCTGCTCTTGAACGACTTATCAAGTCTAAAGCAAATCCTCTGGACTGTCAATGGGTTGTTGGGACGTTTGGGACGTCTGGTAAGCCGGGCCAACGTGGACTGGCACCACACCGGGTGGCACCTTGTCGGCCGGGATGACGAACGCCTGGCTGACCCGCCAAGGCTTGATCTGCGTGCGTGCGCTGTTTTTGCGCGCTCATGGGTATTCCTGAAGGGACCGTGTGCTCCGCTTTCGTGAACCGCCTAGTGCGGACCCGCATGCTAGGTGGTGTGGGGGCTGTGGGGCTCCCCTCGGCTACCCGATTAGGTGCTCTTGCCGTGTCACGTGTCACCATCTTCAAACCCTTTGGACTAGCTACACAACATCTCAAGAAACCATCCGGTTGAGAAGAGTAGGAGTGACACACACTTGACTGCGAAATCCAGGCGAGGATGGCTGAGCAAGAAGACCATTGGCCGAATTAACAAGAGTTCGACAGCCAAGAACGGGATCAGTGGAAGTGCAAAGAAGGCAAGGAACATGGCGGTGAAAAGACAGAAGATGCCCCACAGTACGGACCCACTGAGGCGCAGCATCCAGTCTAGGACCCAAGCCGCAGGGAGGGCACTCATTATTGCCAACTGGAGATATATGAAATGTATGAAGCACCCCGGCTCCTCCTGAGCTGCACGCTTGTCAAGAGCGATTTGATCTTCCTCCGATGGAACCGCGTTGAGAGCTCGTCTGAATAGGTTGACCCTTGAGAGCCAAGCGGAGATCTGGCGGAGGCGTGCAACGCCGATGATCTCGATAACGATGAGAAGACTACCAACCAGATTGAGGGTCTTTCCGAGTCGTCCCCACCAGAAGATCGGAAGGCCAAGTACCTGTGCGGTCGGCTCTAGCGGACCATCTCCGTAGCTCCACCATGGAGACTGAGTAGCCTCTGAAACGTCTGCTAACAGCAGAGATAACGGATTCATCACGATCCGGGCGCTACTGAGATGCGCTACTGTGGAACATCGCTCGCTCAAAATGACGTAGAAGCTATGATTCTGCGCTAGACAAACCTACATTTCCGACAACCCGACGACGCATAAGCATCCTTGAGTCTTCCCCCCCGGTGGACCCTACTCCCTGCTCGTGAAAGACTTGCCCATGCTAGAGCAAATTCTCTGGCGAAGTCAACCCGCGTTTGGGGGTCGCATAAGCCGCCAGGTTGAGGTGACGGTGTGGCAGGGGCTCAGGCGACAAGCCGCGGGAGCGTGACTTCCAGGGCGACGGGGCAGCGGGGGCTCAGGATAGAATCACGGCTCGAGTTGCCCGGTGACCGCTCACTTGGCGCAAAAACCGCACGGACCGCGAGCTAGCACGGAACTCAGCACCGAACACCACCGCAACGCAATCGCCGCATCCATGACTTCTTTCGACTTCGACAAAGCTGCGATCGCGCGGGCGCTCGCGCAAATCGCGGATCAGCCGACCGACATCGCCGAGGTCTACTTTGAGCAGCGGGAGGAGATCGAGCTGCCGCCGGAGACCCACACGCCTGGGATCCGGGCGTGGCGGGAAACCGGCTTCGCGGTCCGGCTGGTGCGCCAGGGTCAAGCTTGGCTCGCCGCGCGCGACGAGATCACCCCCGAAGCTTTTGCCGATGCGCTGCGCCGGATCGCCCGCGCCATGCCGCGTGCGCCCTATCCCCACCCGCGCCTGGTTCCCCCGCGCTGGGACGAGCCGCCCGCAGCTCCCGAGTTGCTCGCTTTTCCCCTCGCCCTGAAGCGGGCCTTGGGCGAGCACCGCATGACGGTTATGCCCAGCTTGAGCTTGCGCCGCCACCGGCGCACGACGTTGGTGGTCCGCCGCGAGATCGCTTCGGGCGTTGAGAGCGAAAATTTCTACAGCGTCAACCTCGAACTGCCCTGGGGAGCGCGGCAGGGCTGTCTGGTGACCCAGCTGGATGACCCGACCGCGGACTGGATCGCGCGCCAACTGGTCGCCGCACAGCGGGCCCATGGTGCCGCACCGCCGGAACCGGGACGCCAGCTGGTGGTGCTCGGTCCGGCGGCGACCGCGGTGCTGCTGCACGAGGCCGTGGCCCATGCGCTTGAGACCGATACCCTGGCTTTGAGCGGACACCCCGAAGCCGCAATCGGCGCCCAGATCGCGAGCTCTTCCTTAAGCGTGATCGACGACCCCGCGAGTGCGCCCGAAGGCGTGCGCCGCGCCACCGATGATGAGGGTTCGCCCGTCGTCCGCCGCTTCTTGCTGCGCGCTGGACGGGTCGAGCAGCCGCTCGCGGATCGCATCTGGGCGCGCGGATCCGACCGCTTGCTGGCAGGCGCGGGTCGGCGCAGTGATCGCCATCTGCCGCCCGGACCGCGCTCGGCCCACCTCGAACTGGCCCCCGGAGACTTGCCCCGCCAGGAACTTTTTGCGGCAGCCGAAGGTGGACTCTACTTGCCCGCGGCGGAGCGCGGACGCCTCGACCCGTTGAGCGGGATCTTCACCCTCAACTTCCCGCACGGACAGCGCATCGAACATCAGTTGCCGGGACCGCCCGTGGGTCCGTGCCGGATCCGCGGACACCTCACGGATTTGCTCACGGCGGTTGACGGGGTAGGCCAGGAGATGTGGTCGCAAGGCGCGGGCTGGTGTGCCAAAGGCGGGATCAAGCTGCCGGTGTGGGCCACTGCACCGCACCTGCTGCTTTCCGGAGTGGAGGTGGAAACGTGATCGCCGCGGACCTCGCGCAAGCGGTCCTCGAGCAGCTCCGGCAAGCGGGGTTTCCCGAGGCCGAGGTCTACCACAAGCAAGGGCGTTCGCGCACCCTCCGCCTGGCGCCGGGGATCGAGACCACGGCGTTCGGGCAAGAAGAGGGCTGGGCGGTGCGCGCAGGCGACCGCCGCCGCTCGTTCTTTTTTGCGGCAGCGGGCAAGCCGCGGCCGGACACCGCCTGGCCCGCTGCCGATGGGCAGGGCTTGCGCTTGCCTTCGGCCAAAGTGGTCCCGCGGTGGACCCCACCCTCAGACCTCGAGGCCCCGCTGATCGGCGAAAGCGAAGCGCGCAACCTGATCACCGGCTTGCGCCGTGCCCTCGACACCGAAGCGCCGGGCGCTCGGCTGGCCACCGTCACCCTCGAAGACGGAGCGAGCGAAAGCCTGCTCTTGAGCAGCCGCGGAGTCGTGGCTGCGGTGCGTCAGCGCGCGGCTGCGCTGCACTTGCACGCGACCGGCAGCCAAGGCCAGAGCGCTACCTTGCTGGTCGCCGAACGCGCGGGCAATCGCTTCCACCCGCAGGCGCTGGCCCGCCGGCTGGCCGACCGCTTGCTGGTTTCTGGCAAAGATGTGAGCACCCTGCGCGATCGCGGAGAAACCTTGCTGTCGCCGGTGATCACCATTCGGTTGCTCACGGCTTTGAGCCAGCTCTTTTTGGGTCCTGCGGCCAAGCAATGGGTCCCCGCCCTCGAACGGAATGGCCGCATCGGCGGCCCGGCCTTGACCTTGATCGACAACGGACGGCTCGCCGGCGGCATGTTCGAGGCCGCGGTCGACGGCGAAGGCATGCCCTGCCGCGAAGTGGTCCTGGTCGAAGGCGGCATTTTTCGCCAGCCTCTCTTGACCTGGGCCGAGGAGAGCGCCAGCGTTGGCCGCGCGTCCGGCTGTGCGCGGCGTTCGAGCTGGCGCGACTTGCCGCAGCTCGGGGCCACCCACCTCTTTCTCCAACCCGATCCCAGCCGCAGCGTGCTGTCCTTAGTCGAAGAGATCCAGCGTGGCTACTACCTGCTCGACACCGAAGGACCGCCGCGGATTGACCTCGAATTGAACCGCTTTGCCGTCCCGGTTTGCGGCCTGGCGATTGCCGCTGGGCGCGCTTCGGGTTCGCTCAGCGGGGTGTGGTTGACCGGGTCAGTCGCCAGCTTCTTCTCTGGTATTCTCGCGCTCGGCCGTGACTTGACTTTCCTGCCCGCCCTGGGCGGCGTGGTGGGTGCCCCGACGCTCCTGGTGAGAGGGTTGGAATTGCGGCGGCCCTAATGCGCAATGGAGGATTAGGATGCAACTCGGAATCCTGGGCTTGCCCAAGGCCGGCAAGACCACGTTGTTCAATACGTTGACCGCTTCGGAGCACGAGACCGACAAGTTCGCGAGCTCGCAAAAAACCCACGTGGCCATCGCCAAGGTGCCAGACCCGCGCCTCGCGCGGCTGCGTGACTTGTTCCAGCCCCGGCGCTATGTGCAAGCGACCGTCGAATACGTCGACATCCCGGGAATCCAGGAAGGAGAAGGCGCAGAAAGCCTCAATTTAGCCCAGCTGCGCACGGTCGACGCCCTGGTCCACGTGGTCCGCGCGTTTGCCGACCCCGAGTTGATCCACGCGAGCGGCAGCGTCGACCCCGCGCGCGACATCGTCACCATCGACCTGGAGCTGGTGCTCGCCGATCACGACCTGATGGAACGCCGGCTGGAGCGGCTCGACAAGGCGAGCAAGCGGGGTTTGAGCCGCGATGAGCAAGCCGAGCAAGAGTTGATCGCCAAAGTGATCTTGCCGACCTTGGAAGCCGAGCGTCCGCTGCGCGAAATCGCGCTCAAACCCGAGGACGAGAAGCGGTTGCGCGGTTTCCAGCTGCTCTCCGCCAAGCCCATGCTGGTGGTCGTCAACGTGGCCGAAGACCAGCTCGCGGCAGCGGTCAAAGACAGCGGCGCAAGCCTCGGCATTGCGCTCTCGGAAAAGCAACAGACGGTGGTGGTGAGCGCGCCGATCGAAGCGGAGATTTCGCGTTTGAGCGCGGACGAGCAGCGCGACTTTTTAGCCGACTTGGGACTCACCGAACCGAGCCTCGACCGGGTGCTGCGCGCGAGCTACGAGCTTTTGGGGGTGATCTCTTTTTTCACCGTGGGTGAAGATGAAGTGCGCGCTTGGACCCTGCGCCGCGGCAGTTCGGCCAAAGACGCGGCCGGGGTCATCCACTCCGACATCGCCCGCGGCTTCATCCGCGCTGAGATCGTGCCCTGGGACGACCTGCTGCGCCTGGGGTCGTTGGCGGCCTGCCGTGACCACGCCCTGCTCCGGCTGGAAGGCAAGGAGTACCTGATTCAAGACGGTGAAGTCGCGCATTTCCGCTTCAACTTGTAAACGCGACGGGTCAACGCGACTGGGTTGTACCGCCACGCCAGGGAAATCGACCCCTCCGCAAGACAGTTGACAAAGTGGACCGCTCAGGTCCACAATGGACGCGTCTCTAT
>CAZCOV010000126.1:0-15530 GCA_964499975.1 uncultured Thermoanaerobaculia bacterium
TGGACTTGCTCCGCGCGGAGGATCGGGTTGAGGAAAAAGGACCCGGCACTGCGATGGTTGGGATCCTCAGGGTCGAGGATCATGGACTTGCTGCGTCGGATGTCAAGCACGGCTGCGCGCACGGCGGCCAGCGGTGGCTCACCTTTTTGGTCGGCGGTCAAACCGAAGTGACGGCGCAAGTCAGGGTAGCGGACGAGGCCCGTGGCTTTCTTCAACAAATTCAGCTCGATCGCGGTGACCGCATGACAGGGGTGCCCTTCTTGAAGGTGCCAGCCGTTTCTGAAACCGTTTCTAGAACCGTGGTGCCAGGCCTCTTTGAAACGGCTCGAGCGGTAGCCAAAGCCGCAGTCTGGTGCCGCAAAGCGCGCTTTTTGTCCGGTGGCGAGGTCCACGGTTTCGACCGCGTGCAAAACAGCTGCGATTTCCTGCCCGTAAGCCCCGATGTTCTGGATCGGAGCTGCGCCCACCCAGCCGGGGATACCGCTCAGGCATTCGAGACCTTGGAGTCCCTGCTCGACGGTCAACGCGACCAGGCGATCCCAGGCAAGGCCAGCAGCCGCGCGCACTCGAAAGCCCTCTTTCGTGGCCGCGATCGTGACCGTGTCCTCGACCGGCTGCAGCACCAAGCCGTCCAAACCGCGATCCGCGACCACTAGATTACTGCCACCGCCGAGCACCCAGAGCGGCAAGGAATGGCGGCGCGCCGTGCGCAGCAAGACGGCGAGTTCGTCCGCATCGGCGTAGTGCGCGAGGTAGCGCGCGGGACCTCCCACGGCAAGGGTGGTCAGGGAGGCCAGGGACACCCCAGAAGCGATCGGCAGCGGGAAATCCACCTCGCGGCTCAACGCTTCGACCGCAGCCATTGGTGGAGCCGTTCAGCGGGCCAGGTATTGATGCAGTCCTCGGGAGCGAGCCCAGCGCGGCGCGCGGTCAAGATCCCGTAGATTAAGAAATCGAAGTGGGACGCCTCATGCGCATCCGTATCGATGGCGATCCGGCAACCCCGTTCGAGTGCCATCCGGAGGTGCCCGTCGCGCAGGTCAAGACGCTGCCAGTTGGCATTGAGCTCGAGCACGGTATCGTGCTCGGCAGCGGCTTGAAACAGCGCGTGGAGGTCGGGTGCCAGCCCTTCCCGCCGCTGGATGATGCGCCCGGTAGGATGGCCGAGGATGTGGACCAGGGGATGGCGGATCGCCCGCAGCAGCCGTTCGGTGGCCACTTCCGGAGCTTGGCGCAAGGACGCATGGGGGGAAGCTACCACCACATCGAGTTGCGCTAAGAGGTCATCTTCGTAGTCGAGCCGACCATCGATCAGGATGTCGACTTCAGCGCCAGCGAGCAAGGTGATCCCGTCGATTTTGGCGTCGGCTTCGCGGACCGCTTCGAGGTGGCGCAGCAGCCGCTCCGGGCTCAAACCATTGGCGATCACGGAACTTTGGGAGTGGTCGGTGATCGCTAGGGTATGAAAACCGCGGTCGCGCGCTTCCCGCGCCATCTCGGCGATCGTCAGCCGGCCGTCGCTGGCCACAGTGTGGGCGTGCAGCTCCGCCCGGATATCTTGCAGTTCGATCAGCCGACGCGGTTCTTCGGTGAGCTCGCCGCGATCTTCGCGCAGCTCCGGAGCGATCCAGGGCAAGTCGAGCGCCCGGTAGATCTCTTCTTCGGTCAAGGCTGCTACGGGGGCCACGCCACTCTCTTGCGGGCGTTCGTCGGTTCCCGGGAAGAGACCGTATTCGTTGAGCCGCATGCCGCGCTTGATCGCGAACTCACGCAAACGAACGTTGTGTTCCTTGGAGCCGGTGAAGTACAAGAGCGCGGCACCGTAGCTCGCTTTCGGGACCAGGCGCAGATCGGCTTGGAGGTGCACTCCGCCCACCGCGAGGCGGGTCGAGCATTTGGTTTCGCCGCGGGCGAGCACTTGGGTGACCGCGGGTGAGGAGGTGAATCTTTCGCGCACCAGCTCAGGGTCCTGGCAAGCGACCAAGAAGTCGAGGTCGCCGATCGTTTCCCGCCCGCGGCGCAAGCTGCCGGCAAAGTCCGCTTGCTGAACGCCGGGCACCTGGGCGAGTTCGGCAACCAGGGCGACTGCGATCGGGCGCGCCAACCCGAGGGGAATGCGCTCTTCCGCTTGTTCGCTGAAGGCGATCGCCTTGCGGATGTTGTCGATGGTCTTCTCGCCCATGCGTGGCAGCGCAGCAAACTCGGGAGTGTCGAGCTTGGTTTTGAGGTCGGCCACGCTGCGGATACCGAGTTGTTCCCACATCAGCTTGGCTGCTTTCGGTCCAATCCCCGGGATTTCCAGCACGTCGAACAAACCGGGTGGCACCTTGGCGAGCAGTTGCTGATGCTCGGCGATTTGTCCGTGGTTTAGGTACTCGACGATTTTTTCCGCCGAACCCTTGCCGATTCCGGGCAGTTGGGCCAGCTGCTTGATTGCGGCTGCAGGCTCGTCGTCCCCTGCCAGAACCCGCACATCTTCGCCCAAGTCTTCCAAGACTCTTGCTACGCGGGCATCTCCTTGCACGCGAAAGCGGTTTTCACCCAAGAGTTCGAGCGCGGATGCCATCTGCGCAAAAATCTTTGCTAGTTTTTGATTCGTGCTCATGGCTGTATTATGAACTCAGATCGGAGCGATCCAGACCAGCTCATCCGCCGTGGGTTGGAACACGGCTACACCCACGGTGCCCGGACCGGTGTGGGTGCCCACCACAGGTCCGATTTGCGTCACCAAGTGCTCGCGGATCTGCAATTGGGCGGCGAGTAGCTGGTACAGGCTGTCGGCCCACGCTGGAGCCTGGGCGTGGCCGATCGCGACGATCACCGGCTGCTTCCGATCGACCCGTTCCAGGAGGAGTGCGACCAGCCGTTGCTGCGCTTTCCGTCCGCCGCGGGCGCGGTCGATCGCCAGCACTTCGCCCTCGCCGATCCCCAAGATCGGCTTGACGCCCAACAACTTGCCGACCCAAGCGCGGGCGCGACCGATGCGTCCGCCGCGCACCAAGTAGTCCAGGGTGTTGACCACAAAAAGCAGGTGCAGCCGCTCCTCCATCAGCAGCAGACGTTCGGTGATTTCCCCGGCCGCAAGACCGCGCGCGGCCATGCGCGCAGCGAACAGCGCGAGCAGCCCTTGGGCCAAGCTGACTTGCCCAGTGTCGTACACCCGCAGGGGCTTCTGGTCGGGGCTGGTGACGCTGGCTGCGAGTCGTTGCGCAGCAGCTTGGGCATGTTCGAAGGTCTTGGACAGCTTTGCAGAAATGTGGAGAGAAAAGACTTCGCGCTGCGGCCACAGTTCCGCGTAGACCTCGCGGAAAGCAGTCGTGCTGGGTGGCGCGGTTGCCGGAGGGTGGGAATCGGTGACGAGCCGTTCGTAAAAGCTTTGCGCCGAGAGCTCACGGCCGTCGACCAGCGCGACCGGGCCAAAGGAACTGGTCAAGGGCACGATCTGGAGCTGATGTCCTTGGGCCAGCTTGGCCGGCAGGTCAGCCGCGGAATCGGTGACCACCGCGACTTTAGGCTGCGGGTAAATGAAGCCGACCATGTCGCAATTCTTGAGTTCAAGCAGTTGCTGGAGGATCACCCCATCGGTTGCAGGCAAGCGGTCGAGCAGCTTGCCGAGCGTCGAGTCGCCCTGGTCGATGGCACTCAAGAGCTCTCGCGCGAACGGCTCGAACAGGTTGCCGATCAGGGCCGGCTCGATTTTGAGTTCGAGGCGGATTCCGGGTTCGGGCATTTCCCCCAGCGAATCCTTGACGGTCTGCATCATCAGCGAATCCACATCGAGGTCAATTTCAAGCGCCCGGTCAAGCGCCCGGCCCGGTGCGCCGATCGCTAGCCGGAACGGGCCTTCGCTGCGCATCGCCAGGCGAAAGAACGCTTTGAGGCCAGAGGCTGAACCCTGCTCTGCGGCGATCACCGCGCCCTGGGCAAAGAAGACTTCACCGCTGAACAGTTGCAGCCGGCCGCTCACCCGCGCGCGGCTCAAAGCGGGAACCAGTTCGAAGAAGGGCTTTTGTTCGAGGTCGCCGAGCAGGTACTCGAGGCGCAAGTCGGGGACTAGGCCAAGGTCATGCCCCAAGACCAGCAGGCGGACGCGGCGGACCAGCTCTTCCTCGTTGAGCTGGGCCGCTGCGAGATGGCGCGCCCCTTCGGGCAAGGCGTCTGGGTCGAGCGGGCGGTCAGCGAGTACCAGCAAGGAATGGTCGGCGCCGAGCGTCCGGATCAGGGGGTGCTCCGCCATGGCTGCGGCGTCCGGGGCTGCGGCGTCCGGGGCTGCGGCGTCCGGCGCGGCCAGCACACTGGTGGCGAGCACGATCAGCCAGGGTTCGAGCGCGCTGGCAAAGCGCAAGCCTTGCTCGGGGTCGGTGACCGGAACCACTTCATAGCCGAATTCAGCCAGCCCAACGCTTAGGGCCTGGCAGCGCGCCGGATCGCGGTCGATGACCAGAATCGCCTGGGTCAACGGAAGAGCTCCAACAGTGCCACCGCATCCGCTGGCGTCTGGGGCTGCAGTTGCCAGCGCGGGTAGGACGTGAGGTCCGGCAGGAGAGTAGCCCCTGGTTCGACGATCAACCAACCGTGAGGTCGGTGCGCGGCGGTAGCGGCTTTTTGGATCACCGGCAGCGCATCCCGAGCACTGGCCCCAGTGCCGTGGTCGAGCCACAGGATAACCCCGTGACAGAGCGGCAGGATGGTCTCTGCTTTGCGCCGGGTGCCGGCGGTCAAGACCTGGAAGTGAAGAACCAAACGCCCTGCGTCTTGCTCCAGGGTGCAAGTTCCGCCCTGGGTCAAGGTCAGCTGATGTTTGAGCTGCTGCCACCCTCCGGATGCATACGCGTCGGGCACCGCTTGGAGCAAGCGCAGCAAAGACCCCCAAGCCAGGGGTTGGGCCAAGAGCAAGAGATGCAAGGCTTCGCGGCTGCCAGCAGGGCTTTTCTTGCGCGTGTCGGTTTGGGTCTGGGCTGCATGCAGCACCTGGCCGACCACCTCATCCATCCGTCGCACCAGCTCGCGGACCGGATCGGGGCCGCGAGCGTCGCTGCGGGTCAGCAGCAAGCCGGCCTCGACCAGCCGGGCCACCGTCAGCTCCAGGCTGCGCGGTGCGGCAGCCACCGCCAGCTCGAGCTGGTGGAGGGTGATTCCGGATTGCTCGTGGACGGCCTGGAGTACCAGGTCTGCTGGCAGTCCGTCGAGGCTCGGTGGCAAAAAATCTGTGGCTTGGGGTCCCAGCTCCAGAGCGCTGTGGGGTGGGGGCAACCACGAACGGCTCCGGGTCAACTCATCGTTAAGCCAGGCGGTCTTGAACAAGAGGTCTTGGGTGGCACGGATCGGTGCTTCTTCTGCCGTGGACGGCCGGACCGCTTCGACCGCGGCGAAATTGAAGGAGCCTTCATTGAGGCAAAGCAGCGCGATCAGAGCCTCGTCTCCCCGTAAGTGGCGGAGCGCGGCGCGCACCACTTTGCCGCCCTTGAGTTCGGCTTGAAACGTCCCGATCGGCGTGCGCGCGCGGAGCTGGCCGGTCCGCTGGCTGTGGTCCAACATCTGCAGCAGGTCCCAAATCGGGTAGGTGGCAAAGTCGCTGGCGATCTCGCCCGGGCGGGGAGCGTTTTGGGCGAGCAAGCGTTCGAGCCGCAGCACCAGCTCTTCTGGGTCGAAGGGCTTGACCAGATAGTCGTCCGCCCCCTCGCGCAAGCCCCGCACGCGATCCTCGCGGCTGTCGCGTGAAGACAGGATCAAGGTCGGCGGCACCGACATCTTCGCGCGCAGCTCGGTGAGGACTTCGAAACCCGACAGCTCCGGCATCGCAAGATCGAGGATCAGTCCGGCAAAGACCCCGGTGGCGATCAGCTGGGAGACCTCTCGGGGGTTGCTGCACGGTGTGACTTCGTGGCCCGCCGCGCTCAAGGTGGCTTCGAGCGTCAAGAGGATGGCGGGGTCGTCGTCGACCACGAGGATTTTCGACATCGTTGCCATCTTATCGCGCCTTGGGACAGACAGAGACCCACCCAGTTTGTCCAAGCCATCCCAAGCCTCTCCTCAGCCTCTCCCGGTCGAGCGCGGGTCGGGTTGACGCGTCCGGCGGCTTCCTACACCGATTTTGCGGTCGCGGGATCTACCGTCTGGCCTTTGCTCGACGCCTCGAGAGTGAAGAACTGGCCGGTCAAAGATTCCCGCGGTTCACCGCTGGGTAGCCGCAGGCGGAAAGTAGTGCCCTTGCCCACCATGCTTTCGACTTCGATCTTGATTTGATGGTCCTTGGCGATTCGCTGCACGATCGCAAGCCCCAATCCGGTGCCGCCTTTGCGGGTCGAGTAGAAGAGATCGAAGATCTTTGCGCGGTCGACTTCCGCGATGCCGCAGCCGTTGTCGATCACTTCCAGGATGGCGCTGGTGTTCTGCCGCCGGGCGACTAGGCGGAGCAACGGCGCGCGTCCGGTGTCAACCGTTGACGCGAGCGCGTTTTGCAGCAAGTTGATGAGCAACTGCCCGAACTGGTTAGGGTCCACCCGCACCTTGAGCCCGGCGCTTTGGTCTTCCAAAATCACTTGGGCATGACGCGCCTGGATCTCGCTGCCCATGATCTGAAGGACCCGGTCGAACAACTCGCTCAAGGGAATCTCTTGCAGCTCGAGCGGACGCGGCTTGGCGTAAGACAAGAAATCCGTCACCAGCCGTTCGAGCCGGTTGAGTTCGGAGCGGGTGATCGCGAAGAGACGGTTTTTGGCGCTGCTCTCGCCGCGTTCGCGGGCTTCTTCTTGCAGCATCTGCAAATTGAGGTTAAGCGAGTTCAGAGGATTGCGGATCTCGTGGGCGAGGCCCGAAGCCAGGGTCCCGATGTAGGCCATGCGCTCGGCTTCGAGGGCTTGCTCTTCGAGTCGCTGGGCGCGCCGAAAGAGAAACCAAATGGCGGCGTAAGCAAAAGCGATGAGCCCTACGGTCAAGACGCTGATCAGCGAAATCTGCCGGATCAGGTCCCGGCGCAAGAGCGCGATCCGTTTTTGCACCTCTTCTTGCCGCAGTCCGATCACCAAGGACCCCAAATCCCCGATCGGGATCTGCTGCTCGAGGGTGGTGTCTTCAAGCGTTGGTCCTGGAAGATTGTCGCGATTCGAGCCAGTTTGCACTTGCGGTTGCTGGATTTGCGGCTGGGCCGGCAGGGTCTCGGCATTGGAGTGGGCATAGATGACCTTGCCTTCGCGGTCCCGCACTTCGATCCGGCGGACGATGTCGCGCTGACTGAGCACTGACTGGATGTAGGTGCGCGTTTCCTGCGCAGCGGTGATCACCAAGTAAAGGTCCTCTTTGCCCAAAGTCAGGGCTTCTTGGGCGATCGCACCAGCCACTGGCTCGGCATCGCGTCGCATTTCGCTGACCACTTTGTCCAGCTCGCGCTGCGACAGGGATTTGAGCAAGAGCCAGCCAAACAGGCAAATGTCGAACAGCACAAAGAGGCCGAACACCGCTGAAATAACCGCCAGCCGTCCTTGGGTCAGGCGGGGAGCGCGCGCGTCCATGGGCGGAAGCATAGCAATTCTTTTAAGATGGAAACGGCTGGCACCTATTGGGCACCACCCATTGGGCACCAATTTGGGGCACCTTTTTGGGTCCGGCGGATAAACGGCTGGCACCTATTTGGAAGCACCGATTGAGGCAGCAATTGGGTCCGGCGGATAAACGGCTGGCACCTATTTGGCACCTATTTGGCTGCACCTATTTGGCTGGGCACCTGTTGGGGAGCACCTATTGGGGCTAGCTGATAAACGGCTGGCACCTAATGTTGCACCTAATGTTGGCGCCTAACTTTGGAGACAAGGACGCCATGGACGAAACCGCTAGAACTCTACGCCTCGCCTTGGGGTCCCTACGCCTGCGGGTCTGGATCGGTGTTGGGGCCTTGCTTTTTTGGGGAGCTGCTGCGGTCAGCGCACAGACCGGCGGCTTTTTCCGGATCGACATCCCCGCCACGGGTTCCTACGCGACCTGGTATGTCCCCACCAGCGCCGACCCCAACCAGCCGTTGCCTTTGGTGGTGTTTCTCCACGGTAGCGGCGGACGGCCTGAGAGTTATCACCGCTACGTCCAGCCCGCCGCGGAAGCGATCGGCTGTGCTCTGCTCTTGCCCAAGTCGCTCGACTCGCGCGGTTGGGGCTTTGGTCCTGACGACCTCACTCTGCGCGAGGCTCTGCGCCAGGTCCGCGATCTGTTCCGGGTCGACGAGCAGCGGGTCAGCATTGCCGGCCATTCGTCAGGCGGTGCTTATGCTTTCCAGCGCGCCTACCTCGAACTCACCCGCTACAGCGCAGTCTTTTCGCTGGCCTCGCCGTTCACCGCCATCCCGACGGTTGCCGATCCGGACTACAAGGCCCCGCTCCGCATGTATTACGGCGACCAGGATCCCAACTACACGACCTCTTACCCCCGCTTGCGCACCCAATGGCAAGCGCTCGGCATTCCTTTCGAAGAAGAAATTCAGCCAGGGCTAGGGCATAGCCAGCTGCCCGCGGCGAGCCTCCTGGCGGGATTCCGGTTCCTGGTCGCCAAACGTTATCCCACGCGCACGCCGGAAAGCTGCATCACAGGTCAGCGCGCTGCCGCCACGCTGCTGGTGCCGTTTTTCGAGGTCGACCTCGAACATCCTTCCGGCCCAACCACTCTGTTTGCGGTCAACAACGCTTTGACCGAGCCAGCCCTGGCGCGAGTCGTGCTGTGGACGGATTGCGGCTTGCCAGTTTTGGGTTTTGACCTTTACCTCGGCCCGGACGAAGTCCGTACCATCAATCTGCGCGACGTGCTCGCGGGCCAGCTTCCGGTGAGCACTCCCCCTGCGGATGCGCCGTCTTTTCCTGGCTGTACCCGTCCGCTCACTTTGCCTGGGCTCGACAGCGCCGCCCGTGAGCGTCTGAAACGCCAGCTCGTGGGACTGCCCGACCCCCAGAGCGGTCTTTGTTCTGCGAGTCCCCAAGCCCCGCGGAACCGAGCCACGGGTTGGGTCACGATCGACGCGACCCAGCGCTGCGCCGAAACCGCGCTTTACCCAGGGGATCCGGGTTATTTTGCGGTCGGCGACCAAGGTTTGGCGAGCCAACGCAATGCCTTGTGGGGGGATGTCTTCTACGTGGACTCGGGGCAAAACAACGCCCAGGGTTTTGAAGCGATCGCGGTCCCCGCAGCTCCCGAGCGCTTTGTGCGCGGCGACATCCCCAGCTTTTACCGCCTGGGGGTGGATGAGCGTTTGCCCTTGAGTTCACGCTTTCGCACCCGCTATCTCAATGGCGGGCCTTTTGCGGGTGGAACCCACTTGATCGTCTGGCTCGGAGGGCGTTCAGATCAGCCTTTTCCTTGCGGCCAAGCCTGTCCGGGCAGTGCCGATCATGCGCTGCTTTTCACCGTGCGGAACGAAGCCGCGACCCAAACCAGCAGTTTCGCGCTCAACCCCGGCCGCTTTGCCATGAAACTCGAAGTGGGCAGCAGCGACCTGCCGGTGAGCGAACCCTTTGGCTCTCTCAGTTTGGACCACGTCGAGTACCCCCCCACTCCGGGAACTCCCCCGTGGCGTCGTCAAGCCGCCGTCCTGCCGATTTACACGGCCGCAGGGCGTTTCAGTATCGGCCTCTCCGCCGTCCGTCTCGACGACAGCTGCATTGTTCCTGCGGATCCGCCCCCGCCGTAGGAGCAGAACTAGTTGGAAAAACCGCTCGGTCAGTGGATCAGCCGGTGAGCCGACTGGTGCATTGTCTGAGCCAGATACCCCCTTTGTAAATCAACACCTCGTCCGCCAAAAATTCTAAAAACCATTTATTTGCCGAAGTTTACGGCAATTAAATCGAATTCGAAGTGGTCTGGCACCCTGCTTGCTTTGATGGATCAGCGCATGGGATCGATCAAATGCCTAACCAGTAAAACCGCATTGAAGCAACCGCGATCAGATCAGTTAATGTAAGCGATTTTTGAGAATGGGGGCCGAAATATGAAGATCCAATCCGGGATCAAAGCAGGTGCAGGTCTCGAGATCATCGGCATGGGCTGATGCCGCCCAGGTTGGCCAGGATCACCTGCCCGCCTTCTGCCAGCAGCGGGGGTGGGCAGTTCCTCGTGTGGTCGGTTCCAGCATGGTCTGTTGCGGACGAAAACCAGGTTGTCCCGCGATTGCGATAGGCTTGGGAGAGGAGGTGCGAGTTGCATCAGCTGACCAGTGCTCAACGTAAGTACCTACGGGGATTGGCCCACGACCGTAAGCCGGTGAGCCAAGTGGGCAAACAAGGGCTGGCCGACGGGGTGATCGCCAATATCGACGCCGCTTTGGGCAGCCATGAATTGATCAAAGTCCGCTTCCAGGGAGCCAAGGAAGAGAAAGAGGAACTTAGCGCTTGGCTGGTCGAACGCCTGGACTGCGTTCGCGTGGGTATGATCGGTCACGTGCTGATCTTGTACCGCCCCGCCCGCGACCCTGCCAAGCGGCAAATCGTTTTACCCTAGGACGCTCCTGCTACAAGCCCGTCTTGAACCCTGCCCCAGCTTCCGCTCTCGCGCTTCAGCGCTCATCGCTGGGTCCGGGACCGTCCGCGACGAAAGCGACGAAAGTGACCTACCGCTGATGCTGGGCAGTGCTTGGGATATCCTAGCCGCCCATGGACGGACGAAGGTGTTCGTCGGCGTTCGTCGTAATTTTTAGAAGATTGTCGCCACGCCCATCCCATGTCCTGGCCGTCACCCCTCAAACCACTCCCTGAGCTGCCTGCGGCGCAGGACAAGCGCGGTTGGCCCTGGACCGCACCGCGCTTTCAGCGCAAAACCGCGCTCCCGGGGTTGCCGCGGATCACCGTGATCACCCCGACGCTCAACCAGGGGACTTTTCTCGAAGCGACCCTGCGCTCGGTTCTGCTCCAGGGTTATCCCAATCTCGAATACATCGTCATCGATGGCGGCAGTACGGACCAAAGCCTAGAGATCCTCCATCGCTACTCCCAACACCTCTCGTACTGGGTGAGCGAGCGCGATTGCGGCCAAGCCCATGCGATCAACAAGGGTCTGGCCAGAAGCAGCGGTGAGGTCCTGGGCTGGCTCAACTCGGACGACTTGTTGCTGCCAGGCAGTTTGCTGCGGATCGGACGCGCGCTGGCTCAGCATCCGGAATGGATGGTAGTGACCGGTCTGCGCCGGGTGATCGATAGTGGAGGCGCCTGGCACCGAAATTGGGTGCGTCACCTTCCCACCCCCCGCAACCTGCGCACCTACTGTTCCGTGGCGCAAGAGACGGTCTATTGGCGGCGTTCGGTTTACGCGTGGCTGGGTCCGCTCGACGAGAGCTTTCACTACGCCCTGGACTACGAATACTGGCTGCGCATGCTCGCTGCAGGCTTTGCTTTCCAGCTGCTGCCTTCCTACCTCGGGGCTTACCGTGAACACCCAGCGAGCAAGAGTGCCACCCAGCACCACGTCTACCACAACGAGATTGCCCGGCTGGCGCGCCATCACGGGGTTTGTCGTGATGAGGACGACTTGCTCTGCCGTCGTGGAAAAGCGTGGTTGCAGGGCCTGACCCTGCTCGAGGATCTGGGGCCAACCCCGGTCTTGGACTACCCCGGGGCGACCACTGCCTTGTTGCAACACCTCGAAACGCCCCAGACCTCACGCCTGCTCTCGCTCTATCAGCGTTATCGCCGGCTACGTCCGCGCCATGGGCAAAAACCGCGGCATTCGCGCTTCACGGCACTCCTGCGCGCGGCGGTGGGCGAATGGCGACAGCAAACGGTTGAGGGCATTCTGGACCCGTACTTGGCGCCCGCCAACCCGCTCGGGCAACCGCGCTGGACCTGTGCCGAGGCCACCTTGACCCCGCGCCAGCGCCTCAAGATCGATGGCCTTGCCGTGGGCGAGGGCTGGTCGTTTGTCGAGCGGTCGTCCGCCCATGTCTATCGCTGGGCTGACAACCACGCGGAAATCCTGGTCACCCGCCCGAGCGGTCGACGCCGTACCCTGCGGCTTTGGCTCGAAAGCGGGCCGTCGCTCGGCTGGCAAGCCTTTCCCCTCGAAGTGCGCAGCGGCGCGGGCGAGTTGGTCTTGGCGCGGACCGTGGCGTCCCAAGACACCCTCACCCTTGGGCTACCCCTGGCGACCACCCCGACCACCGACGTCCACTGTTTTCGTCTGGTGGTGCCGAGCACGGATCGCCCGGCAAGCGTCGAGGATCTGCGCGTCTTGAACTTTCGCCTCATCGACTTGAGTTGGCAAGAAGACAGCCGGCTTTACGATTTGCCACTGCCCGGCGGTTTTACCCTGCAAATCGCGCTCGAACCCGACGACATCACGCCGCCGAGCGCAGTGCAGCAGCTCCTGGCGGGCAAATCCCGCAAAGAGGTTCCGCGGGACGGCCTGTTCATCGGTCATGGCTGGCTGGCCCCAGCGAGGAGCCTGGCCGGACGGCGTTTTCGCTGGGCCGTGGGGCAGAGCGAGATCGTGGTGACAGGTGCCAGCCGTTTACGAGCAACGCTGGCCCTGCACGTTGCAGCCGAGGGCGAACAAACCCTGGGCGTCCGACTGTTGAGCGCGGAGGGGGAGTGCGTCGGGCAAGCCTTGCTGCAAGGGGAAGCGCACATCGACTTTGACCTGCCCCTCGCAGTAGGTGCCACCCAAATCTTTACCCTCGAACTCACGGGGGCAGCCGGTGGGCCGAACCCCGCTTCTGCGGTCCCGTGCTGCCAGGTTTTCAGCTTGGCCTGGGCATGACCGTTCGGTGCGACTCCCGGCATTTTCCGGCCACCGTCCCCTCAGGTCAGTCGTAGATGCCGTCGATGAACCAATCGCCGGTGAAGCGGTTGCGGAACAGGCGGTAAAGCGCGCCATCTGCCAGTTCAACGTCCCAGTACTCGCGCCCAATCGGCTGGTCGGACCACCACGCTTCTTCCACCTCCCACGGCCCCGATGCCACCCGCACTTTGCCGGCAATGGTGGGCCGCTTTTCCGCACCATCGCTGATCAGGCTCTTGACCTCCAAGGGCCGCGCGGTTGCGGCCGCAAGGTCCATCGGCTGAGCTGACCCCGACGGAGTAGGTGCCGAGTCAGCGGTGATCACTTCCACCGGAACCGGCGGGCGCAGGGCCCGCACCGCGAGCAGACTCCGTCCGGGTTGACGTTCAGGCCGCACCTTGGGCGGTGGCGGCGGCTGGTAGGGGACCAAGGCAAACCGCTCTGGCAAGTGCGCATCCACCCGCTGGGGTGCCCCCACGCGGTCCTCGCCGAGCAAAGCGAACAGTCGTGCGAGCGTGGTCGCCAACTGGTCCGGGGACAGGGCTTCGGGGCCAAAAAGCGAGAGCTGGGCTTCGCGCGGACGGTCGGGATGCGCGCTCAAGGTGAACGCGAGCACAGCCCCAGCGGGCGGCTGCGCTTCGAGGTCGAGGCGTAGCAAGGTGAGCAAGGTCTTGACCTCGCGGGTCGGAGCCGGGAGAGTGAGCGAACGCTCGTGAAACCCGTCAGGCTCCAGTGCGAGCGACAGTTCTAGCCGCTGGCATCCCAAACCTTGGGCGCTCATTCGTTGGACCAGCCGCTCCAGAGCGGAGCGGGCCACGAAGAGAAAAGGCTCCAAATTGACCAGCGGCCACTCAAGCTCCATGCCTTCACGAAAAACGGGTGGCACCTGTCGCGGGACCAGCGGCTGCGGGTCAGCGCCGCGGGCGATCACCTGCAAGTGCGAACCAGCATGGCCTAATCGACTGATCACTTCATCTTTTGGCAGGCGGGCGAATTCGCCGAGGGTGTGAATGCCCCAGCGTTCGAGGGTGCGCAAGGTCTGGCTTTCAGCGCTCAGCTGCTCCATGGGCAGGGGCGCGAGAAACGCGGCTTCACCGCCAACGGGGACCACGGTCGGGGAGGCCGGCTGGCAAGCCGCGACCCGGGCAGCGAGTTTGCTCGCCGCGATCCCCAAGCGGACTGGCAAGCTCGCCCGTTGTTCGACTTCGAAAAGCAGGGTCCGACCGAGTTCGATTTCGGGCGAATCTCCAGGATAGAGCCGCGCGATGCCGTCGACATCGAGGTAAGCCAGGCCCTCTCCCGCGTCCTCAACCCGCGGCGAAAAGCCTTCGGCCACGTCGAGCAGGGCTTCCTGGGCTGCGCGCTCACATTCTTGGTCGCGCTGGCGGGCGATCAGTTTAGGCAAGCGCACCCGCGCTTGGGTCAAGGTGAGCCCGGCCTGGACCCCGGCCTGACGGGCCGGCCGGGTGGCGGCCACGATCCGCGCGGCCGTCCCCCGACCAGAAAGAATGGCCAGCGCTTCTTGCCGCAGTTCCGGCTCACTGCGCAGCCGTGCGGCCAACGGAAAGAGCGGCACCATGAGACAAGCGATGCGAGATGTCGCGGCCACTGGGTTACCCTCCGGTTGTTCAAATCCCTACTTCAGGCGACGGCGCGGCGGGGCCTGGACGCATCCGCAGATCGAGGTAAGGCAGCCAGCATTTGGGCCCCCCCCAATCCGGTGCTGGTCGGCCCGGCCGAAGTGGTTGGCAGGGTGGTCGATAGGCTGCGGAGTGCCAGGTCTTCCACGCTGCCTTGCTGTTGCCGTGGACCCTTGACCAGCTCCAGCCGGGCAGTGAGTCCACTGAGCAGTCGCGGCAACTTGCCTTGACCTTGCCAGACGTGGCGCGCGGGCCGCGCCTCGATCACCAAGTGTGCGGCCGTGCCGCTTACCCGATAAGGGCTGGAGACGAGGAGGGCTGCGCGGTGCGCTTGCGCGGTCCGGGCCAGACGCAACCAGGACGCTTCCACCCCGCGTCCGCCCCCCAGCGGGGGCAGCCCCAAATCGAGGACGAGCAAAGGCATGCCGCTGGCCAGAATGGCTTCAGCCGCAAACAGCGCTTCCTTCATCCGTCGGGGGCGGACCCACAGCAAACGTTCCAGCTCGACGCCGCAAGCTGCTGCCATTCCGGGATCCAGGCCGTCGCCGAGGTCGACCAGAGCTGCGGCTTCTCCTGCTTGCGTGGTGGCGGCCAGGGCTGCCAACACCAGCGAAAAGCGTCCGCTTGAACGCCGTCCGCACAGTTCGATCATGGTGCCGCGCAGCAGCCCACCGGCGAGCAGGCGGTCCAAGGGCGGACAAGCGGTACTCCAGCGCTCCTCCTCGGGTGCCCGCTGGCTCGCCTGGACGAGTTCACGTCCGGTGCGTAGCTGGTGGCTGAGGGAGCGCGGCAAATCGTCGAGAACCAGAGCTGGCATGCGTTTTCAGATTTATTGTCCAGAGTTAAACTCTAGATGTTTAGGCTGCTTGCTACGACTTCGCTCTATTCAGGCTTCTGTTCCGGCCAGTGCCGGGTCAACCAGCTACGGATTATAGGCGTAATTCGGGCGTAAATCAAGACCCCAAAAAAGCACATTCCTAAGCGAAGGCTAGACGACCTGAAAAATTTCTCATGCCCAGACACACTTCGACCACCAGCACGACCCGTCCGTCATGCTCACCCTGAATCCCAAACCTGCTGGGTCTGCTCAGCGAGTTCAGCCTGTAGGCACCGGCACCAACGGCACGAAAGGCAAAGCCGGCGGAA
>CAZCOV010000127.1:0-12005 GCA_964499975.1 uncultured Thermoanaerobaculia bacterium
GTTACCGGATCCTGGCCGAGCAACGCGGGGCTGCGTCGATTTATGCGCGCGAAGCGAAGGCGCGGATGGACCGCTTTCTCAGGTAAGGGTCGCCGCTAGTCGGGATGCGTCGACAGCCAGTCTTGGGCGGCGCGCACTTGCGGCAAATCTGGGTCCGCATGCGACCACACCGCGAGGAAACGGCGAAAGGCGGTGCGCGCGGCGCTGACCTGGCCAGCGGCAACCTGGGCCTGGGCGATCCCAAACCAGGCATGGCCGTTGTTGGGACGCCGTTCGAGTTCGCGCTCATAGACCTGACGCGCGGCGTCCGGGCGGCCGGCGCGGAGCAGCGCGCGGGCCAACGACTGGTGGACCGGCCGCGAATAGTGGGGCGGTTCAAAGTAACCCAAGCTGGCTTCCATCTCGACCGCACGCTCGAGCTGGGCGACCGCCGCCTCGTGCTGGCCTTCCAAGCTGGCCAGGCTGCCGGCCAGTTCGAAGGTGGCGATGGTCAAGATCCGGCGCCCGGCGTCAAAGTACCAGTCGCCCCCCTGATCGCTGTGCTGGTCGCGCAGTTCGAGACTCATCCGCAACAGCCCCTGCAGGGCCTGACGTGCCAGGTCGAGTTGGCCGCCTTCGAGCGCGGCCATGCCGCCAGCAAAAACCGCCAACCCGCGCAAGTAAGCCGCAGCCAGCTCGTCGCGGTGCGGATCCCCGCGTTCGAGGACTTGGTGCAAGCTGACCGCTGCCGCGCTCCAGTTGCCATAGCGGAAGTGCAAGCGGGCGAGCGCCGAGCGTCCGCCCCAGATCACGAACCCGCGCCCCACCGCGTGTACCCGGTGCGGGGAGGACTCGAGGTCGAGCAGTTGGGTCGCCCATTTCTGCCCTTCGCGGTAACGTCCGTCCTCGGCGCAGTTGGCAACCAGATAGTCGAGGTTGTGGACGTAGTTCCAGTTGTCGACCGGGGCTAGCCCGTGGCTCTGCACATACGCCTGGTCAAAAGCGAGGCTCTGATGGAACGCCTGGTAGGCTTTTTCATATTCGCCGACCTGGTAGTAGATGTGGCCAGGCATGTGCAAGATGTGGCCAGAATTGGGCGCGAGGGACGGCAACTTGGCGGCGCTGGCCAGCGCCCCTTCGGGATGGGGGCTGTATTCGTGGACGTGGATCCAGTAGTGGTGGACCGCGGCGCTCTCTCCGTGGCTGGCGAGCAGCGGGCGGAGGATGGCGAAAGCCCGATCGAAAGCGGTCCGTTTGTTCTGGCGGTTGGGGTCGTCAGGGTTGGTGAAGTAGCCTCCGGATTCCGTGATCAGAAATTTGACCAAGAACAGCTTGGCTTCGAACTCCTCGGGATAAGCCGCGATCAGCTGCTCCATTTCGTCGATGAACGCGGCTTGCCCGCCCGTGGAAGCTCCCGCCGACCCGACCCCTGCGTCGTTGAGGCGGAGCACCGCGCGGAGGTAGCGCTGTTCGCGATCGCTCGCTTGCGCGCTCAAGCGCCGCATGGCCGCGAGCGCACTTTGTCGCTCGCTCAGCTCTTCGCGCTGGTTGTAGTTGAGGGACAGGTAAAGCCCCCAATAACCCATCGCCGCTTGGGGATCGAGACGCACCACGGTGCGAAACGCGCGCAAGGCTTCGTAGTCCCAAAAACAGTGGAGCAAATTCAAGCCCTGGTCAAAGTACTGCTGGGCGAGCGGCGACGTGGTCTGGATCTTGAGCTTGCTGGTGCCGATCCCGCTCAGAAGCGGCGGGAGATCCGCCGGGACTGCCGGCGGCGGGTCAGAGGGCGCTGCCCCGCAACCTGCGGCCAGGACCAGCAGGCCCAAGCCGCAGGCGGCTGCCCACCGCGGGGATCTCACCTGCAAGGGGTGGCAGCGCATGCGTCCTCCTCAGAGCGTCCGCAGGTACTGCCAAACGAACAGGCTGCCGTCGATGATCGCGACCGCGGCAAAAACCAGTTTCAGCGTGCGCACGCTGACCCGCTGGCACAAAAACGGGCCAAAGCGCGCCCCAAAAACCGCTCCCAGCAGCAAAAAGACAGCCATCTCCCAGGGAATTCCTCCGCGCATGCTGTGGAGCAGGGTCAAGAAAATCGAGCTCAGCGAGAGCAGGACCACGCCCAGCCCGATCGCGCGTTTGGGGTGGAGGCCATAGCGCAGCATCAAGAACGCCGCGACCAGTTCCCCCACCCCGATCGCGACCCAGCCGGTCAGCATGCCCCCGAGCAGGGTGGCGACGAACAACGCGGGGTCAGCACCTCGCGGGACCTCCAGCTGCTCGGCATGACGATCGAGCAAGTAAAGGGTCAGGCAGCCGATCAAGATCGAAACCGGACCGAACAGCCCCTTGACCAAAAGCCCGTTGGGGTGGAAAACGAAAACGCTGGCGGCCGCTCCGAGCAGGGCCGCGGGGGCGGCGAGCGCCAGCGCACGGCGCGGAATTCCCCCGACGTCAAGCCAGCTGAGCGCGCCGCTGGTCATACCAAAAGCTTGAGTAGCAAGCGCCAGGAGCAGTGAATCGACGGGAGGCAGCCGGTAGATGAAGATCATGATCGGGATGAACACCAAACCGCCGCCGATCGCCGTGGCATTGCCCAAAACCGCACCCAAAAATCCTAGGCCGATGAGCGGCCAGTGCTGCGCGAGCAGGGTCAACGGTTGCGGGAAAAGCTGGCTCCACGCGATCACCCAAAGGAACGCAAAAACCGGCAGCCACCACGTCCAGTAGCGCAGCTGCGGCGGCGGCTCCGCAGCGGGGCTCGCGGCCTTCGAAGGGGCCGGCGTTACGGTTTCCGTGAGTTCAGTGGTTGAGATAAGGGGGTCCTTTCCAGTCGCACCATCCAGGTATCGTTGCCAGGTATCGCCATCGATATCGCCATCACATTCCTGCCACCGGTCAATGGAACAGCTTGAGAAAGGCGAGAAAGATGACCAGGTCTTCGGCCGGACCCGCGACCGGGTAGCCGAGGTCGAAGTTGATCACCGTGTTCCACGGTCCGACCGTGGTGCCACTCAACCCCGCCCCAGCGAGGAGCTCGCGGTCAAGACCGGACGCGCGGTCGGTGGCCCACACCGCATCCCCGTTGAGCTCGATGCGGATCACTTCGCCCAAATTCAGGCCATACGTCAAGTGCGCGCCAGTTGCTTCGCTCGCCCGCACCAGCCCGCCCTGATAGCCACGCACCCGCGAGTCGCGGAAATAGCTGAAGTCGTACTTGCTGAAGCGGTCGAGGTCGGATCCGTTCAAGTGTTCGAGCTCGAGCCCGAATTTGAAAAATTTGGGCAGCCACCACGTCTTGGCCAGCGAGACCTGGTAGCGGACGAAGTCCTCATGCTCCGGGTCGAACTCCTGATTGCCCGGCAGTCCCCAGAACTCCCAGTCGCTGCGCTGGCTGAAAATCCCTTTGACGGACGCGCGGTAACCCGCCCGGCTGAAGCTCAAGCCCGCCTCGAAGTTGTGGGTAAAGGTGCGCTGCGGCAAGATGAACTCGGGCGCAGTGTCGTCAGCGCGGCCGTAGTGGTCGTATTCGAGCTCATACGCAAAATCGAGTTTGCAGAAATTGCCGAGCGGACGCCCTAAAAACAGCGACACTTCGAGCGGACGCTGTTCCACTTCCTCTTCCGCCACCTCCCGGCCGTTGCGGAACTGCTCGTCGCCCAGCGGTATGAAGAAGCCGAAGAGGTTGGCCCCGGCGTCCCACTTGCTGCCGAACAGCCGCGGCTCCGCCAGGTTGGCGATGAGCAGGGCTCCGCCAAAAAACACGTTGACCTGCTTGCCCGAGCCGCGGAAGTCGAGCGACAAATAGTTGACCCCGGCGAGGGGAATCGGGAAATCCGCAGAATCGTCGTAGAAAACTCCCCCGACCAAGAACAGCCGGCTGGTGTCCACCTCGGTCTGCACCACCCGCTCGCCCGTGGCCGAGTCTTTGACCAGATAGCGCAAGCCGGTGGCGGTGTCGCGCACCATGGTCGCGTCCGAAGCGAGCGCTGCAGCGCGTTCGCGCGCGTAGCTCTCGCCGTTGATCCGCACCTCGCTGAGGACCGTTTCCTTCTCCACCTGGGTGGCTGAGTTGAGGATCGACAGCAGCTGCTGCCCGACCACCCGCAGCGGCAGAAAGTAACTCTCAGCGGTCCACGGCGCCGGCTGCCCCAAAGCGTCGACCGGCGAGTAGAAGGTGGTCTCTTCGTTAGAGAGCACCTCGCCTTCGAGCCCCACTTGCAGGGCCTGGGTCTTGAGCCGGGCATAGAGTTCGCGGTCGATCCACACCGTGCCGCGGTACAGCGGCTGGCCCGGAGTGACGGCGAGCGGCGTGAAGTCGACCACCCACGCGGGGCGTCCAGCGACGTCGTCATGGCCGCGCAAGCGGTAGCGATACTTCTGGTTGAACAAGATCTCGAGCGGCAAGGCCACGGATTTTTCTGGCTGGATCAACGGCAATTCGGGCAGTTGCCGGCCCCGCCACTTGACCCCATTGACGTAAAAGCTCTCCCACGCCCAGTCAAAACCCTGGTCGCGCTGATAGAAGAACGGCCCTTCAAACGTCGCTTCGAAGGTGTTGACCCCATTGCCCAGGCGGAAGCGCAAGTGCATCACGTTTTTAGCCTGGTAATGATCGAGCTTGCGGGCTTGGGCGTCTTCGAAAGCCTGCAGCCGGCGCAGGATCTCTTCGACCGGCAAATCCCGCGCCGAAGCCACCGTCACTTCTTCGGCCACGCCCGCAAGCTCGGCCGCGCTCATCCGTTCGAGCTTGAGCAGGGTCACCGGCGCGTCCCCGCTGAGCGGGACCAGCAAGCTGTCCGCTGTGCGCCGCTGACCGAACACGGTCTGCTCTTCACCGGTCAGCAAGTCGATTTGCACCGGGCTCTTGAGCTGCGGGTCGGGGAAGCGCAGCTCGAAAGCCGCGGGACCGGCGGGATCTCGTTCGACGATCACCCGCAAGCCGAGGTCGCTGCCGCGGACAAAAGCGTGGCTTGAGCGTGCGCCGTGGGGGGTGGAATCGGGTGCCAGCGCCAGGTCGCCCTGGAATTCGCGCGCCAGCAACTTGAGCGGCGCGAGGGCTGTCGGGTCAGGAGCTGACGCGCCCAGGTCAAAAAAAGCGACGGCAAAACCGTCTTCGCTGGCGACTGCGGCTTGCACCACTGTCGTGCGTGGGTCGGCCGGCCAGGGCAAGGCGGCCAGCACCGCCGGCTTGCCGGGGTCGAGTTCGGTCAGGCTGGCGAGGACCGTCTGCTGCACCTCTCGCGGTCCTGGCGGCAGCGCGATGCCGTCGGCATAAGCCGCCACCTCTTCCGCGTAAAACGTGCGCAGATCGTCTGCGCTAGTGACGGGAGGAACGGCGATCACCCGCGCTTCGGGTTGCACCCCGGTGATCGCCACGGCTGTACGCTTCAGCAGAAAAGCGTACTCCTTGAGCGCGGAGCTCGACGGGCTGGGCGGCTCCCAGACGATCTGCAAATGCGCACGGTCGCCCGCGGCAGCCGCCAGCCGGGCGACTTCCGCGAGTTCCCTTTCGAGCTCAAGCGCCTGCTCTAAGAGCGGCGACGCCGTGCGGAAATGCACTTCCAGCCAGGGTGTGGCGCCGGTTTGACGGACCGCAGCCACGGCATTGGGGTCCGCGTTGCCGTCGAGTTCCACCGGCCAGGCCACGTACAGCCTGGCCTCGCCGCTGAGCTGGGGCGCGGCCGCGAGCGCCGAAAGCCAAGCGGTGGGTTGGGTCACCCGGACGCCGGCGCAGGGTCGGCAAGGAGGCGAGGCAGCCTCGACCAGGTTAGCACTGCAGCCCACGACGAGCGCCAGCGCGAAAATCCGGACGCGATTTGAGTTCAAGGGTGGGGCGTTCATGGGGTGCAAGGATAGTGCGCCGCCCTGGCAGTTGTCACGCCCTGCCAAAGAAGATAGGATTAACACGGTTATGGAAGTCTCTGGACGCCTCGCTTTGTTCCCGATGACCGAACTGCTGGGCTGGGCCTACAAGGAAAAGTCCAGTGGTTCGCTGGTGCTCCGCCGCAGCAACCGTGAAAAAAGGCTCTACTTTGCGGAAGGCCAGATCATCGCCTGCTTGACCGACGAGCCCGCCGAGTTTTACGGCCGGATGCTGCTGCTCCACGGCTACCTCGACCAGCCGACCCTACTCCGCTCACTCACCCTGTGCAAGACCGAAGGCAAGCGTCTGGAAGGGGTGCTGCGTGAGCACCACATCTTGCCCCCTGAAGTGATCCAAGCCACGCTCCGCCGCCAGATCGAGGACGTGGTCTGCGACATTTTCCTCTGGCGCCACGGCCTGTTTTTCTTCCAGGCGGACCTGCCGCCGGCCGAAGAAGTCCTAGCCGAACCGCTCGACCCCATGGCCCTGGCGCTCGAGGGCAGCCAGTGGGAAGACGCCTTCCGCACGATCCGCCGGGCCTTCCCCCACAACTCGACCGTGCTCCGCCGCGGTCCGGCTTGGCCGGGCACCGAACTCACCCCGCTCGAGACCCACATCGCGCGCGAGGTCAATGGTGACCGCAGCCTCGAAGAGATCCACGAGCGGCTCAAGGGTTCGTACTTCCGCTTCATGCAAGCAGCGTACAACCTGGTGCAAGCGCGCATCCTCGAAGTCGCGGTCGAGGGCAAAGAGAGCATGACCACCAGCCTCGAGCTGTCGCTGTTCGACTTGCTGCTCGAACAGGCCGCAGAAGAGCAAGTGCTCTACTCCCACCGTCATTTCGCGCTGCCCCTCGACCTGCTCGAACGTTTCGTGCCGGTGTGGACCCACGAACCCGGACCGGAAGACTGGTACCGCGTCCCGGATCGGGCCAAGGAGTTCTACCTCGGCTTTGACGGCAAAAACCGCCTGGGCGACCTCTTCTCCCAAGACCTCACCTTGCGCAGCCAAGAAATCGAGCTCCTGCTGCTCGAACTGCGCAAAGGCACCGTCGCGCTCCTTCCCCAACCGCTAACTCAGCTGTTTGAAGACCTCGGAGAACCCGAAAACGAAAAAGAACGCTGGTGGCAGCGTCTGCTCAGCCGTCGTCGCCATGACGAGTGAGGACCGCACCGCTTGAAACAGCGAATCGCTACCGCTTCGTTCCGTGAGGTGATGGGATCTTCAGCGACCGACGCTTGGCCTGGACCCCGAGAAAAGGGCGACCCAATCGGGCTGCGACCTCTTCGTCGGGCATCGTTCCGAGCAGTGCAACTTCTTCCGGGCGCCAGAAATGGCTGTTAGGACAAGGGGGAATGCCTAACATCTGGCGCTTAGTCTGGACGCTCTTCAAGGCGAATCCAAGGTCCCGCGCAATGTTTTGGTCGGGCTCTTTACCCAAGCGAGCGATCACCTCAGGTGTCCATGGATGCTTGCGGGATGAAATCCCCAGCTTGCGGCGCAAGCGCTGGATGGTCGATGATGAATAGCCCGTTCGTTGGCACGCTGCGTTTTCGGGAAGGTACAGCGCCGCGATCAGTTCAGGCGTGATCTCGATCGGTTCCCGCGCAACGAAGGCGGGAATTCCCAGGGCTTTGCGCCGCAAATAAACGGCCGGCATGGACATGCCAAAGCGCGCGGCAAACTCCCGGTCGGTCATCTTGCCGAGCCGAGAGATGAGCTTTTTCGTCCAGCGCAAGGTCCTTCCCGGCTTGAACGCAGGGATCCCGAGTTCCCGGCGCTTCATGTTCACCGTCCGACAACTCACCTGCAGCTGCGCTGCCAGTTGCTCGTCGGAGATCGTACCGAGCTTGGTCAGCTCCTCCACCGACCAGCGCCGAGCGCGGCGCACTGGATTGAAATTGGGGATCCCCAAGGCCGTGCGCCGGTCGCGGACAGCCTCGATGGGAACCCGCAAGAGCCGGGCAACTACGACGTCTTCGGCGGTTCCTAACCGAGCTTCCATGACCCGAGTCCAAACGGTCGGCGCAGACTTGGGCTTGTAAGTCGGGATTCCGCGCTCTCTTCGCGCAGCGACCACCGTAGCGTTGTTGATCCCGGCGAGGCGAGCAATTTGTCTTTCCGCAACTTTGCCGAGGAGTGCTACCAGCTCGTCTGGCCAGACATAGCACCTGAATCCGCGTCGATTCTTGGCGCGTTCGAGCCGATACTTCGCACCCGGGCGCAGCGCCACTTCGGCCGCCGGCGGCTGGACCAGGGGCTGCTCTTTAGGGAGACGATTCTGCAAGGGTGGTGCCTTGATCCCCAATCGGCGCCTTTTTAGAAGGATACAACTGGGAGAGACCCCCAACTCGCGCGCGAGGTTGACGTCAGGTTCTTTTCCCAGGCGGGCGATGATCTCGGGACTAAAGCGCTGGTTGGACTCCTGGACAAAGGGCAGCGCGCAGGCCGGGATCCCGAGTTCCTGGCGCCTTCTGGCGATCGTGCTCATATGACAGCCGAAACGCTTGGCGAGTTCTGAGTCGGGCACTCTGCCGAGCAGGGCAATTTCCTCGGGGGTCAACGACTGCGGGCGCTTTGTCGCGGGAATCCCCAAGGACCGTCGTTTGGCCGTCACTTGCTCGCACGTCAGACCGAAGGCCTGTGCAATGGAGCTATCGTTGTCCTTGCCCAGCCGGGCAATCATCTTGGGGGTCCACCGCTTGGCTTTTTTCGCTTCCATTCTCCACGATTCCGGGCCGACCCTGACCTTGAGCGCAGGGGCACCAAGTTGCTCCGCAGAGATCTATAGTAACCGTCTTAAAGCGCTATGACGAGCGCCACGAAGCCCGCGCTGGGCAGGTCAGCCACCAGAAATCGTAACACCTGACCTGCGGAACCGCCGACCCGGGGATACAGCGCCGAAGCGCCCGGCTCACCTTCGGGCGAGTTTTTTGCTCGCGAGCTTGCACCCGGCCACGATAATGTGAGCTACTAAAATGGATTTTCAGTTGCTGCCGAGCAACAACCGGCAAGAAAGTTGAGGTGCTCATGCGCAATTCAGCTAGCGATGGCCGTTCTGGGGCGAAAAGTATCGAAAAGCAGATCCTGCGCTGTTGGCTGCTCGCGCTCTGGCTCGTAGCTCCGCTTAGCGGGCAAGCGTTCGACTTCTTCCATGGTACCGACTACGAATCTGCCCAGCGGATCTTGAACGAGCGCCTGACCCCGTGGTCGGTCCAGGGTTTCGGCGATGGGAGCGAAGCCAGCGGCCAGGCACCGTGGACCCAGTACACGGATTTTGGCAAGGGCTTTTACACCCATGTGCCAGGGCAATACGAGCTGGCGCAGTCCTGGGCAATGCGCAGCGCCCGTTCCAAGTGCGCTCCTGGACAAACGCTGGCCAGGTGGGGAGTCGTGGTTTTTCGCGTCGACCCCGAGCTGCTGCGGCCGTTCGACGTAGGCAGTCCGGAAAGGGTCCTCTACTTCCGCGGCAAGGGCGACCGGCCGTGGAATGCGCCGTGGAGCTTTCGCGAACCAGGGTTGCGCCAAACCTGGCTGGAATTCATCGAGGTCAACCGCCACCGCGAGGATTGGGGAAACCCGGGGATACAGCGCCCTGGGGACTACGACTACAGCCAGTACTACGCCTGGATCCAGGGTCCGATCTGGGTGCCCCGAGACAGCGGCATCGACACTGGTGGCGAGCCCATCCCCGAACACATCCATCAGCGCAACTGGCTGGCCCAGGGCCTCGACTACGTCCTCAACCAGCCGCGCACCCAGCGTTGGGTCGTCGACGGCACGGTAGAATGCCCTGGCGCCCCTGCCCCGCCCCTGCCCGTGCAGGGCTTCGGCGTTTTCTTGGCGGGCGACGACGTGATCGTTGGAGTCCAAGAGCAACTCGAGGCCACACCCTCCTGCAACTTTGCCGGTTGGGGGGTCGACTGCAACCGCACCGTCGGTCAGGCCGCCCAGCTGCGTCGGATCGCCGGGCCATTCGCCACGCAAGAAGAAGCAGTGCGCTGGTTTTGCGCCAACATCGTGCCCGGGTCGACTTTCAGACCGCCCCTCGCAAGTTTCCTGCAAGGCGCCACCTTCCAGTTCGACGGCCAGAAACACATGATTAGCAATGGCCCGGCCTGTCCGTGATACGAGGGGTATCAAACAGCCGCCAACGGGTCGGCTGGCACCTTCGCAACGGGTCGGCTGGCACCTTCGCAACGGGTCGGCTGGCACCTTCGCCAACGGGTCGGCTGGCACCTTCGCCAATGGGTCGGCTGGGAATTTTGGCCGATAGTTTTATACAGTCTCATAGCTTGAAATTTCTGTTGACTCGGCACTCCTGGGGATCTACAGTTGAGTAGAGCTGGAGCAATATGCTTGGAGGGTCATCCGTTTCAGAGCCAAAGCGGCCAGATAAGGGGACCCATCCATCCGGGTGTTGGCTTCGGCTTGACTTTTGAACTCGCACGGAGGCCCCGTGCCATTTTCAGAAAGAGGTGAAGTATGTCCGCAAACCGCACACTGATCTGCAAAGCCTTCTTGATTCTCTGCTTGCTGGCAGCCACCACGCTGCAAGCAGAATCGACTCCAGCGGAGGTGAGCACCGATCCAGCCCTGGCACTAGCTGACTGCGTCCCGGCGGAGCTGGAGCTGGCCGTGGCGCTGACTTGTTCGACCGAAGTGGCGTTGAATGACTTCTGCGATACGAGCGCGAATTATGGCACTACCGCCTCATGCGAAGCAGCGCTGGTGGTTCCGGCTGGTACTTGCCCCAATGGAGTTGCCAGTAAAGGGTGCAGGAAGGTTGGCAATGCTTGCTCTTCGGGTGGATCGCCTGGAAAGTGGTGCCAGAACTGCTATGTCAAATGCAAGACGAAGTGCGCGGTCGATGAAGAGCCGATCGACGGGGATATCGAGCCCATTGACCCTTGAAGTCGTCCCCCCAGCAGCCCAGCCTCCTGGGCTGCTCTTCCCCTCCTTGTGCTCGCCGAAGTGATCGAGCGGCTCGGCGCAGCTCGCCCCCAAGACGTTGATCGCGTGGACTTGCAGAGCTATCGCGGATTGCGTCCGCCCTGGAACAACTGGGAGCACCTGGCTTCCCGTGGCCGCTTTTGGGCGCAGGTCTTGGCCCATCTTCTGCTCGGCGGAGGTGAGGCATGAAGGGGTTTGACCTGCGCCGTTCGCAAGCCTTGTGGAATCGCACGGACCTTGTCTTGGCGAGTGATGAAGTGCTGGCCCAGCTCCTTGACCGCGGCGAACTGGACGCCTGGCGCGAGCTTTACCGCCTGGCCGCCCAACCGGACGCCCAGGGTGCGGCCTTGCGCCAGCGCATCGTCCGGCTCTGCCGCACCGTGCCGCTGGCGTTCCCCCACCTCTTCTTGAACGCCATGGCCGCCCTCGGCGAACCGCTCGATCCCTACCCCGACGTGCCCGAGCCCCAAGACGACCTCGCGTGAGGCTGTCATGCGTCGCATCGTATGGATATTACTGCTCGTAACAGTTGGTTTTCTAAGCACGGTATCTTTTCTCGCTGACCGAGGCGACGATACACTCGCGTTCTGTAGAGACGACCCGAGCCAATGGTGTGGAATGTACTGTAACACTGACGGGAATTGTTGGGGTCCTGCGCCGGCTGCGGCTGCTTGCTTGTTGAGTGGTTTTGGCTGCGTGGGCGTGAGTTACAATTCTTGCTGTGCAGCGTCGAGTTCGTTTTAGTTTTAGTTTTAGTTTTAGTTTTAAACTTATATAAATCTTCGTTGAGGAGCCGATGTGTTACCAAAACTATTAAAATCAGTGACCTCACTGTTTTATGTTTTAGCCTGTCTTCAGGCGACGGCTCTACAAGGATCAGAGGTACCCGGGGAGCGAGTTGGTGAAATTGACGGCAAGGTTGCGCTTTCGTTTTGGGCCACCGAAGGCCCAGATCCGAGCAAGAAGGCTGACCGGTCGAATTTGGAAGTTCACCTGGTTCCCGAAGGCGCACCCTATCAAGAATTGATTTTTCCCGCGGCCACCTGGATTCAGCCACCGCCCGGCCGCTACAAGTTCTGGCTGGAAGGCTCCGGCTGGATGAGCCCATTTACATCGGTCGTCAATTTTCGCGCCGAGCCGTTTCAAGGCAAGGGGTTGTCGAGCACCACGCCGATCGTAAGTGCTGGCCTCGTTGCCCTTGCCCGCGACG
>CAZCOV010000127.1:12015-15465 GCA_964499975.1 uncultured Thermoanaerobaculia bacterium
GGGTCATCGCGACCAGGCGGAAGAGCGGCGGCAGGACGTAGCGGCTGGCGAGCAGATATCGCTCCGCTTGCTCCATCAAGACAGCCATGCTCGAGGACCCTACCCGCAGCAGGAGATCTCGCGCCGCGTCTTCGGTCAAGCACGGTGGGTTGGTGCGCGCATGCCGACAGGTAACGTGCTGGTGGCGCTGTTTGACGAAGAACGCCAGGAGTACGTCGGCCTGACCAGACCAGTGGCAGTGGCAACCGAGCAAACCACATGGGTGAGGCCCGCTCTGCCGGCGGCGCCCCAAACCGACCTGATCGTTCGCCTGGAAAGACCTGGTCTGCTTGCCAGCCACGCTGAAGATGACGTGGAGCTCTTGCTGCAGCGCGAAACGGGTCCGGCGAGCCCGCCTGATGTCTTGATCCGCACGGCGGTGCGCATCCATGCCGTATGGTTCGGCTTGAGCGAGCGCACGGCTCGGCTGGAGGTGCAGTCGAGCTCGGTCTTTCTCAAACCCCAAGAGATCTCTCTGCGCCCGGCAAAAATCGAGAGTTTGAGCGGCCAGCTGCGCGCCCTGCCCAACGTGCAGGTGCAACTCGACGTCCCGGAACCTTTGCGGCAGGGCATGTTCCTGGAAGTGCTGCTTGAAGGTGCTAAAGGCTGGCAACCGGTGCAACGGATCGAGATTGCACCGAAACGCCAAGAGCTCCTGCTGGAACGCTTGCCGGCCGCGCCGCTGGATCTGGTCTTGAATTGCCCACCCTGGAAGTTCCATGAAGACGTCGATCTGAGCGACGGCCTGGCGCTGACCGTTCGCTTCCGTCCGACTCCCATTTTCGTCGAAGGTACGGTCTTTCGTGGCAATCATGGGATCCCGGCCACGGTTTCATTTCAGGCGAATCAGCAAGGTGACCAGATCAAGGCCGAGAGTGATCAAAACGGTGTCTATCGCGTGGACCTGTTTCGGGCGGGCCACTATCTGGTTTTCGTGCAACCCAAAGGCAGCACGGCTCCCCCATATATCGACTTCTTGTCAGAACCGATCGAGGGTCATCGGACGATTGATTTTTCCCTCCCGGAAAACTCTTATCGGGTGAAGGTGATCGACCAGGCGACCGGAGATGGCATCGCTGGCGCCGAGGTTTCAGTCGGCAACGTTTTTTCAGATCGCGGCGAAGAGAAAACCGTGACCACACGCGCGGTCGCAGGCCTCGAGGGAATCGCGGAGCTGCCGCCCCTCCGGCCGGGGGAGATTGCAATCCTAGCCAAAGCCTCCGGTTACTTTCCCGCCGAGGAAGAGCGTCGGAAGGTCGAAAAAAGCGATCGGGGTGAGATGTTGACCCTGCGCTTGCGCAAGGTCGAAGGGCAGGTGTTGCGCGTGCTCTTGCCGGGTGGTATGCCGGCCGTCGGCGCGGAGCTTCGGGCACAAAGCACGCTCGACGCTGCAATGGCCATATGGGAAGCCAAGTGTGATGGGCAAGGGATCGTGCGCGTGCCACGGGAGGCTGAAGGGGCATTCCTGCTGGTACGCCATCCGCAGACCGCGTTTCTGGTCTTGCCTTGGGAAAGACCAGCAGGCGACCGTGAGGAGGTTCGGTGGTCATTGCCGCCAGCTGCTCCACCGCTCTGGGTGCGGACGCACCACGATGGGAAACCTGCACCCTGGGCCAGCCTGGTGCTGCGCAGCGATGGCTTGAACCTGAGCGGGGTGTCACTCGCCTGGTTGACCTTTTCTGCTGTGGCAGCCACCGACCGCGAGGGTTTGTGGCAAGGTGCCCACCTTCCCCCGCGCGCCGTTCAGCTACTCGCCTGGAGCCCAGGGCGAGCGGTGAGCACGCTTGCCGGTGAATTCGACGCTTTCGCGGTCGCGGTCCCGTTTCCCTGGCCCGAGGTCGTCGCGGTTCCGGTCGTCGAGTAAATCCAACTCCGGTCCGGTTCGCCCCGCTGGCGCCTGGGAGCGGATACCCTACCCCGACGTGCCCGAGCCCCAGGACGACCTCGCGTGAACTCGCGCTGGACTGCGCAAAGACGCTACCGCGTGGGCAGGGCAGTGAGCCGGATATACTTGCGGCATGCTACGGGAGGGTCTCACCGCCATTGACGTGTTCGTGTCGTACTCGCATCGCGACGAAGAGCTGCGCAAGGAACTCGACGCCCACCTGACGGCCCTCAAAAAGCAGGGGCTGCTCCGGGCCTGGAATGACCGCGACATCAGCGCGGGCACCAGCTGGCGGGAAGAGATCGACCGCAACCTCAACTCGGCCCACGTGGTCCTGCTGCTCGTCTCACCCGCCTTTCTCGCTTCGGAATACTGTTGGGACCAAGAAATGCTGCGCGCGCTCGAACGCCATCGCGCCGGCGAGGCGCGGGTGATCCCGATCATCCTGCGGCCTTGCGACTGGCACCACTCGCCGCTCGGTGAGCTGCAAGCCTTGCCGCGCGATGGCCACCCAATCACCCGCTGGCCAGACCGCGACGAGGCGTTTGTCGAGGTGGTGCGGGGGATTCGCAGGGTGGTCGAGCAGCTGCGGGCCGCGGCAAAGCCACCGGCTGAGCCAACCCAAAGCCGTCAGCCGGTGGTCGTGGTAGACGAGTGGGTCGCGGCAAAGCCACCGCGCAAGAAGGAGCACCGTCCGGGCGAAGAACGGGTGAACGCGATCGATGGCTCGGTGCTGCTCTACGTGCCGGCGGGCAAATACACCCTCGGCGCGGCCGACATCACCTCTGACGAGCAGCCGGTCCACCAGGTTGAGTTGAGCGCGTTTTGGCTGGGGAAATTTGCCGTGACGAACGGCCAGTACGGCAAGTTCCTGAGCGCCAATCCGCAGCACGCGCAGCCTCTTTTCTGGAAAGACCCCCGCTTCAACGATTCCCGCCAGCCGGTGGTCGGCGTGAGCTGGGCGGACGCGCACGCGTATTGCCAGTGGGCGGGTCTGGCGCTGCCCACGGAAGCCCAGTGGGAGGCTGCAGCGCGCGGCAAGGATCAGCGGCCGTACCCGTGGGGCGACGAAGAACCCACTGAGCACCACGCAAGGTTCGACCTCGACTTGGAGCAAGGGAAGCCTGCACCCGTGGGGAGCTTTCTGCGGGGCGCTGGTCCCTTTGGCACGCTCGATCAGGCGGGGAACGTCTGGGAGTGGTGCCGCGATCTTTGGGTCAAGGACGCTTACCGCGACCGTGGCGGCAAGGCGGACCCCTGCGCGTCGGGCGATGAGCACGACGAATCTGCCTGGCGTGTGGTGCGCGGCGGTTCCTGGGTCAACCGGTCCAGGCTCCTGCGCGCGGCGATCCGTAGCAGGGGGCGTGCCAGGGACCGGGACCTGGTCGTCGGGTTCCGGGTGGCTGCGGGTGGGGGTTCCGAGCACAACGATTGAGCTTTGTTGCTTGATTTTTGTGCCGTTTGGTCTTGGGGGTTCCAAGGGGCGCAGCCCCTTGGTCGCGCTGCTGGGGTTTTTGTCGACAGTG